>JAAUZY010000032.1 GCA_014804355.1 Lachnospiraceae bacterium
AATGCGTTTTTTACTGCATCCTGTACGCAAAACCACTCTCTTTTTCACCATCCAAAAGTCTCAGAAAGTGTTGCTTTGGGGCATTTCAAGAGGTGTTGCAGTTACCCTGAAAATCTTGCACAAATATTAAAACACACGAAGAGGAACTCTTCGCATATGCGAAAAGTCCCTCTGTTTATGCGCCTTACGGCACTTATCTCTTCAAATTGACAAGTTCTTCCAGCAGCGTATCGGAAGTGGTAATGATACGGCTGTTTGCCTGGAAACCACGCTGTGTGGTGATCATTGTCGTGAACTCGGAAGAAAGGTCCACGTTACTCATCTCCAGTACGCCGGATGTCATCTTACCGCCGCCCTCCGTGATATCCTTACCGACACCGTCGAAGTCGCCGGAGTTCATGGTCGCGGAGTACAGGTTGTCGCCCGCCTTGGAAAGACCGGAAGGATTCGCAAATTCTGCTACCGCGATCTGACCGAACAGTTTCGTCAAACCGTTAGAATACGATCCCGTAATCCGGCCGTCCTGCCCTACTTCAATACCGATCAGTTCACCCGGAGCTCTACCCTTGCCGATCGTATCGCCGCCCTTACCGCCGGGTGTGATATCCAAGGTACTCTTACCGCCGTTACCGTTGTTTGTAACGGAGGAGAAGTCAATCTCCACATTACTGAACTGGGTCAGCTCTATAAGCTCTCCGCCCAAAGAAGAGGCGGATGTGTTAAAGACAAGCGTCGCCGTATTGCTGCCCTGGTTTCCGATATAGGAGAAAGTTCCCTTATCATGGTCGAACACAAGCGACATACCGTTCGTCTGCGTTCTCTCTGTGATCTGTGCTGATCCGTCCGGCGCAATATACTCGATTGTATAGGACTTGCCGTCTCCATCCTCTACGTGATATACCTGCTTTAAGATTTCTTTCTCATCATTCGGCATCGATAATGTGATCCCGAAGACTTTGTCGTTACGTGTGGCAGCAAGGGTTGCCGAAAACTCAGCATTAAAGGAGACCGACATCTCGCCTGCCGCACCATCCGTCACCGGCGTAACCGTTACGCCCGTTACTCCTTCCAATCCCATGGCGCTGATCGCCTTTGTCCAGTCATCATTGCTTTCCACCGGCACGCCGGTCGTTCCTGTTTCCGGTTTGGTATAATACTGACCGGTAGCATCATCATATCTTAAATTATAGGGTGCCGACTCTAACTGTGCTCTGGTCAATGTTACGGAACCGCTTACTGTAACTGTGTCACCTACGTTAACAGTGCCGCCGTTCGCCGGGGTTGTAATCTCAACATCCTTACCTGCCGCAACCACAAGTGCATTATTGCTGTATCCTTCCAGAACACTGGAAAAAGGCAGTTCTACATTAAATGTATCCGTAAAAGTATTCTGACCTGCCGGCGGTTTTGCTGCGCTGTCCGGATTGTAAAGCATCGTCTTGCTGGTTGTGTTATCTCCGCCGAAATTCGCAATCTGGTTGATATTGCTCAGATTATATTTCTTTACAAGAGACACGCCTGTGCTGTCTAAGATGTCATCGAGCTGTACACGGAATTCATCTTCGCTTCCGATTCCGTGGAAACTCATCTTCACGGTATACGCATATCCCTGTCCATCGAAGATCTGGAAGGTACGGATCGCACCCGCCGTACTGTTGATAGCTGTGTCCGTCTTATCCAGAATACCGGATACATATGCAAGCGTAGTAGCTTCCGGTAAGGAAGTCAGATTATCCGGATGCATAACCTGCAGCGCGGACACCACATCCTGTCTGATATCACCGGTCTCCGGATCTACCTGCCATCCCATAACTTTAAAACCGGTATTCGCCATAACCAGATTACCCGCACCGTCTATGGTGAAGGAACCGTCTCTTGTGAAGAAATTCTCGGAACCGTTGTTGACGATGAAGAAAGAATCGCCCTCGATCATGATATCCCACGGGTTATTCGTAGACTGCGCGGAACCCTGCGTCGTGATCGCCGTGGAGATCGCGCCTGTCTTAGAGCCCAGACCGATCTGTCTGGCGTTGATACCGCCTCGTCCGTTGGCGTTAGCGCCGGACGCCGCCTGTGTTGTCTGGTACAGCAGATCGCTGAATACCATGTTCTGTGATTTATATGCAGTTGTGTTGACGTTGGCAATATTATTACCGATAACGTCCATTCTTGTCTGGTGTGTTCTAAGACCTGCCACACCAGAGAACAATGATCTCATCATAGTGATATGACCTCCTTATATCTGTGTGAAACCGCCTGCCCCCTCTGTCAGTCAGGGGCATTAGCCTCCGTAAAAGGTCCGGCTAAATAATTACGGCTCCGTCAATATTGGTAAATACATTTTCGTCTGTTTCCGTTTGATCCATCGCGGTGATGACCGTCTGATTCGGTACATTCACGATAAACGCCAGTGAATCGACGATGACTAATGATTCATTGATTCCTTTCGCACCCGCTTTGGCTGCTCCCATGTTCAGGCGTTCCACCTGATCCTTCGTCAGTTCAATATTCCTGTCGTTAAGGCGGTTGGCTGCATGCTTGGAGAATCTGACCTCTCCCTCTGTCCGGATACTGTCCGTCTTGCCGGATAAGATATCCTGAAAGCTCGTAGTATTCGGTTTCGGTGCTCCTGCCTGCTGTCTGCCTGTTTTTAAATATTGATCCTGCAGCTGCTCTATGGAAAGGAATTGATTGCCTTGAATCTTCATATTCTCTCTCCTCCTTGAGATGACTGCCGCCTTAGGCGCTTAACTTTCCTCGGATCCGTCCGTCTTGGATGTATCATCACCGTCCGGATTCGGCGTGATATCTTTCATTCTCTTAATATATGCTTCCGCTTTCTCGAAATAATCGTCCGTAAGGAAGCCCTTCTGGTAGTCGTCCATGCCGTTGTAGATCTCTTCCAGTCTGTCTACCCTTTCCTTGTCATCCGTCGTCAGCAGACTGACATCGGGAAGCTTATTGAGGATGCTCAGGAATTCTGCCGCCAGTGCGTATGCATCCAGATATTTCTTATCCGCCACCTTATCCAGATCGTCTAAAGAATACAACTCTCCGCCGATGGAAAGATACGCTTTGCCGCCCTCATATGATACGAAATCCACATTACCCTGTACGGTCGTCGTTCTGCCCGAGCTGTCTGTTACCGACATAAGCACCGTCTGTCCTACCAGACTGGATGCTCTGGAAAGCTCAAGTGTCGCGCTCATATTCTGCATCTGCTCGAGTTCCGAGAACGTTGCGAACTGGGAAATATACTCCGTGTTGGACGTAGGCTCCAAAGGATCCTGATACTTCATCTGCGCTACCAGAAGCTGCAGGAAAGCATCCTTATCCAGACTGGAATTGCCGGTCTTCTTCGCTTTCTCATTCGCCATAGACGCAGCCGATGTGTTATCGACGAATTTACCGTCTTTTACTTCCTGTACTACTCCCATTTACTTCATCTCCTCTCATATTAATCCTTCATTCCTGCCGTTCATGCCCTGCCTTCTAAGCAGTATAGTCTACCGTGCTGCCGTTTGCCTGCATCATCTCCACCGCGATACGCTCGGAATCTTCCATCTCGTCAAGCTCGGCTTCTTCTCCCAGCTCATCCAGATTGATCCGTCTGGTGCTCTTCGACGCTTTGCCCTGTTTACCGTCCGTATTCTCCTGTTCCTGTGAGAACTGCTGTCCGTATGCATGGTTCGCAACCGTAACTTCCACCGCATCGACCTTGATCCCCTGCTCTTCGAACTGATTCTTAAGCTGGATCAGTTGTGTTTCAATGACTGCGCGGACTGTCTCGTTCTGGGTCGTGAAATGTGCCGTGATCACGCCGTCTTTCGCAGCGATCTGTACGCCTACTGTACCCAGGCTTGCGGGATGCAGCTGTAACTCCATCTCCTGCGATTCTGCCTTCAGATTGATCTTCATGTAATCCATGATCTGATTCATGATATCTTCCGTCTGCACCGAACGGTACTCTACGTTAACGGGTTCCGGTGTCTCGCCTGTCTCCATCGCCTTATCCAGGGTCTGTAAGAAAGCATTGCCTGCATGGCTGCCGTCTCCCTTGCCACTGTCCGCAGAAGCATTTCTCTCCCTCGTCCTATGTCCGGTCTGCACCTCCGTCTTCGGTGTGTCTGTCACTTCCTCCTGAACGCTCTTATTGCCGCTCGCATCATCCACGGTAACTTTTACCTGAACCGTCTTGCCGTCTTTCTGCACTGATACCGTATAATCCTTCATGCCTTCCAGATTTACCTCCGGCATATCTTCCGCCTCCGCAGCTTCACCGGCATCAGCGATCATCTGTTCCATCAGTGCGTTCACCTCATCTTCGGTCATGCCCAGTTCTTCGGCCAGACTGCCCAGACTCTCCTCCACTGCACCAAGCAGATTTTGAAGATTGCCATAAAGCGCCTCATCGGTCACCAGAGACAACTCATCTGTGTTTCCCGTAATCTGGAGCAGAAGCTGTTTCAGATTGTCGGTGTCAAACAACTGCACTGCCGTAAGTCCCAGCACTGCCATGGCTTCTTCCACTTCTTCCGGTGTCACGTCCATCTCTTTCGCAATTTCCTGCACCAGTTCTTTCGCGGTTTCTTCAATCTCTTCCACGGCCTGATCTGACTGCTTATCGTTTCCGGAAGCTTCGGCAATCTTATCATTGTCTTTCTGTCCGGCTGCATCCCCGGTCTTACCGGAATTGGGATCCGCTTTCTTAGATGTTTCCTGAGTTGCAGCATCTTTTGACACCGCCGTCCCAGTCGTAGCTGCTACTCCCGTCGTCTGCACCGCGGCCGATGTATTTACCGCATTACCTGCCGCTTCCGTCCGCAGAGTGCTGATCGTATCGCTTACCTTCGCCATGACCTGATTGAAGCTGTCCTGTGCAAGCCCATCCTGCTTCATACCTGCCGGATCTGTCTGTCCTGCGGTGTAGTTCAGCAGAGCATTCACATTGTTTACAGTCATACTCTTTCCTCCTTTCTTCAATTTTCAAGGTTCCTGCCTTTCGGCATATATATAAAGCATACGGCGTATTCCGCCGCTGCAATATATATCGTCTCGTTGCTGCAATTTCTAAAGTGCTGCGGATATAACTCCCTACGAATCGGGATCCATGATCTTCGTCAGCCTGGCTGCCGTTTCCGAATCCATAACACCCAATATTTTACCTCGGTCCTCGGCGCTCATCTGGTACAGAATCTTGGCCGCAAGATCCAGATCGTCTGTCAAACTCTCGAAGATCGCCGCCGCTTCCTTGGGTTTCATCTCTGAGTAAGCCTGCGCATAATCCTGAATCTCCGCATCCGCCTCCGCCTGCTCTACCACCTGTTTATACAGATATTCCGCCATGGCAGGATCCATGCTCTCATAATACTTCTGATAAGCATCTGCTCCCGGCCCTTTCTCCGCATAGACAACTTCCTCATAGAACTCTGTCTTGATCCGCTCGAATTCAACCTGTGCGTCCTCGAAAGTCTGTAACCGTTCAATCTCCGCACGCAGCTGCTCCAGCTCCTCATAATCCAAATTACTGTCCGACTGTGCTCTCTCGAGCTCCAGTTCAAGCTCCCTGATATAGTCAACGGCCTCGCGCAGGCTGGTATAACCTCCGTAGGCTTCCTCATCATCCGTCGTTATCACCGTATCCGCGGGCAGAATCTTGTTGATCACCGGAACATCCTTCAATACCGGTGCAAGCACACCTGACCCGAATCCGCCCACATCCAGCTTGATCAGCAGACACAGGATCGCCAGCCAGATTATAATAATAACAACCGTTACCAAAACTACAGAAACACCGCCCGGATCCTCGTCCTCGGCGAGCTGGGCTTCCTGTGCCGAAATTTCCTTGGCTTTCTGCTTCGCTTCCTTCTTCTGGGCTTTCTGCTGTTCCTTTATCTTCTTACGTTCTTCTTTTAATCTCTTTTTTTCTGCCTTGGTATCCACCCCGACATTCAAAAGTTCGTCCGCCATTCTTACTCCCCTTTTCCACGCTGTCCGTAAGTATAACTGGTCAGTTCGTCCACCGCCTTGCCCTCCGCGGCATTCTCCTCCTTCACGAACTGGTCGAAGGCCTTCTCTTTAAGCCTCTCGTGCATCTTACGCTCCTGCATGATCTCCTGCAGTTTGAGTCTCGCCGCTTCCACGGCTTCCTCAGCCAACGCGACCTGCCCTCGCTGCACTTCTATCATTTCATCCATGATTAACATGGCATTTCTGTTATCTCTCAAATCATTGACGCTCAGCGCGTCACTGCGCATCCTCCTGCCTTCTTCCAGATAGGCCTCTTTTCTGTCGATCAGCCTCTGCAGCTTCTCTTCCTCCTCAAGCAGCCACATCTGTGCTCTGCCGAGTTCCATCTTCGCCTGATTTTCCAACTGATACTGGATATTCAGGATACTCTGCATCCTGTATGCAAACTTCGCCATGACCGGTCACCCCTTACTCTGCAAAGAGCTCCCGCAACATATCTACAGCCTGCTCATAATCAAACTTCTCGTTTACATCCTGCAAAAGGAACTCATTCACGGCATCGATCTTGGCGATGGCATAGTCGATCTTCGGATTGCTGCCGCTCTTATAGGCTCCGATGTTGATCAGATCCTCCGCCTCATTATAGGTCGCCAGCACATTCTTAAGCTGTCCGGCCAGTCCCTTATGCTCTTTATTTACGATCTGTGACATACATCTCGAAATACTCTGCAGTACATCGATCGCAGGATAATGATTCTGATGCGCGAGTTTCCGGTTCAACATAATATGACCGTCCAGAATACTTCTGGCAGTATCCGTAATCGGCTCATTCATATCATCACCGTCTACCAGCACGGTATAAAGTCCCGTAATGGAACCGCGCTCAGCACAGCCCGCTCTCTCGAGAAGCTTCGGCATCTCCGAGTAAACGCTGGGCGGATATCCTCTGGATACGGGCGGTTCTCCGCTGGCCAGCCCGATTTCTCTCTGCGCCATGGAAAAACGTGTGAGGGAATCCATCATAAGCAGTACATCCTTGCCCTGATCCCTGAAATATTCCGCGATAGCAGTGGCTGTCTTAGCCGCCTTATTTCTCTCTAACGCCGCCTTATCGGATGTAGCTACTACGACTACAGAACGCCTCATGCCCTCCTCGCCTAAGTCACGCTCTATGAACTCACGCACTTCCCTGCCGCGCTCTCCAATCAGTGCAATCACATTAATGTCCGCCTTCGTATTGCGCGCAAACATACCCATCAAAGTAGATTTACCTACACCGGAACCCGCGAAAATGCCGATACGCTGCCCTTTGCCCACAGTCATAAGGCCGTCGATCGCTTTAACACCCAAAGGCAGCACTTCATCGATGATCTTCCTGCTCATGGCATCCGGCGGCAGTGCCTCCACACTGTAAGGCGTTCCGTTCATATATTCGCCGTCCAATCTGCCGAGACCGTCAAGCACCTTACCGAGCAGCTCGTCGCTGACAGGCACCGTCAGAGGCTCTCCCGTGTTCTCCACGATACAGCCCAGTCCTATGCCATCCGTCTTGCCGCAAGGCATGAGCAGTGTCTTACGCTCCTTAAACCCGACAACCTCCGCCATGATCGGCTCATACTCTTCATCCGTCGGGAAGATCCTGCACAGATCCCCAAGCTTAGCTTCCGGACCGGCGGACTCGATCGTCAGCCCGACCACATTCTCGACACGTCCCATTCTCTTGAAAAACGTATCATCCGCTATTCTACTGTATTTATGAAAATTAATCATTGGATTTTTCAAAAGACAACACCCGCAATTTATTAGTCAGCGCCTGTAGCTGCGTATCAATTCCACAGTCAAAGATACCGCCGTCTGTCTCGATCAGGCATGCCCCCTGTCCAAGCGCTATATCCTCGATGATCTCCACCAAGCCTTTACCGGCAGTCGCTCCCTCCGTGAGTTCCTGCTTCTTCATATTGACAAAGGGATAATCTTCCCGTGAAACATGTACGATAAAGGTTCTGCTGCTCTCCACCCGTCTTAAAGTGGCATCGATCAAATGCACCAGAATATCTCTGTTTTCAGCCAGCTCTATACCGAAAATATGGCTGTACACCTCCGTGATCGTATCAATAAATCTCGGTTCCAGATTCTCGATCATCCGGTCATATTCCTCTTCAAGCTGCCGCTTCTCGACAAGCAGTGCCTGTCTCATATCCTCCATCTCGGCCATAGCCTGCTGATGACCCATGTCATAGCCCTGCCTGTTGCCTTCCTCTATCGCCTGACGGCGCTGCATCTCGATCTCCCGTACAGCTGCCTCTCTCATTTCATCGATCTGCGCCTGCGCGTCATCGAGCATTTCCTGTGCCTGCGCCTTGATTTCCTCAAGATCGGGACCTTTATCCTGTGCCTGCGCCTTGATGATACCGCCTTCCGCGCCTTCCCCATGATCGGCCAGAAGTGCGTCAATTTCTTCTCCGCCGAGTCCGCTCACAAATTCCAGTTCCCCGTCCTCGGCTTCTTCTCCATAGCCCACAGGCGCATTTAACCTCGCCTGTCTGAGTGCCTCCAGTTCTTCGATTCTGCTCTCCATGCGGGCATTGCTGTCAATTACACATTTCTCATCGTTGGATACTACGACCCAACTGGATTTATACAAATTCCTAGACAATGATCTCGTCACCTCCACCTCTGGAGATAACAATTTCTGCGGAGTCTTCCAGTTTTCTGATAATATTTACGATCTTTTGCTGTGCTTCCTCTACGTCCTTCATACGTACAGGTCCCATAAACTCCATGTCCTCCTTGATCATAGCGCTGAGACGCTTGGACATATTGTTAAAGATCGCAGTCTGTACCTCTTCATTAGATCCCTTCAGGGCAATCGCCAGATCACCGTTATCCACATCACGCAGCACACGCTGGATTGCTCTGTCGTCCAGAAGCAGAATATCCTCGAAGACGAACATCTTCTTTCTGATCTCGTCCGCAAGTTCCGGTTCTTCGATCTCCAATGTCTCCATGATATGTTTCTCTGTACCACGGTCTACCGTATTCAAAATCTCTACGACAGCATCCACGCCACCGATAACCGTGTAATCCTGATTGACTAAAGATGCCACTTTCGATTCCAACACTTTCTCCACTTCCTTGATCACGTCCGGGCTGGTTCTGTCCATGACGGCAATACGCTTCGCCACATCCGCCTGTCTGTCCGGCGGAAGCGCCGATAAGATGAGCGCAGACTGTGACGCCGACAGATACGACAAGATCAGGGCAATTGTCTGAGGATGCTCATCCTGAATAAAGTTAAGTAACTGCGTTGCATCTGTTTTTCTCACAAACTCGAAAGGCTTAACCTGCAAGGATGCAGTCAACTTGCCGATTACATCCATAGCCCTCTCGGCACCAAACGACTTCTCCAGAACTTCCTTCGCATAGTTGATGCCGCCTTCCGCAATATACTGCTGTGCCAGACATATCTGATAAAATTCGTTAATCACATCATCCTTCATCTGTGGTGTGATGTTTCTGGTATTAGCAATCTCCAGCGTCAGTTCTTCTACTTCCTCTTCCTTCAAATGTTTAAAGATCGATGCTGATTTCTCCGGTCCCAGAGCGATCAATAAAACTGCCGCTTTCTGGACTCCGCCTGTCAGCTTTTCCTCAGCCGCCTTTGCCATTTATCCTACCCCCAGTCTTCGTTCAGCCAGTTGCGCAGCAGATTCGCCACCGCCTCCGGATTCTCTTCCACGAATTTATTGATCAGCCTTCTCTCCTCCGACTCATTCTCAAGCGAAATATCCGCTAACTGTGTTTCGGGTGTAGACTGCAAAAGTGTCTCGACTGCCAATTCTTCCTCTTCGTTCTCGTGTTTCTCCCCACGCATGCTTCTGAGCACTACGAACGCAAGCAGCGCCAGAATCACAACAATCAGGATAATCTGCAGGATATCCGTTGCCGTAATATTAGAGCCTTCTGCATCAAAGAACAGATTCTCACTATAAGCCACCAGCGAAATGCTGTCTGTTGAAATACCGGTAGCATTGGCAACCGCCGCATAGAAATCCTCTTCTACATCCATTTTAGTACGTTCTGCATGAGCCAGCTTGTATTCTTCCCATGTAACACCGTCCAGCTCGCCCTGAGTCCGCACATCTTCTTCTCTGATAATATTGTATTTGATTAAAGAGGCTGTCAACGAAGACTGACTGTAGTCAATCAATCCCGCCGGTGTCTCTCTCGTAATGATCTCCTCATTCGGAAGATAATCCCTCGACTCCTCAGACTGTGTGGAAGAAGAATTACCGTTATCATCCAGCACATATGTAGTATCGTCATCATTGGAATCCGTTCCGGGAATTCCGCCCACATTGCTTGTATTTTCCGCACTGAAAATATCTTCGTGTGCGGTCATACCCTCCGTCCGGCCGTCCGGTGCGGAATAATTATGATTCGTCTGTGTGGTGGTAGAGAAATCAAGCACCAGATTGGTCGCCACCTCTACATTGTCAAATTCCTTCGTACCGAGCAGTACCTTGCGTACCTCGCTGATTACCCGCTTCTCCGCCTCTGATTTCACGGAGAGCTGTGCGTTGGCGGCTCCGGATACCGTATAATTGTCATCACCGCTAAACAGCATGTTACCCTCAGTGTCTGTGATCACGATGTTGTTCGTCGTGTCATTACCGATCGCCGTTGCGATCGCGCGGGCAAGATAGGCCGCATTGTCCGTATTAAACTCATCTTTCAGTTCCAGCTGCACCCATGCGGAAGATTCCGCACCCGAATCAAGCAGTGTCCCGCCGTCCTCCGGAATATCGAGTTTTACGACCGCGCTCTTTACCGCCGTAAATTTGGAAATCATGTCCTTTGCCAGATATTCCTGTAAGTACACTACATATTTCTTCTGCTTATCGGATTCCGTAGTGGAAAAACTTCCGTCCGTCACATTCTCGATTCCGTAGCTTGCCGCCTTGATATTATTCGCACCCAGAAGCAGATTCGCATCGGATAATTGATCCTTAAGGATCCTGATCATAAGACCGTCATCCGAAACCGTGTAGGTCATACCCTCGCCTTCCAGCAGATCCCGCACTTCCGCCGCTTCTTTCGTGGTTTCACACTCCCGTAATAATACATACTTGGGCTGTGTCAGCATGGACACGACAAATACGATCGCTATGATTATCAAAGCGACCCCGCTTACGATCAGCGTCTTTTGTTTCGCCGTAAACCGATTCCACCATTCCAGCAGCCGACTTCCCAATTCTTTTAACTTCTCTAACAATTTATCCACAGCAACTCATTCTCCTTCAGTCTTCCCTTATACCCTTACCTGCGCAAAGCGCGCAGCAATCCGTCCGTCTGCTCCCCACAGCCGCTAGATCTGCATATTGATAAGTTCTTTGTAAGCATCCAAAAGTTTATCCCTGATTGCAACCGTATACTGCAAAGCTATAGATGCCTTCTGCAAGGCAATACTTAAGTCGTGCGTGTTCTCGGTCTCACCGAGCGCCCATTTGATCTTCTCATTCTCCGCATCCGACAGATAATCATTCGTCGTAACCAGATTGTCAATGGCGGTATGTAACAGATTGTCAAACCCCTGATCCGCATATGATTCAGGCTTATTGGTTGCCGCCGTCTTGGCAACATCTTTAATCGCTCCCGAAGACACATTATAAAGTTCTGTAATATCCAAAGCCATTTTCTTCCCTCCGTACACAAACCCTTATATTATATTCTCTTCACTAGCCGTTCAGCATATTTAATCCTGTAGTCGCGATATTCTTGCTGGCTTCAAACGCTGTCGCATTCGCCTGATAAGCGCGGCTTGCATCGATTAAGTTCGTCATCTCCGTAATCGTACTCACATTCGGATAATGAACATAACCGTTCTCATCGGCATCCGGATGAGACGGATCATATACAATATTGCCCTCCGTCCATTTATCTTCGTAGACACCCGTCACCTTGACTCCCGTTCCCGAATATCGGTCCGTCGCCCGGTTTAACACCTGCCTGAAGGGTGTCTGGGAATTCTTCTCCTCAAAAACAACCACCTTCCTGCGATATGGACTTCCATCCTCGGTACGGGTCGTATTCGCATTCGCTATATTCTGGGATATCGTATCCATACGAAAACGTTCCGCTGTCATACCGGTCGCACTAATATCAAAAGCCGTAAACATTCCCATAGTCAATTCTCCTTCTATTTCATAACTGCCTGCAGATTCTTAAATTCCTGATTCACTGCCAGCTCCAGTCCCTGATATACCACCTGGTTCTTGGCAAGATATACGCCCTCCGTATCGGGGTCCACATTATTGCCGTCAATACGGTACGAGAAACCTGAATAGTCCGTGTATGTAATAGGTTTCAAGCGGTTCAGCTTCACATCCGCCACCTTGGCATCCATACTCTTGTATCTGGAGCTGCGAAGCGCCTTGGCAAGCTGTGTCTCAAAGTTTACATCCTGTCTCTTGTAACCCGGTGTGTCGGCATTGGAAATATTATTCGAGATGGCATCATTACGAAGCCACGATGCGTCCATTGCCTTGTCCAGCACATTGACATAGTCAAAAACATTGGTATTAGCTAGGGTACTCATAATCATACTCCTCCCACATTAATAGAATCCATATTCCATTATAAAGATTTTATCAAAAATTACAAGGTTTTTCGATTCATTTTCACAAATTCCCAATTCTGTGCCACAAAAAAGGATTTACCATCTGACGAGACGCCTCCTAAGTAAATCCTTTTACATTCTAATATCTTCCCTGTTCTTTTAATTTCTCCACCTCATCAAATACCACATCGTTAAGTACTTTGATATAAGTGCCCTTCATCCCTGACGAACGAGACTCAATCACGCCGGCACTCTCGAACTTGCGCAGAGCATTAACGATTACGGACCGCGTGATTCCTACCTTATCTGCGATCTTGCTGGCTACTAAAATACCCTCCATGCCGCCCAGCTCGTCGAAGATGTGGGTGATCGCTTCCATCTCCGAGAAAGACAGCGTGCTAATAGCTGATTTCACCACTGCAATCTTGCGGTTCTCCTCGGCACTCTCCTCGCTCACCGCCCGAAGCATTTCAAGTCCTACTACTGTAGTACCATACTCGCACAGGATAATGTCATCAATGTCATACTGCTCATTGCACTTATAAAGGAACAGGGTTCCCAGCCTTTCACCCGATATCTCAATGGGAGTGATCACCGCCCGGAATTTCTTCGTGTCGATACTCTCGAAGCCCAGCGTCTCCAGATTAACATTTTCCTTCGTGGATAACACCGCTAAGAGTCTCTCATTCAACATGGGATCGATAAATCCTCCCACATGGTCTACGATCAGCTCCGTGATGGATTCCACGCTGTCCAGATCACCGATTCCAAGCACCTTACCTTTTCTGCTGATCACCAGAACATTGGAGATCAGTATTTCCTTAAGTACATCACAGATATCGTTGAAAACAACCTTGCCAGAATTATTATTGTGCAGGAGTTTTCCGATTTTCCTTGTTTTATCTAACAACTGAACGCTGCTCATTTTCTTACTCCTTACATCTAAGCTGTTGTGTATATAGATTATATATAATTTTATCACAACATTTAAGCATTATCAATGTATTTCCAACACATTTTGTTCAGTTTGTCCGCAATTTAACCATTCCGGCCGGAATTATCTGACACATCTTTGATAAATCCGCAGTTCTCATCGGAACATACGAGCTTATTTCCTTTTTGCAGTAAAATGGAACCACAGCGGCCGCAGCGGTCGTTCACCGGTTTCTGCCACACCATGAAGTCGCACTCCGGATTATCGATACATCCGTAATATTTCCTGCCCTTCTTCGTCTTCTTCAATACGATGTCCTTACCGCATTTCGGACACTCCACACCGATCTTCTCGAAATAGGGCTTCGTGTTGCGGCATTCCGGGAATCCCGGACAAGCCAGAAATCTGCCGTGAGGCCCGTACTTGATGACCATCTGTCTGCCACAGACATCACAGAACTCATCCGAGAGTTCATCGGCGATCTCGACCTCTTCCAGCTCCTTCTCCGCTTTATCCACTGCCTCCTCCAGATCAGGATAGAAGTTCGCAACCACCGTCTTCCATTTCACATTCCCTTCTTCCACGCCGTCTAAGAGCGCTTCCATGGTCGCCGTAAAATTCACATCCACAATGGACGGGAATGCTTCTTTCATCATATTGTTCACCACCTCGCCCAGCTCCGTCACGTAAAGGTTCTTATTCTCCTTAACGATATACCGTCTGGCGAGAATCGTGGTGATCGTGGGCGCATAGGTACTGGGGCGCCCGATCCCCAGCTCTTCCATCGCTCTCACAAGGGAGGCTTCCGTATAGTGAGGCGCCGGTTGTGTAAAATGCTGCTTCTCTTCCAATCCGATCAGGGATAATTTCGTATCACCTGTTATCCCTTTCATCAGTGTATTATTCTCTTCCTTCTCGTCATCCTCGGTGTATACACTCATAAAACCATCGAATTTCACCTTGGATGCCGCCACAGTAAACCTTTGTCCCGCCGCATCGATCTTCACCGATGTTGTCTCATAGACCGCCGCTGCCATACGGCTTGCCACGAAACGCTTCCAGATTAACTGATAAAGTCTGAACTGATCTCTGGACAGTGACTCTTTGATCATAAGCGGCGTCCTGCTGATATCCGTAGGGCGGATCGCTTCGTGAGCATCCTGTATCCTCTGCTTACTGCTTGTTCCCTGCTCCGTGTCCGCAGCATACGCTTCCCCGTATCCGGCGGTGATAAACTCTTTTGCCGCCGCTTCCGCTTCCGCAGACACTCTGGTGGAATCTGTACGCAGATAGGTAATGATACCCACCGTACCGTTACCTTTGATGTCTATGCCCTCGTATAACTGCTGTGCCAGCCGCATCGTCTTCTGAGTCGAGAAATTCAATACCTTGCTCGCCTCCTGCTGCAGCGTGGATGTGGTAAACGGCAGAGGCGATTTCTTCACTCTCTCCCCGTTCTTCACGGACGAGACACGGTACTCGGCGCCTTCCAGTTTCTTTCTGATCTCTTCCAGTTCCTCCTTCGAGGCAATCGTCTTCTTCTCATCAACTGTGCCATAATATTTGGCAAGAAGCGGTTTCTTCTCGCCCTCCACCGCAAAGGAAGCCTCCAGTGTCCAATACTCTTCCGGAATAAAAGCATTGATCTCGTCTTCCCTGTCACAGATGATCCGAAGCGCCACGGACTGTACGCGCCCGGCACTCAGGCCTCTCTTGACCTTCGCCCATAAAACCGGCGATATCTTATAGCCCACCATACGGTCCAGACAACGGCGCGCCTGCTGGGCATCCACCAGAGCCATGTCGATCTCTCTGGCATGTTTTAAGGATTCCTTCACTGCGCTCTTCGTGATCTCGTTAAACGTGATGCGGTATACCTTCTTATCCTCTAATTTAAGCGCCGCGAGCAGGTGCCACGAAATAGCCTCCCCCTCGCGGTCGGGGTCTGTTGCGAGATATATCTTCTCGGCTTTCTTCACTTCCTTACGAAGATTTGCCAGAATATCACCCTTGCCCCTGATCGTAATATACTTGGGTTCAAAATCATGATCTACATCAATTCCCAACACGCTGCGCGGCAGGTCCCGCACATGTCCGTTACTGGCAGCGACCTCATAATTTGCACCCAGAAACTTCTTGATGGTCTTCACCTTTGCCGGTGATTCCACGATTACCAAATACTTTGCCATAGCATATTCCCCTGTTTCCTTTTATCGGTCTTTCAACGTGAAACACTATACACTAAATTTATTATGCTGGCAAGAGGAAAAAAATTAAATAAGTGTAAAGATATGTTAGGGCGGATGGCACAAAATGCCTCTCTGTGTAAACCACAGAGAGGCACTATAATAAGTATATTATGCGATTAGATAACACGCGTTACAGATCGAACGAAACCTTCATCATCTCATTGACGGATGTGATTCCTTCCAGCACATACTCGGTAGCGCTCATACGCAGCGTATTCATGCCTTCTTCCAGAGCTTTGGCCTTGATTGCTTCGGCTTCCCCGTTCTTGCTGATGATGTTCTTGATCGGCTGCGTGATCTCCATGATCTCATAGACACCGATTCTGCCCTTAAAGCCTGTGCCGTCGCACTTAGAGCAGCCGCAGGGCTCATAGATGGTGACATCTGCATCCGGCTCAAGACATAATAACTCCAATTCTTCCTCATTCGGCTTCTTGGCTCTCTTGCACTCCGGACAGAGCCGACGCACCAGTCGCTGTGCAATAACACCCACTACGGAATCCGCGATCAGATAAGGCTCGATACCCATATCCATCAGTCGGGTGATCGTACCTGCCGCCGAGTTCGTATGCAGTGTAGATACCACAAGGTGTCCCGTAATGGATGCCTGAACGGCGATGGACGCCGTCTCCTGGTCACGGATCTCACCGATCATGATAATATCCGGGTCCTGTCGCAAAATGGAACGCAGGGCACTGGCAAAAGTCAGTTCCGCCTTGTTATTCACCTGCACCTGATTGATTCCGTCAATATTTGCCTCCACAGGATCTTCTACGGTGATGATATTCACATCTACCTTATTCAATTCACTGAGCGCTGTATACAGTGTCGTTGACTTACCGCTTCCGGTAGGTCCCGTAACCAACAGGATACCATGCGGATTCCGTAAGATATGGTCAAACTGTTTCAGCTCCTTGGGTTTAAATCCTAACTGACTCTTCTCTCTGGTGAGCGCATTCTTCGAGGTAAGTCGCATAACCACTTTCTCGCCGTATACCGTAGGCAGAATCGAAACACGGATATCGAACTCCTGTCTGTCTACAACCTGTGTAATACGCCCGTCCTGTGGCTTCCTCTTCTCTGCGATATCCATACCGCCGATGATCTTGATTCTGGCAACCATCGCCGGAAGCAGCCGGATACTATAGGTCACTTTCTCATACAAAGCACCGTCTATACGGTATCTGATACGCACCTGACGCTCCATCGGCTCTATATGAATATCGGAAGCACGCTGTCTGACCGCCTGATCGATCATTGTCTTAACAAGCTGGACAATAGGAGAATTGTTGACATCTTCACTGTACATATCCTCCTGCTCAGCCATCTGGCTTTCTTTCTCCCTCGTATATTCCTCCAATGCGGAATTAACTTCCACATTGCCGAAATATTTATCCAGAGCGAGCATGATACTTCGTGTCGTGGACACCACCGGTTCCACCTGAAGATTAGTGATGATCGTGATATCATCCATCGCGGCCATATCCATCGGATCGGCCATCGCCACATGAAGCACGTTCATATTATCCGGTGCATACTCGAAAGGCAGTACCTTATAACGCTCCAGCACATTGCCGGGCACAAGCTTCAGAATATCGTCCGATATCGCCACATTCTGCAGATCCACCATTTCATAGCCAAGCTGGCTGCTCAATGCCCTTGCAATCGCTTCCTCTGTCACGAAACCCTCATCTACCAGAGTTTCTCCTAATTTCCGTCCGCTGCCCTTCTGGCGCTTCAATCCTTCTTCAAGCTGTTCCTGCGTAATGACGCCGCTATTTACAAGCACGTCGCCAAGACGTATCTTTTTTCTGTTAAAATCCATGCCCTTTTACCCCTGTTGTTTTATTTCCAAGCTTCCTTTCTCCTGAAGTACTTCCCTGCCTGTTACTCCAAATTGAACAAATACGCCTGTAATACCTTCAGCTTAGCATATACCTTGTCGGTGGTATATACATTTTTCTTTGTCGTATTGGTGGTAATGGTACTCTGTGCCTCAAAGTAAAGATCCAACCCATCCTCACACTTCTTCATGATGTCCCTCGGCACCTGAATGTAATAGATACCGCCGCTGGCCAGATTAGAGGCATCTACCGGGCTTCCGTCCTTGGCGTTAAACATATAGTCCGCAAGACGGTTAACCCTGATATCTTCGCCGTCCACGTTGATCACTTCGCCGCCGTTATCATCTTTATAATATACATGCGATTCGATCTCTCTGGTTCCCTTAATGAAGTTGATATCCTGTACCGTGAAATAAATCTTCTCATAGCCATCCGCTGCCGCTTCATCGTTCAGGGAGAAGTTATTAACTGTATCATAATATCTATAGAGCAGTTTCATCTCCTCGGATTCCGGAAGGCCTTGTTTCAGCACACTGATCTGCGGGTCTTTGATACCTGCCTGATAGGATGCGATCATCGTGTTGATGAACAGCTTCGCTTCCTCTACTGTATACCTCAGATCTTGGGCGGCACTATGCCCCATACCGGTATAAGTTATATTTCCCTTGTTATAAATATAGTAATTATTCCTCACATCATTGGGCGACTGGGAATATATTGTCTCGGCGCCGTTCGCTCCCCTTGATCCAAGGCAGTACCACACTACCAGATCACTCTGTCCGTCGCCGTCGTCATCCGCCGTATAGTCCAGCTCATAGTACTGTCCGTGCGTCATTGCAACCTCAAAACGCTCCTGAAGTTTATAAGGATATTCCACGATCTGTCCACGATTCACCTGGTTTACATAAAGTTGATCTATCTCACCGTTGTAAGGCGATACCACTTCACCGTATCTATCGTTCTCAGAGGCTCCACCCGCGTAATACACCTTGTCATAGCGTATATTCCTATAGGTATTGGAGAATTTCCAGTCATTCGGCTTCGACATATCCAGTTCCCATCTGTTATAGTCAATTTTCTGTTGACCCCCGTCTGCCGCAAGATCTTTTGCATTAATAAGCTGGTAAGTATACCCGTGTACCTGCGGCACTGTTTCCTTCTTGCCGCTCTTAGGCTTATACGCCACGTCATACCTTGACGAAACGACCTCCTTAAACGCTTCGCTTCCCTCGCGCAGCACATCTCCGCGCTGCAGCGTCCCGGTACTCAGGATGCCGAAACGATCCATGCCGACCAGATTACGAAAATACGTATTCAGCGTGCTGGCCCAGTGATATTGATCATGACTTCTCGTGTCATTATGATTATCTCTCCAGGGATAACCCACACCGTTAAAATTAGGATAGCCTCCTCCTTTCTTCTCATAATTGAAGTAAGAAGTCGTGTCATGCGCAAACAGAACACTCTTGCCGCTGTTTACGAAATCAATGATAGACCCCATCGCGCCCGTCTCGGCATCTCCGCTGAAATCTCCGTACGAATCGCTGAATCCCAGAATCAACATATTGAAACTTTTCAGATACTCCGGATTCGCCGCATACTCCTGTTCATACTCCGGGATCGTCTTAAAGGTTACATCAATATCAAAATCTTTCGTTATCCCCTCGTAATAAACGCCGTCTATCGTTCCGCCATATACCAGCGTATTATAAATTGTTCCGGGTGTTCTGATCTCCTCTCCGAGATCAAACAGTCTCTCCCACTCACGGCCCCACCAGTCTACATCCTTAATTACATCACGCCCGATCTGTAAGACCTTGATCTGTTCCTGTTCCATGCCCTCCAGCTTGGTAAAGCCGCTCATGGAAGTATAAATATTCGGATTATCGGCCTGCGTGATCTCCAGTCTCCACGGAAGCAGCCCTTTATATCCCATGGGAACCTGTCTGGAAAGTATGTAGGATCTGTCAGCATACAATGCATCCGCCGATACAGAACCGCCGTTCTGCGTGATACTGATATCCTCTATTTCCTCCTGCGCGGAAAATTTACCGTCAGAGTTCACATCTATATAGAGTTTGCAGCGATATTTGGTATTATAGGAAGCAGTTCCCTCGTTCTGAATTTTAAAACGATAATTCAGACTGTATCTTCCGTTCATATCCGAATTAATATAGTAGATATCACTGCCTTCCTTTACTTCGCCGCCCACCGCAGTCTCAGTCAGACTTACCTTAGGCCGATTCAGGTAGAACTTGAAAAGTTCCGAATCCTCCCCGATGTCACCCCAGGTATAGAAGTTCACATACTTGTCATCCAGCGCCTTCTTGACGAATTCATATAAGTAGGTACAGTTATCAATATGATCCTCATCGATCCGCCGGCTCGGTTCCGCATTTTCCTCCCGCTCTATGATCAGGGAAACTACCCTGTCATTCCAGTTCCCCTGAGAGGCCGTTGTCACAAAATTGATCTCATCCTTCGTAAATACCGCACTGTTCCCATTGAAATTATCCTGATCGAAAACAGTCACTCTATAGCCTTTCTTCACCTTAAGGGAAGAGATCACCCTTGCCGGTACGCCAAGCGCCTGAAGATCTTTCTGTGTATATTCTCCTTCTGCAAGATTTACGCGGCTTGCTCTATACTCAATATCTTCATATATCGTCGCCGGCTGCTCTATGAAGTCATCCGCAATGATAACCGGATAGGAACCATCCAGGAAGGACAACAGCGCTTTCTCCTTCTCCTCCGTAATATCATTGCCGCCATAACGCATATAATTATAGTAATATACATTCTCGTTCCGGTTATTATTCCAATATTCCGTGTCCAACTGCCCTGCCAGCGGCATGTATGTAACACGCAGATCACCGATATTACAATAGATCAGTCCGTCCATATCCGCATCGTTAAACGCCGTACCGGAGGGAATATGGTTCTTATCCGGTTTGCCCGTATAGTTTCTATCCATCCAATAACGCATATTCAGATGATCTTTGCTCGTACCGATATAGATCAGGTCGTAAGTTTCATTCAGTTTCTCGATCTTACCGATAAACTCCGCCGTCGTCATAACCGTAATATCAGCAGTCTCTACTCCGGGCGCCCACTCCTTCAGCTGATCTAATGTAAGCTCAGGGGTATCCGCCTTAGCCGGCTGGATCTCCAATACACGGATATCTTTCTTCGTCTCTACTTTCCTGCGGTCTCTGTAATTCAGAATATGCCGTACCGCCTTCGCCTGCGATATACTAGTGGAAAGAGGCTTATAATTCCCCGATGTATCCGCTTCACGATACAGATTATCCAGTTTGATCTCATCCAGAACACACTGGAAGCCCGGTTCGATCTCGCCGCCGTCCTTATAAATCGTTGCGTCATAGAATAGGTCATTAATGATGGAATCGCTGCCATTGCCGAATCTGCAGTAGACCTGCTCTTCCACAAAGTTCTTATCCGCATCCTCCACAATGCCGTTCATTAACTGTGTCACGGACAGTCTCGTATAATTAGCACGATGCTGCTCATACCATTCGCTCAGATTATCCTGACAGAGCATCGCGGAAAGTCTGAATATATTGGTGTTTTGAAGTTCTTCATTGACCGCGATACTACCACTGTCATCTTTCGCATACAGAATAGAACCATCTACCAGACACGGTTTCGCGCCTGCGATCGTTATATCAAAGAAATATTTCAACACCTCATCAGACAGATCGTTATCCGCCGAATAGTTATGCACTTTTTCGTCAACGATATCACTATCGCCATCGGAAGAGGCCTTAACAGTCTTCTTATCAGAACCGATATTATTCTCCGAGATACTGACTTTTCCGGCATCATCGCCATCCTTTGAACCGCTGTCATCGCCGTTCTCAGAGTCGTCGCTATTCTCAGAATTGTTGTCCGTATCCGAATCTCCAACATTTCCGGAATTACTGCCTGTATCAGAACCACCGGCATTCTCTGAACCGCTGCCCGTGTCAGAACTGCCGCTGCTTTCGGAATCACTGCCTGCATCGGAATCTCCGACATTCCCGGAGCCGCTGTCCTTATCAGAATCTCCGCTGTCTCCGGAATTGCTGTCCGCCTCGGAACCTTCGGCAGTTGTGGAATCGCTATCCGTATCGGAACCGTTGTCATTCTCTAAGGTACTGTCTGTTCCTAAGCCATCGGTGTTCCTTTCCGGATTATCGTCTGCAACCAGCCTGCGCCATTGGCCCTGTAAAGATTCGGCCGTCAACAGCTTCGTCATTATCTCACTGCCGGCGTCAGCGCTTACCTTATTATCGCTTCCGGAGCCTTCATTATTTCCATCGTCTCCGTTGGCATCGTCGTTTCCCGTATTGCCGTCATCTCCGTTGTCGATATTATTGCCTGAAATATCTCCGCCGTCTTCAAGTCCATCTACTCTCAATCCGGAATTAAGATAAAGGAAATCAAAGTTCGGTATCTTCTCCATGTCATTGAGTTCCTGTGGAGTGAATGTCAATACCTTGATACGGAAATCTCCGTAATCGACCTTATCCATATTGAGCACATATTTCTTAAACCACTCGTTGCTCTTGAATGTATTCTTACACCAGATCTCTTTACCGTCGAAAAGATATTTCTGTCTGGGCTGGCTTGCGTCTTCACCATCCCATTCTATAAATATATACTCGCCGTCTTCACTCAATACGATATTTCTGGTATCTACTGAATACATAGGTGTACCGTCTGCGGGTACCGCATCGGCAGAATCTCTCTGAAAGGCAACCAGATAATATTCCTTACTTCCATCTTCTTGTGCAAGCGTATTCTTTTCACTTTCATCATCATCAACCGGATCATCCGCCGCCGGCTCATCCACATCCGGATCTGCATTATCGTCTATGTCTGCATTATCCGAGTCCGCCTCATCCGGATTTGTGTTATCCGCCTCCGTGTTGTCATCCGTATCTGACTGATTCTTATCCGCATTATCGTCCTGACCCGGATTATCCACGTCGGCATCACCGTGTGATCCCTCGCCTTCACCGGGATTAAGCTGATCGTCCGCTGTCGTATCATCCTGTGATTCCGACACACCGCCTGCATTTGTACCGTCACCGGAGCCATCCACCGGAGTATCATCCGCAACCAGCTTAAACCACTTTCCCTCTCGAAGAGAGGCAAAAACGGATGTCGTTCTCTTCGCAACATCGGCACTGCTTATATCGTTGCCGGTATCCTCCGAATGATCGCTGCTGTCGGAACCGCCGTTACTGCCGCTGTTGTTATCCCCACTGCTGCTGTCATCACCGTCGTCGTTTTTATCTTCGCTGCCGCTGTCATCGCCGCCGTCGTTTTTATCTTCGCTGCCGCTGTCATCGCCGCGGTTATCCTCGCTACCGCTGTCATCGCCGCTATTGTTATCCTCGTTGCCGCTGTCGTCGCCGTTATTATCCTCGTTTTCGTCACCGCTGCCACTATCGTCGCCGTTACCACCGTTGCCGTTGTCACCGCTATTATCATCACCGCTGCCGCCGTTATTTTTATCATCGTCATCGTTCTTCCCGTCATCCGGCTTGGGCTTTTCCTCGTTTTCCTTATCTTCCTCCTCGTCCTCCTCCGGCAAATCTTCATCAAAAGACGCTATCACTACATTGTTGATTTCTTCCCATGTACCGCAATACGCATATACACCTTCACCTTCTTTAGTATAGATAGGTCTGTCGTTCTCTATACCGTTCGCAAGATCCGGGGTTATCTCGGAGGCATTTGTAACAGTATAATACAGAGTATCATCGTAGAACTCATAATTTCCGTTATACAAACCATTGAAATTAAAAGCAACCTGATATCTGTCTGTTCCTTCTGCCGGCATATCGCTGATCTTCTGAAACCAGCCCGTTCTCGGTGCACCATCGGATACGATCTTCTCGAAACCTTCCTGCCTCGGTTCTCCCTCTTCGTATTCGTCCTCCACGGCTTCCACAGGGAAATTTTTCTCAATCCCCTGTTTCTTATAGTATTCCCGCAGTTCCTCTTTCTTCCCCTCTACGAAGTCCTTACGCCTTGTCTTCGGCAGTTCGCATAAAGTGTTCTTCCAGTTGCTCCAGACCATTTCCTCCTCATCCCACTCACACAGGATGGGCTCATAACCGCTGACAAGATATCCGATCTCCGCCGCTGCCCTGTCAGGCACAACTTCCAGAATAACGAATTCACTTCCGCTCTCTTTATAGCGGGTACGAAGCTTCTCGATGCCAAGCAAAGTATCCGCTGCTTCTGCCTCCATCACATCAGACAGTACCGCTGTCATAACAACAGCGGCAGCGGACAGTCCTGCCACTGCCGCCGCTGCAATACGCTTGCCATTCAGTTTCTTTCTGTTTCTTATAATTCTCTTCATTCTTTCACTTCCCATCACTGTTAAGACGAATCATCAGATCCATGAGTACTATCGAGCCATGAAGCTGGAGAATAAATTGTGACACATGTTATTCTATTATTCCGCTATTCAAAAATAATGGTCACCAATGTGCTGACGCTCGGCGCTCCCTTAGCCGTAATTCTGATCTTCAGACTCTTTAACTCTACCTGATCCGCTACTGCCCAATCATCATCGCTGCATTCAAAAATTCCACGCGCCCATACGCGGTTTGTACCTGTTGCTTCGTCCTGTACTACCTTCGCTGTAACTACTACTCCTTCCGGTGCCGTATAATTAAATTCTTCGATCTCATAAGTAACACGCGAATTCTCGACTCCGCCCTCACCCTCTGACAATGCAAGCTCCTTATATCCTATCATTGTATAATCAAATGTAAAATTCCCGACTTTGAGAGTGGAATTGCTATAACAAGTCTTGCCATATAGCTGTACCGCCGGAATATAGTGTATCCGCTCACGTGTCGGCAGATCAGTCCTCAATCCGTCCCATTCATTCCAGTAGTACCCCAGAACCTTCACATAATATTCCTGATCCCGCGGCAGGTCTTCCGTAAAGGAAAGCCGATATGCATTCCATGAAATTGCAGTCAATTCCACACAACTCCGCAAGCTGTCATAAGCTGATATCTCATTACCATATACATCACAGAAATAAAAATCATAGTCATAATATTGCGCCCATGTATCGGACATCACAAAAGACAACCACTCATTATTCTCGCCACGCTTCATGCTTGAATCGCCATCAACCGCGCCATCTTTGTCGATCCGGTATTTCACACTGTCCGTTCTCGTCTCACCGGTAACATCCGAATAAGCTTCCACCATAATTTCCAGCATTATGCCAAAATTCGCAGGATCTTTTATAATGGTTAATGCCAATGCCTTTTCATTATCTGTAAAAGGTTGGACAATGTCTGTGAGTGCTCTGCCGCTGCCCTCAACTTTGACCGTCCAATGATATGTGATGGCATCCTCTTCACTCTGCGTAAATCCTTCGGTAACAGGATACGCTTCGTATTGCGGTGCAAATGCCTCCCATGACATGGTAGCGATATGCACTGACTTAAATGATTTCAAAGCGGAAGTTCCTACAACCTTCACAACTCCCGTCGCTTTCTTACTCGGATTGGATTTATACCTCGCCGTAATCGTCAAATAAGCATTCGCCTCAAACTCACCGACAGTGAGATATCCTAAACTGTCAATGGTACTTAAAGTTCCCGTCTCGTCGATCTCCCAGTCTACCAGATCATTCACATCCGCCCCGGTATTGATCTTTGCATAGATAGTGTAAACGGCTCCTCTCTGCACCTCGGATACCCGATCCACGATAGGCACGGTACCCGCCGTCTCCACACCCGAATAGTACAGTTTCAAAGTATCCGCCGCAGGCGTTACCTCATCAAAGATATCCGCCGGATCGTCGCTTAAGAGCATACGATTGCGGAGTGTAATGACCGGACTGGTGGCATAATCGACTATGCCCGTGCCGTCATCATATCCTACCTTGACAAGTACGGATTTGACGATCGTCCGCGTCGTACCATCCAATGCTTTGGTCGTCAAGGTATCGCTCAAGTCCACATCAAATGAAGTGACATGCTCCGCCAGAAGCTGATCTACATAATTATCAGGTGCCGAAGCATCCACCACATAAGTGTCTGTAGAATCATCATAGTTGACCATCCACTTACTACAGTACACATTGTTATCTGACTTGTTCCACGTCACCGCCTCCTTAGTGTAAAGCAGGGAGCCGGTTCCGTCATCTTCGGTATGATACATCGTCATCTCCGTCTTACCGGCATCATCAGTCATGGAGACACCACCGTTGATATCTATGATCATATCTTCTATCTGATTGACGGTGAGTTCCGCCTCCTTCTGCACAGTGGAGTCGGCATTTCCCTTGGTGAAACTTCTGCTTCCTGTCATCATGAAAGACATCGCAATCACCAAAACAATAGATAATATTGCAACTGTAATCAACAGTTCGACCAAGGACAATCCTCTGTTCTTTTCCATAGCGTGCTCCTTTCCATCTGATTCCAACAGACTAATTCACTCTGGACAATACATGTTTACCGGTTTCCGGATATATAGTAATCTCATATTTTCTGCCTCTGTCAAAGGTGATTCCGGTGCAGTACTCACTGCCGCCTCCTACCATTCCAAGCGTAGCCCCGTCGGACTGTGCAGCTTGCTTACACGCGCCGTTCGTGCGGTCGTAGACAAACTTCACAGACTGCCCGCTCGTGATATTGATACTCGTGCCATCCTTGAAAAAACAGATCACGTTCACCTGCCCGCTGCCTATCTTCTGCTCTTCCGCCAGAATCCAGTCCGACTCGCTATGCCCTTCCACAACGGCATTCTGCGGTATATAATACTTCACGCGATAGCCGTCTGAGTCCAGCACAAGTTCCATATAACAATCTGCGGTCCCCGATCTGGTCAAGGCATAATTCTTCTCCCGGCTAAGTGCCGTCGACATATTGTTGGCGCATTCCCTTGCATTCTGACCGGTCAATAACGGCAGTCCGACGAAGACGAAGCCGCTCATAATCCCCATGATCGCGACAACTACCAATAATTCAACCAGCGAAAATCCTCTGTTATCTTTCATCCCAACAGCTCCTATTTCTTGCTCCACTTCTCATAAGTGATCAGGTCAACGAAGGATACCTGCTGTGTCCCCATATCTGTCGATGCGTTTCCGCTATTGACATAATTCACGCCATCGTTAAAGATATTCAGCAGATAATAATCACGGTCCGTCGTCGACAGCTCATCGATCTTTGTTCTCAGGATATTGGAGAAAGTATCTGTATCCAACGGCTCTAAGGTAACTGATGCACCTGCCTCTACCGTCACATTCCCTTTGGCAATGATCAGACCTTTAAAGTCTTTCTTCACCGTCACATTCCCCAGACTGACAATCATTTTAACAGAAGACGGCGTATGACCATCTATCACATATTCATCTTTTTTCGTCAGAATCATACTATCCGGAGCCGCGCTCAGCGTATCTATTCTGACCTCCTGCGCACCCTTAACCTGTAAGATGATCTCGATCTCGGTCTCGTCCATGATATTCTGGAATGCGGTTTTATCCAGCTCCTCACTGGTGAGCTGATTGGAAGTGCGCATGATCTTAGCGCTCAGAGCCTTGAACACATCGTCTTTCAATGCAGAGAGCCGCTTCGCCTGCTGCAGATTGCCGCTAGACTCCGTGGACGACAGGACATCCCAGCCTTCCGCCCCCTCATAGGTCAGCATATTTCCCGCTATATTCAAGTACAGCAAATCATCCGCCATCTTGATCTCTCTGGCGTACAGTTGCGTATACCGGTCAATCGCTTCAGAATTGACTGAATAATAATCTACAAAATATTTGTTAGCCGCATCCTCATCCTTAAAACGCAGGTAGCAGTATACCAGAGGTCCGGCATTTGTCTGCCGGAACACGATCTCCGGGACATATGCCGACGATCCGTCCGCTAAGGTCTCCTCGCTGATATACTCATTCAGGCTCTTATTACCCAATACGGAGATCTGTCTTCTTCCGTCCAGAAGACAGTACTGATCCGGATTATTCTTTATCTCCTCATACTGCTCAAGTGTCAACGGATTACACCCGTATTCCGAAGCACCAATGATTCCGTTTTCATCGATTCTGCACCCGACAGCCTCTGAGGGTGCCAGATAAATCAACTGATTGCTCTTTATCGCAACCGATTCTCCCATCAGAATATTCGTCTGATTTTGCTTCTCCTGATCTGTTGCCGAAGTATCCGCCGCGTTATGGGCTGTGGATACATATGCTCTTCCGCTGATCGTCATACGCTCCAGACCGGACAAATCAAGTGTGCTGTCCTTACCGTTAATGATGATCGCGCTGCTGGAATCCGGACGTGTATCGACAGTGTCCGCAGGATCACCCGTTCCACTGCTTCCTCCTGTTCCGCCACCCGATACTGCTTCATCCGCAAGATAGCCGAATCCGTTATACTCACCTTCGATAACCGCCTTGCTGCTTTTGCCGGACAATGTAAAATCATCTTTCAGATTAACCGTACCGTTCAGTTCCGCTATGGCTGAGTTCACGTCCATATTCCGTGCCCACAGTTCTGCTTCGGTCGTCTTAAGAGCGCTGTTTTCCGCTATTTCAACATTCTCCCTGCTGATCACCACAGACTTGCTTAACGGCTCCGCATTATCCGCCTTCTCGAAAGAAACACTGGTGGAAAGCAGTGTCGGCAGAGAAAGCGGTGTTTTCTCAGACGGTTTCTTATCCTTATCAAATACGGAATATACCGGATCAGAAGGTATACCGACGAACATCTGCCCTGCATAAACATCCCCTTTGACCACAATACTGCCACCTGCATTGGTATTGCCCATGGTAAGCGTATCGTCAACGATCATACTGCAGCTCTCCAGATCGGGAAGCGCAGATGCCTGTGAAAAGTTAATGGAAGGCAGGTTAATCCTGATATCCGTACTAATGATGGATATGTAACCGTTCTTATCCACAAAGGAAACTTTCAGATCTTTCAGCAGGAGTTTACCGTTATTGACGATCTCCATCTTATATTTTTCCGGTTCTGTGGCATATTCCAGATTGGATTCCACTATAGCGCCATAGGTGGCCGCACCGCTCAAGAAGCTCGCTCTCGTCCCGTCGCCGTCTCCAAGGCATCCGGCAGACAAATAACTCTGCAGATTCGCAACGCTGTAATTATTCCTTTCCGCGCTGCTCTTCCATAAGCGTTCCTGCAGATCCTGAAAATATATTTCATGGAATGCCTTGTTTCTCGCATTGGCACTCCTGTATAATGCAAAGTTATTCATGACCTCGTTGTAAGCTTTACTCAGCGCACCGGAGATCTCGCCCTGCAGACCTACATTGATCTCGTCCAGCACCGTCTCCGCAGTATAGAAGTTATCCTTGCCACGTCTGTCAACCGCACGCATCTGATATCCCGAAAAGGATACGAACATCAACACGCTCACTAAGATCGCAATAAACGCAATGATAACAATGACCATGACCATGACACTGCCCTTGTTATCCCGATATAACTTTTCCCTCTTATCTGCGTTCGCCATATTTACCGACTTCCTTCCACTGCCTCTTCCGGGCTTACTCTATCTTGGTGCCTGTCAGACGCACCAACGGATCGCTTGTCAAAGGATCAGCACCATGCTCATAGACCGCTGTCTCCATCGTATATATCCTGTCCTTTTTCTCTGTTGAATCGAGAGCCCGCAAACCGGTATACTCCAGAATCTCATCTTTGGTAAAAACCCGTCCCGGATTATCGCAATCATACAAATCCAATTTTACAGGCATTCCCGCTCCGGCTACTCCCGGCAGATCCAGATTCAGATTCGTAAAATATCTGCCATAGGTCTTGCCGTCCGCGTCAAATCCTTCGTTTATTTCTATATGAGCCTGATATTGGGTAGGTACCGTATTCTGCGGACCTAACGTCTTATCTTCATACACTCCTAAGATCTTATTCGTGGCATCCAGAACATTTTGCCGAATAATATAGACATTGACCGGAAGTTTATCTTTATTCTCTATTATAATCTTATCATCATTGATCGTGTTATATCTGGGCGCATAGAAAAGGTATACGCTCTTCAGCTCAATGGGATTCCCCTCTTCATCCAATGTCTGTGCGTTATTGAAGAATATTTTGTCCTTGGTGGTATAATCCCAGTATTCGGAAGGCAGTACCTTATAAGCTTGTGTCGGATCGAGTTTATAGTCATACCTGATCTTCGCTACAGTCGTCATGACACCGACCTGATCTTCCTGCTCGATCTTTAACGTAATCGTCCGCTCCAGTTCCATCGCGAAATCATCTTCTGTCCATTTCATTCCCGTAATGCTTTCAGGATACTGGCGGATCGCATAGATCTTGTAGACCTCCTCATCATCGCCGTTGGTGTTGATATCATTCCTGACACGCTGGATATATGTGGCGCTGTCCATGCCGCTGACCGTATTCATGAACAGAATATCTTTCGTATTCTGCTGTTCATAGATACCTGTCGAGGAAGCGCTCGGCTCTAACGTTACAACCACATCAAACATATTCATGTCTGAATCATCATTGATCACACCGCTGCGCGTAAACTTATAGACAGGATGCTTATCTCCATCCACATCCGTCTCAAACTCCGTATCATCCACAACATATCTGGGAACCTTATTCCCCGCCGCATCCGTCTCCTCCATAACGAGCAGATCTTCCAGTTTCTCCTTCTCGAATATCTCCATCTCGTTCTGCGCAAGCGTCGTCGCCCGCATGAGGTGTCTGCTCTTGGCATTGACCCGGTGCGATGAGACAAATCCACGAAGAAGCGGCACAATAATAATCGCCAGAATGGCTACTGCAATCATAAGCTCCAGCAATGTAAAACCTTTATTACTCTTCTTCATTCTGTCTCCTCCTCTCCGGCCGTATATGCCTTCTTATATCATTACGCATGTTATTATACCTGATGTTTTCTATCATACAACTGCTATTTATTTCTACATAATACGAGCCGCATCGTGTTATCCACACCTTAGTCTTCGCCTTCCGCATCTGCGGTTTCGCCTTCTGCGTCCACCGTTTCGCCTTCCGTGCCTACGGACTGTACCGCGCTGCCGTTCAAGACACCGAAGATATTGGTGGTTCCAGTAGAGACACCGGAAATATTCTGCTCCACATAAGGCACATCGGTTCCGGTCAGGTAGAAAAAGTCTAACTTCATATTACCCGTCAAATATCCGTCCTGGCCTGTCGTGAGGGTAACGCCGGTAACAGATTTTACGGAATCCATTCCGTATATATAATTCAGTACATTCTTCAAACCGTTATTGGTCGTCGTGATCCCAACCGTAGTTTCCAGCCTGTACATGCCGATACCATCATCCTGAAGCTCATACCCGTCTTCCGTGGTAAGCGTCCCGGCATACGGTACGAGCTGCGCCGCCTGCAGACTGACATTCGGCACTCGCACATCGTTCGCATCAACCAACTCCATATTATACAGATACATGACCTGATCTTCTATTCTGACCCCTGCTGCAAAGCTGTCAATAATGAGGTCATCGCTGGCCTTCATCAGTTCTGTGGCTTCAACATATTCCGGTTTCTTTCCGTTGAGGATCTCCAGCCGGTCCACCGTCTTCTGCAGTTCCTCATTCTGGGCTTCNATCTCCTGCGTCTTCGNCTGATTATTCTTATAGATCAGCTGCCATGANNCAACNAATGCAAGGATTCCGAACACGACCANCAAAAGCATTATTTCATTCTTCTTCATCAGTTCTTCCTCCTACTCTAAAATNTCTTCATCAGATGATGAANTATCAGTGCTTTCTGTCAGTTCCGGCACCACCGGAGCCGNTGTGGGAGCGCTTGNTCCGCCCTTGTACAGCACCTGGATCGTGAAGCTTACCTTCGGTTCTTCCTCCTGNACTTCCCCNTCCATCACGGCNCCNGAGTCANNCATGCTGGTAACCTCTACTCCGGCNACACTCTCGAAGGTACGGAACTCCTGAATCAGTTTCGCCGCCTCCTTCTTATCCGCNACNGTCACTGACAGGCTCACNCCGTTTATATCCGCGTTAAAAGCNAGTACATTCAGGGATGCCGGCATCTTATGCTGCATCTCTTCAATNAAACTCACCAGATCATTATTCAATGTCACCGTATTGCTCTCGAAAAACGTAAGNTTTTCAAATGTATATTTCTGCTGTAAATACTCCTTATAGATNTNCTCCGCTTCCGCCAGCTCCGTAATCCNGTTATTCAGCCGGGTATTCTCGTCCTGAGCCGNCTTCAGGCTGATATANGAAACCCCCGCCAGAACTCCGGCGCCTATGAATGCCGCTACNGNNAAGAGGATNGCGACNTTCANCCTGTCCTTNTCGTCCGGGAGCAGTTCCATCGATTTCTTATCTTTNTCCTTCTCACCCATGAAACCGANNGGNGCCAGNGATGCGCCGATACAGGTTAAGAATTCNCCGAAGCTCTTGTCNTTAAAATATTTTTCAATATGTAANCCTTTGATCTCNCGAAGGGGTTCTAAAGGTATCTCNANGGCGCCTGAAACCAGTTCNGAAAGCCCGTTAAAATCCCCGCCGAAGCCGGACAGATAAGCCTTCTCNATNACAGCGCCGTTATTACGTGAGAAATAATCCACAACACGCGCTATGCCGCTGACCAGATAGCTGAGGGACTGCGTAAGCTCNTCGTTCAGGCACTCNNTCTCCTTAAAGTTCCGTACCGCTTCNTCATAATCNGGCTTCCGGAACTCCTCCATCTCCATCATGGCAAAGATGGCATCNTCCACGCCGTAAGCAACCGTTCTCTGCAGNGCNACAGCCTGATCCTGCAGNATCGTGACGATCGTAGANCTCTCATCTACCTTGACTACCATCTGGACNCCNGTGTCACAATGTCTGCGGANGATCTGGTAAATACTGTTTCCGCTGTAGTCCAGNGNGACAACATTNCAGCCAAGCGCCTGCGCNAGCTGAAAATAACNNGNCGNCATGGTCTTGGGAACAGCATANACAAGCACCTTNTACTGTTTCGNGCCATTCTCATTTTCCANNGTNNNGACAATACTGTGNCCGATCTCATACTGNTCNANNTCTACAGGAAAATAATCAGACGCATTCGCCTTNATCAAATCTTTTACTTTATTCTCTTTCACAAACGGAATGACNACTTCACGATTCGCGATCTTCGTNGAATTCACNGAAAAGATNATCTGTTTCGTCNTGATCNTATTCTCCTGAAGTGCTGTCTTGATCGTACCGATCAACATCTCATCAACACGCAGCATCCCGTCATTCACCGTTCCCTGCGGNGTCTTGATGCTGACCGAGTGGTACACCTTAGGATTCTTGGTCTTGTAATCTTCCTCGCAGATCCTGATCTTCGAGGCTCCTATTTCTATTCCCACTATCTTTGGCATCGATATTCCCCTTTCGCCGGTTCCTGTAGGCGGAACCGTACCTTTATATTAATTATATTAATCAATAATCATATCTAAAATAANGCAATCTATCTATATATAAATCANTCNCAATGATCTTTTTTCAACNTNAACAGGTCNNACAATAACCTAAACCNCACAAAAAATTATCCGTCATAAAAATCTTATAATCCAAACCATGATAAATACCATGCTATCATCTGTTCTCCCGCCAGCGCGGAAATTATGATCCCCACGGACAAATACGGACCAAAAGCAAGCATGTGCCCCTGTCCGCTTATCTTCATACGAGCNATATGTACGACGGANCCGATGATACACCCTAAGACAAANGCGAGNAAGATCAGNTTCCATCCAAGCAAAAGCCCGGCTGCAGCCATCAGCTTAATGTCTCCTCCGCCGATGCCACGCCCCTTAGTAACCAAATGAACAATATAGAGAAAACCACTGACAATAAGGAAGCCGACTGCATAGTCAAGCCAATCAGCATAGTCTGTCACTATGCGAATCAGCCCCAATGCCAGTATAAAGACGTTGATCCCAACAGGGATCTCGTAAGTGCGAAAGTCGATCACGCTTAAGGCGATCAACGCAGATGCAAGCAGCGCATAAAGTAGGGCTTCCACGCTTATACCATACACCGCAAACACGATGCAGTAGAGCACTCCGTTCAGCAGCTCAATGAGAGGATACTGAACGGAGATCTTCTGTTTACAACTGCGACACTTTCCCCTAAGACACAGGTAACTGAATACCGGCACGAGATCGTACCATTTCAGCTGATACCCGCAATTCATACAGTGTGACCGTATTTTAACGATATTCTCCTGTTTCGGAATACGGAAGATGCAGACATTCAAGAAGCTGCCGATCACGATCCCGTAGAGGAATATGATTATGTAGAGCATTATTGCGGGTAGCATGTGTTGTGTCCTTTCGGGTTATTTTATTATAGTCAGATTAGAATACCTTAGGATTAGATGCAGTTGTAGGTGTAGCTGTCTGAGATTCCATCCAACCAACAGCTGTTACTCTTAAAATCTTCGTGGTAGGATCAGCCGACAGTGTAATTGTAGGCAAAGTACCACCCTTTAAGTATGTATTGGATGTCAGCTTAACATCATCAGGATCCATAGAAAGCTTAATCTCATTTACAAGATCTGCCGTAGCAGCTGTTGTCACCAGCTTACCGTCAGTGGCGTTAAAGGTGAAAACTTCTCCACCAGAAGCTAACTTGCTTACTATCGCCTCTTCAGCTGCAGACATTTTCAGAACGTTTGCAAATTCTGAGATAGACGTATTATCCTTCTGCAGTCTGGATTTCTCCACATATCTCAGATACTGGGGAGCCAATACACCGATCAGAACTGCCATGATCGCAACAACGATGATCAACTCTACAAGGGAGAAACCTTTGTTTGTTAATGTTTTCTGTTCTCTTTTCATGTTTACATTCTCCTTCTTTCTATAAATGATAATTTTATCTTAAACGCTTCGCCCTACTCAAGCGCTTAATTCATATATAATATCGGCTGAGACATTTATTCAGATTATATGTTGTCCAAAGCCTCATACATCTTCATCATCGGTGCCAGTACCGAACCGATCAGTACACCGACAATTCCCGCAAGAACAATGATGATCGCCGGCTCCATTACCGCCATCAGAGATTGTACCGCCATCTCCACTTCTTCATCATAATAGTCCGCCAGCTTATCCAGCATGTCCTCGATGGCACCGGACTCTTCACCGATCCTGACCATATGATATACCATGGGCGGATACAGTCCGCAGTCTTCCAGCGGCTTGGAGAAAGGCACACCCAGACCAATCTGCTCCTTCGCGTCCACCAGTGACTCTTTAAACCATATATTGGTCATTGTATTCGATACGATCTCTACAGCCTCCACCATCGGTACACCCGCTGCCATCAGGGTGCTCATGGTACGCGCCATGGAAGATGCTGCAGATTTAATCGTCAGATCTTTCACGCCGGGAAGGACAATAGCGAGCTTACCAAATACATGCTTACCGGTATTGGTTCCTGCAAACGTCTTGAGCCCGAACACGAAAATCAGCACACCCGCTATGAGCAGGTACCACTTCGCCTTAATAAAATCACTTGCCACAAGAACCGCCTGGGTAATTGCCGGCAGCTCCGTATCCAATGTTTCAAACATAGACGAGTACTGCGGGATAACAAACACCAGCATGACGATAACTACTGCGATCGCCACCACCATAAGCACGATCGGGTATATCATAGCTTTCTTGACAAGCGCCTGCGTCTTACTGCTTCTCTCAAGCTGAGTTGCCACGCGGTCCAGAGATGTGTCCAGACTGCCGGAAGCCTCGCCGGCTGCCACCATGTTCACCATGATGCCCGGGAAGATCTTCGGGAACTGCGCCAACGACTCCGCCAACGGCTCACCCTTCTCCATGCTGGCCCTGACTTCCTGCAGCGCCTTCCTCAGCTTGCTGTTCTCCGTCTGTTCGCAGAGCATCTTCATCGCTTCCAGAATGCTGACTCCCGCTCTTGTCATACTCACGAACTGACGGCAGAACACGCTCAGGTCTCTCATCGTGGGTTTGCCGCCGATCTCAATATTAATATCCTTGGTCAATGCATTCTGCTCTGAGATGTTGACTACTGTCAGATTCTGTCTTTTTAATTCCGCTCTTGCCGCGCCTACAGAGTCGGCATCTATACTTCCCTTCGAAGTTTTACCGGCTTTATCAATCACCTCATATCCATAAACTGCCATTTTACGACCTCTTTCCGAACCTATGTATACTACTTTTATAATCTGCTGTCGGGCATTCCTCAACCCTTCAACAAATTTCTCTCACTTTGTATTTTATCACATTTGTCTATCTTTTCAAGTCTTTTCGGTATTCTTTTGTTGATAATTGTAAATTTTTCTTTCAGTTGGGGGATTACGGCTCATCTATGACCGGCTTCCAGATATCCCTGCCGATCCCCTCTCCATATAGAATATCATACTGCACAGCCCTGAAATGACTGAGTGCCCGAAGTTGTTGTGTGGTGCACTGATACAGATCATTCCCCGATGCATCCCGCATGATCTTTAAGGAATTCGTTTTAAAACAGGATCTTTCATAACGCAGTATCCGTGCCATATCAGAATCCGGCAGTCCTGCATAATCAATCAGCGTCTGCGGCAGATAATACATGCTTTCTCCCGAAAAACCCACCTCATCCCGTGAAAAATTGCTCCACAGAATGACCGGCGTTGAATACAGGCGCTCAACCGTCTCTCTGTCCTCCCCGCCAAGTCCAATCGCCTCCAGCACATCTGTGGAAAAATTGGGACAATGATCCCCAAACATCAACAGAACCGTAGGCCGGTCAACCCCTGAAAAGTAGTCTGCCAGCTGCGAAAACGCCTGATTCGCCAAATAAATGCCATTGACATAATTGACCAGTGCGTCATAGTCCTCTGTGCCAAGTTCCGTTCCCCTGACCGAAATCGTAACGGGGTAATTATAATCTACAGCCGGCGCCGCCGTATAATCCAGCACCCTTCCATGATTCGCCATGGACACTGCCCATATGAACTTAGGACTGCCACTCTCCTCTTCTGCCTCTGCAATGATCTGCTTTGCCAGTGATTCATCCGAAATATAGCGCGTATAGATATCTTTATACTTCATGCCCTCCTCAAAAATAATCTTATCAAATCCCATGGCATCATACACGACATCGCGGCTGTAAAACCAGCCGTAATAGGGATGTATCGCCACAGTCTCATAATCCAGCCCATTAAAATAATCCGCCAGAGAAGGGAGCTTGCGCCCCTGCAGTTGTGCATAAATGGAATCACCGCGGTAGTATTTCGTATTCAGTCCGGTCAAAAACTCCATCTCCGGACTCACCGTACCTCCCCCATAAACGTTGGTCGTCTGATAACCGGTAATACATCTGTCTGCAAGCTCTTTATAGGGTGCCATGGGATCCTGTGAAAACGTGATCTGATCCGTATCTATATTGTCTATATTCCACCACGACTCATTCATAATAACGATCACATTCGGATAGACCTCCCTGTCCACTGCCTCTTTCAGTGCTTCCTGAGAGAGAAGGAAATCATAGCTTTCTTCTACCCGCTCAACACTGATCGCAGAAAGACTGTCATTTTGCAGAAAACGGTATAACACATACATGTCAGTCTCTGGCGTAAGCGGTCCAATTTCATCGACCACATATCTCGCCCCCAAAAAATAATTTGTATAGAAAAACAGTGCAGCGCACATACAAATACCGCCCAGCAGTCTCGCACATACCATAATCTTGTAGTGATGACGCGGGATGGTTTCACTCTCCTTACTCGCCCTTCTCCCAAACCACTCCAGCATAAACCCTGCTCCGGAAAAAAGAATGAAAATACCTGCCAGCATCACAAGCCAGCGGTTTAGCTCAAAACGAAAATAACCGAGTGCCATACCGGCTGCCTCCGTCAGCCTCAGATCGTCCAGCCTGAGCAGTTCTCTTCGGTTTATGTATTTGATATAACTGGCATGTGTCAGAAGAAACAAAAATGCAGACATGACCAGTGTACTTACTCCGGCATGCAGGGTAAGGCAGTAAAGCATGGCAAACGTCATGCCCATGACGATACCCTCAAAAATATAGGGAGCCTTTAAATTGTTATCGTAAAGAAATGAAAAAAAGGATTGTTCCGGACGAATAATATAATAATCCATCATATACGGGATATAAACAGCATATATGACAGCCAGTCCGATCAAAAAAATAAGGTACAGTACTCTTCTCTTCCTATTAAGGATATCAGCCCTTTGCATATCAATCTTTTTCATATCATTCTGTTCCTTCTGTGCTTTCATCCGCTTATGCCGTATCGATGCCGGTCTGTCTTACGTTCTGTCTATAATCGGCCGCCAGATGTCTCTGCCGATTACCTCTCCGTGCAGAATATCATACTGCACCACCTTAAAATGACTGAGTGCCTTAAGCTGTTCCTCGGTGCACTCATACAGGGCCTCCCCCGATGCATCCCGCACAAACCTCGGGGAATTGGTCTTAAAATAAGATCTTTCATACCGCAGGATCCGCATCATATCAGAGTCCGGCAGTCCCGCATAATCAATCAGCATCTGCGGCAGATAATACATGCTCTCTCCCGAAAAGACCGGCTCCTCCCGGGAAAAATTGCTCCACACAATGACCGGCGTTGAATACAGGCGCTTCACCCTCTCTCCGTCGCCGCCCTCATCTTCCAGTCCAAATGCCTTCAACACAGCCGGAGTAAAAAGAGGGCAATGATCCCCGAACATTAATATTACCGTTGGCTGATCCGTCTCTGAAAAATAGTCTACAAGCTGCGAAAATGCCTGATTCGCCAGATATATGCCATTGACATAGTTGACCAGCGTGTCATAGTCATCTGTGTCAAGTTCCACTCCCCTGAGCTCCAGATCGATAGGGTAATCATAATCCGCCGCCGGCTCCGCTGTATAGTCCAATACCTCTTTATGATTCGCTATAGAAAGCGCCCATATAAACTCAGGTCCGCCGCTCTCCGTATCTATCTCGGCAATGATCTGCTTTGCAAGCGATTCGTCCGAAATATAGCGCGTATAGATATCCCTATACTGCATGTCTTCCTCAAAGATTATCCGGTCAAACCCCATGGCAGCATACGTGGTATCGCGATCGTAATACCAGCCGTAATAAGGATGTATCGCCACGGTCTCATAATCCAGCCCGTTAAAATAATCCACCAGAGAAGGCAGCTCGCGCCCCTGCACCGGTGCATAAGCGGAAGCAGCGCGATAGTATTTCGCATTCAGTCCGGTCAGAAACTCAATTTCCGATCTCACCGTGCCTCCCCCGTAAACAGTGGATGTCAGGTAACCGGTGATACATCTGTCCTCAAGTTCTTTATAAGGTTCCATCGGATCCTGTGAGAAGGTGATCCGATCCGTCTGTATATTGTCCGTATCCCACCATGACTCATTCATAATAACGATCACATTCGGATAATTCGCCCCGTCTGCTGCCTCTTTCGGCGGCTCCTTAGAGAGCAGATAATCATAGCTTTCCTCTACCCGATCCACGCTGATCGTAGAAAGACTGTCATTTTGCAGAAAGCGGTATAACACATACCGGTCCGTCTCAGGAACAAGCGGTTCGACCACATCGACCACATATCTCGCCCCCAGGAAATGATCCGTGTAAAGAACGATAGCTGCACACAGGCAGACACACCCCAGCATTCTTACGCATATCATGATCCTGCGATTACGACGGGAGTGATTTTCCTTTGCTGCATCCTGACCGTTTTCACTTTCCTCCTTCACATACGGGGCACCTTCACTCCCTTTCCATACTTTCCTTCCGAACCAATCCAGTACAAACCCTGCCCCGGCAAAAAGAACGAGCATACCCGCCAGCAGCACGAGCCAGCGGTTTAACGCAAAGCGAAAGTAGCCAAGCGCCATGCCTGCCGCCTCCGTCAGCCTCAGGTCATCCAGCTTGAGCAGTTCTTTTCTGTTTATGTATTTGATATAACTGGCATGTGTCAGAATAAACAAGAGTACAGACACGATCAGCGTACTTACCCCGGCCTGCAAGGTAAGACAGTATAGCGCAGCAACCGCCATGCCTATGACGATGCTCTCAAACATATAGGGCGCTTTTAAAAAGTTATCATAAAAAAAAGAAAAATAGGATTGTTCCGGACGAACAATATAATAATCCATCAAGCACGGGATAAAAGCGCCATACATGACGACCAGTCCGATCAGAAGGAAAATGTACAGCACTTTTTCCTTCCTAATGCCGGTAACAATTGTGTTCATATTAATTCTGTCCATATCATTCTGTTCCTTTGTGCTTTTATCTGTATCATGCCGTATCGATGCCGGTCTGTCGGGTACAGTATACCACGGCTGTTGCGCAAAGTCACCAAATATCAAAAAGGCAATCTGCTCTGACTGCCTTTTTCGTTTTGCGCATTTCGGCTTCATGATGTCTGCGTTACATCTTTTTCACATAATAATTCCCGCCGACACGCCCGGCATAACCACCGGTACACAGCTCTAACAGTTCATGGCACAATTTCGGAACGGACATTTCTGCGCCGTACAGCGCCGCGTACTCCTGCCGGATCTGCTCCATGGACTTCGGCTGATAATCCAGCAGCTCAAGCAGCCTCCCCGGTATGCCCTCCGGTTTAAATAACACTTGTTGTTTGTATACTTCTGTGGCTCCGCACGCTGCTCCCAGCTCCTGCAGCATCTCCTGCGGAGACATCACCAGCGCCGCTCCCTGTCTGATCAGCCTGTTACAGCCCAGACTCAGAAGATCCGTTGCCCTCCCGGGCAGGGCATAGACCTCCCGGCCCTGCTCCAGCGCCATATCCACGGTGATCAGCGTTCCACTGCGCTCCTTCGCCTCGATTACCAGCACCGCATCACACAAACCACTGATAATACGGTTCCTGGGAGGAAACAGAACCGCTCTGGGCGTAATACCCGGCGGATATTCGGAGCAGATACCGCCTGCACTGATCAGTTCCTCGTACAATGGTCTGTTTTCCGGCGGATAGCAGATATCCACGCCGCACCCCAGCACTCCCAGCGAGTAACCGCCTGACCGCAGCGCCGCCTGCTGACCGATCCCATCGATCCCCCTCGCCATGCCGCTGATAATCTGCACGCCTGCCTCCGCCAGCACTTCCCCAAACTGCCGTGCCATGCCCTTGCCATACTCCGAGCAGTTTCTGGCTCCTATAATGGCAACCGACGGTCTCGCATCCTCCGGAAGTCTGCCCACATAGTACAATGCGTACGGCGCATCCGGGATCGTCGCCAGCCGCTTCGGGTATTCCGCTTCCCCGACTGTGACAAAGCCGATTCCGGCTGCAGTCAGCTTTGCATACTCCGCCTCCACATCGTAACCTTCTGTGTATGCCGTGATCTGCTCCGCCTTACTCCGGTATCTGGCGCTCAGTTTCTCTTCCAGTCTGCCCTGCACCGCCAATCCATAGATTTCCTCCGGCGTACCGGCCTGTTCCAGCCTCTTAAGCACCCCTCTGCCGCCCATGCCCACTGCCTGATACAGCCAGTGCATATATGCTTTCTCCCGCTCCGTCATTGCAGCACCTCCGTCTGTCTGTAGCAGACCGCTTCCGCCAGATGTTCCTCGCCGATCCGCTCACAGCCTGCCAGATCCGCTATGGTGCGCGCCACTTTCAGGACCTTATGATACCCCCGCGCCGACATCTGCATAGTCACAAACATCTGTTCCATAAAACGCTGCTCGTTTTCCCCTAACACACAGTATCGCTCCACGTCCCCTGCTTTCATATCGGCATTAAACCGCGGTCCGGTATCCCGGAACCGTTCCGTCTGTATCTGTCTGGCGCGCATCACACGCTCTCTGATCTGCGCGCTGCTCTCCCCTACAGCAGGCGCCGCAATATGCTGAAACGCCACCGGCTGCGCCTGCACACAGATATCGATCCTGTCCAGAACAGGTCCCGACACCCGCCGCAGATAGCGTCTGACCTCGGACGGTGTGCATCGGCATCGCCCCATATCAGGGTAATATCCGCAAGGACAGGGATTCATGGCACCCACCAGCATGAAATCCGCAGGATAAATATACGTCCCGTATGTTCTGGCGATCTGCACTTTCCGATCCTCCAATGGCTGTCTGAGGATATCCAGCGTCTCTCTCTTAAATTCCGGCAGTTCATCCAGAAAAAGCACACCTCTGTGCGCCAGACTGATGATTCCCGGTGTGGGAATCCGGCCACCGCCCACAAGTGCCTGCCCGGTGATCGTGTGATGAGGATTCAGAAACGGGCGTTCTTTCTTAAGCCCTGCCTCGGACCGCAGCAGACCGGAGATACTGTAGATGGAGGACACCTCCAGACTCTCCTCCGCCGAGAGGGGCGGAAGAATTGTGGGAATCCGGCTCGCCAGCATCGTCTTACCCGCTCCCGGCGGTCCTACGATCAGCAGATGGTGAAACCCCGCTGCCGCCACTTCCGCCGCTCTTTTCAAGCTTTCCTGCCCGCTGATATCTGCGAAGTCTTCTCTTCCGTCATGTTCCGATACGTTGTATGCTGGCCCCGGTTGTGACACATCGCCATGGACTCCATGCATCTGCACGCCGTTTTCCCCTTGTTCCATATTACCTTCTGCTCTCCTGCACTCCGCTGTCTGTCTTATACCGGTCAGTGTCTCTATAGCCTGCCGCATATCCGACACCCCAACGCTTTCCACCTGCTCCACAAGGGAGCCCTCCCACAGATTTTCCGCCGGCAGGATACACCTCCTGATTCCCCGCCGTGCCGCCTCCCGCACGATCGGAAGCACGCCCTTCACAGGCTTCACCTCTCCGGAAAGCCCCAGCTCCCCGATCAAAAGCGTATCCGTAGCAGCTTTCGCCGGAATTTTGGACAATGCCGTCATGATGCCTACCGCCACCGGCAGATCAAACATAGTGCCGCTCTTAGGGATATCCGCCGGTGAAAGATTCACATTAATGCTGACAGGCGGCAGCTCAACCCCTACATTCTTAAGCGCAACCTTGACTCTTTCTCTGGCTTCCCGCACCTCCGATCCCGGCAGACCTACGATCTGAAAACACGGAAGTCCCTGCGAGACATCTACTTCCACCTGAATCAGGCAGCTGCGGATGCCATAAAGTGTCCCTGATGTAATTGTACTGAACAAAACAATACCTCCTTCACAATTCATAATGTCTGTCTCTGAAATCTTGCGGCGATACGCCTGAATCAATAGAATATCCGCAGACCGGCATAAAACTGCCTGCTGCTGATACGATCAGAATTACAGATATTTTTTCCATCATAAAAGGACTTGACCCACTTGTCAAGCCCTCTGTCTGATATTCCGCATATTCTAATTATGTAACAGCAATTATTTAATTACATAAGCTTATTCTGCATGCCGTCGGGATCCTGCGCAAACTGAATCGCCATCTCTCTATCAATCCTGCCTTCATAATAGAGCTGCATGATCGCCTCATCCATCGTCATCATACCCATTTTACGATTCGTCTGCATAGTGGAAACAAGCTGATGGGACTTGCCTTCACGAATCAGATTCCTTACCGCATGATTTGCATGAAGCACCTCAAAAGCCGCTACACGCCCATGCCCGTCCAATGTAGGAATCAACTGCTGGGAAATAATTGCTTCCAGCACGTTGGCAAACTGTACCCGGATCTGCTGTTGCTGATGGGGCGGGAATACGTCAATAACACGGTCAACTGTACTTGCCGCGCCGATGGTATGCAATGTGGACAGCACAAGGTGTCCTGTCTCGGCCGCCGTAATTGCTACGCTGATAGTCTCGAAGTCACGCATCTCTCCCACGAGGATTACATCGGGATCCTCACGCAGCGCCGCTCTGAGCGCATTGGCATAGCTCTGGGAATCCAGTCCGATCTCTCTCTGGTTGACCATAGCCATCTTATGCTGATGCAGATACTCGATCGGGTCTTCCAGCGTAATTACATGGGCATCTCTCTTATTGTTGATCTTATCTATGATCGCCGCCAATGTCGTAGATTTACCGCTTCCTGTAGGACCTGTTACCAGAATCAATCCTCTCTTACGCTCATACAGATTGACAACAGACTCCGGCACTCCCAGCACTTCCGGTGCCGGCACCTGCGTACCCACCAGACGTAGCGCCATAGCCGCTGAGCCTCTCTGCTTATACACATTAACACGATATCTGCCCAGTTCCGGTATGGAAAAAGACATATCATACTCGCCCCGTTCATCAAACTTCTCCCGCTGAACATCGTTCATCATGGAATAGGCAAGCGTCAGCGTATCCGCAGGCATCATCCTCGGAAAATTCATGGTAACCAGATTACCGTTTACGCGCATCTTCGGCGGTATCCCCACCGTAACATGTACATCGGACGCCTTCGCATCACAGGCTACTCTCATAATCTCTTCTATTGTCGGCATTTCTCTGTCCTCACCTCTTCTTGTATTGTAGCATGGAAGGTATTTCTCCCATTCTCTGTCCCGCCGTGGCACGGCAGTTTATATTACACCCGTTATGGCACTGTCACATACTCAGGTTCCTCGACCTTGATTCCTTGCTTTTTTAACAGATCCATGTCCATCACGTGGCGGTTATCCATGGTCTTCATGATATCCTTGATCTCCAGATCTCCGAACCTCTCTCTGTCACTTAAGTCCACGATACTGTTATCGCCGAACATCAGGATCATCGGCTCCAGTATGTTCTGCGCATTGTCCGCCAGAACGAGCGCCTTCTCGCCGGTATTAAGCTCCACGCTGGTGCCGGGTCCCAGTATGCTGATAGACCGGATCAGTCCTTTCACCACATCGCGGTCATATACCTGCGGATTATCAAGCAGATGCTTAAGAGCCGCCACTTCAGATTCCGGTTCCTTCTCCACCTGCATCGCCGTCATCGTGTCAAAAGTCTCCATGACCGCCAGCACCTTAGCGCCGTTGACCAACTTCATGGAAGAAATATCCTCCTGCGTGTCAAGGCTCGCCAGCAGCCTCTGCGCCTGCGAGCAGATCCTCTTGATATTAGGACTCGAAGAAAACACGAGATCAATCAGATTATGGCCCTGCTGCTCTGCGGCACGGACAAACTCCTGCTCCTCATCGGTCAGATTATCCTTACCGGAAATATTCTTCGGCACAGTCAGTTTGCCGATATCATGGATGATAGCCGCCTGCACTGTCTCAACCTGCTCATCCAGCCTCAGATTCATAACATGTGTTACCATAGCGCACAGAATCGCCACATTCAGGGAGTGCTTATAGATATAGTCCTCCTTGCTGCGCAGATTCTGTACGAAATTGAGCTTCTTATCCAAATGTCCGTAGTTTTTGGTAATATTTGCGGCGATCGTAGGCATCTTATACAGTCGTTTCGTCTGCAGGATCTTCTCCAGTTCTTCCCTGATTGAGAAGACGCACATCGTCTGAAACCTTTCAAAATCAATATCCGCCTGCGTCATAGGCGGAACGGGTTCTGCCGGCTCCAGCACGAAGATACCGATCAGCCCGAAATTCTTAATACTCACAATACCCTGCATAGTCAGCTTGGAATTGCGCTCATACAACAGAACACCGTCTTTATTGTAAATAGGACGTGCCAGCCGCATTCCTACCTTCAAGTCATCCTTTTTTACAAAAAGCATACTTCCGTTTCCTCCTTAGCCCTTACACAACTTACAACGCCTCGTAAGCCTCCCTGAGTTTCTCAAGCGCCCTCTTCTCTATCCTCGAAACGTAGCTTCTGGAAATCCCCAGCTTGCGTCCTATCTCTCTCTGGGTCACCTCGTATTCACTCGTCAGACCATATCGCAGCGTTATGATCTCCCGTTCCCTGTCACTGAGTCTCTCATGAATCAGTCCCGAAAGCCTGCTCAGCTTATCCTCGGCCTCCATCCTGTCGATCACATCAATCTGATCCTGCTCTATAATGTCTAGCAGGTTGATCTCATTGCCTTCCCGATCCGTACCGATCGGCTCATAGAGAGACACTTCTCTGGACGTTTTCTTCTTTGCACGCAGAAACATCAGCAGTTCATTGTCGATACATCGGGATGCGTAGGTGCTTAATTTACCCTTGCCGGCATCGAAAGAATCGATCGCTTTGATCAGCCCGATCGTCCCGATTGAGATCATGTCTTCCATCTCTTCATCCACATTCTGATATTTCTTGGCAATATGTGCAACCAGACGCAGGTTATGTTCTATGAGAATTTCCTTAGCCCGCACCCGATCTGCGTCTTCCCCCGTCTTCAACAGCTTTAAGTATACGGCCTCTTCCTTCGCAGTCAGTGGTTGCTTAAATGTTTTCAAAAGAAGCCCCCAAAGTCCATTTACTCTATTCTATGACCCGGCGGCATCTTAAGTGCCTTTCCACCTGAAAATATGTTTTCCGGCAAGTCTTAAAGGGCATGACTTCGCGGTTTCCATAATAATATTATACAAAGACAATGTATAAATTACAATACAAATTCTTTAAAATGACATCTAATGTCTGAAAAAAACGAAAATAAATCTCAATCAAACAAAAACTGCGACATTGCATAATTACTCACGTCCAGCCCTCGCTCCGTCAAGCTGATTTCGTCCCCGTCCCGCACAAGAAGCCCCTGCTGCCGCAGACATTCTATCGTCTCGCCGTATATGTCCTCTATAGGACTGCCGAATATATGCTCGAACTTTGCCGCGCTGACGCCGCAGACCATACGCAGTCCGAGAAACATATACTCCTCCATCTGCTCCCGCCGGCTCAACACCTGTCTGTGCTGTATATATCCGTTCTCCGGCTCTCCCTGCCCCTTCACCTCTATAAGCCGCCCGGATTCCGCACCGTCATCTCCATGCTTAGATTCTGCACTCATCACATACATCGCATAGCTTTCCATCGTATCCGGATTGCTCCATCTGACGTTCTGCACCATAGAGGAGGCCCCCAGTCCGAATCCCACATAGTCTCCCCGCTGCCAATACACTTTGTTATGCCTGCACTCATAACCGTCTTTGGCATAATTGGATATCTCATATCTATGATAACCGCAGAAATCCAGATACTGTCTTGTAAGCCGGTCCATCTCCTGATCCTCTTCTTCCGTCGGAAAAGAGTATTCCGACTGCCGCTCATACAGAGGCGTTCCCTCTTCCAGAATCAGGCTGTAGGCCGATATATGCTCCGGTGCAAGCGCCGTCACCTTACGAAGCGTCCGCTCATAGGAAGCTGTATCCTGTCCCGGAAGCGCCGCCATGATATCAATATTGACATTGCGAAAGCCCGCCCCGCGCACCAGATCATAGGTTTTCAGAAAAGAAGCGTAATCGTGTATCCTGCCGATCCGCCGAAGTTCCTCGTCATCCGCGGACTGCAGACCTATGCTGACACGATTAATACCGTATGTTATGTATTGCTCGGCTTCACCGCTTCCTATCGTTCCCGGATTCATCTCCATGGTAATCTCGGCATTCTCCGCTACTTGGTAGTGAGCGCTGACCGCTTCCATAATCCGGCTGATCTGATCTGCCGAAAGCAGAGACGGCGTGCCGCCGCCCAGGAATATAGATATCGCACGATATTTTTTGTATACTTCAGCTGACTGTGTAATCTCCCGGCACAGTAGGTTTACATAATATTCAATATCATCTTGTACCATTCTGCTGCCGGACAACGCCGCCTTCCGCTCTGCCATGCCCCGCTTCACTCCTCCCGCCGGGAAAGACAGAAAATCGCAGTAGAGGCACTTTTTTACACAAAAAGGGATGTGTATATATATACTCAGTTCTTCCATCATTTCACTTTAAGTTACCATTATTCTTAATATCTGATTTCTGATATCCGCCAGACTCGCCGCTTCTGCTTCTTTCTTAATTATCATCCAGTTTCAAAACGCTCATAAACGCGCTCTGCGGGATCTCCACGTTACCAACCTGACGCATGCGCTTCTTGCCTTCCTTCTGCTTCTCAAGCAGCTTCTTCTTACGGGTGATATCGCCACCGTAACACTTGGCAAGCACATCCTTGCGCATCGCCTTAACCGTCTCTCTGGCGATGATCTTGCCGCCCACAGCCGCCTGGATCGGGATCTCGAAGAGATGTCTGGGAATCTCATCTTTTAACTTCTCACACATCTTCCTGCCCCGCTCGTAGGCACTGTCCGCGTGCACGATAAAGGATAAGGCATCCACCTCATCGTGATTGATCAGTATATCCAGCTTCACCAGCTTAGACTCCTCATAGCCCTTAAGCTCATAATCAAAAGAGGCATACCCCCTGGAACGGGATTTCAGTGCGTCAAAGAAATCATAGATGATCTCATTAAGCGGCAGCTCGTATTTCAACAAGGCTCTGGAGGCCTCGATATATTCCGTACTGATATATCGTCCGCGTCTCTCCTGACACAACTGCATAATGGAACCGATAAATTCCGTGGTGACCATGATTTCCGCGCTGACCACCGGTTCTTCCATGTAGTCGATCTGCGCCGGATCAGGCAGATTGGAAGGATTCGTCAGCTCGATCATGGTTCCGTCCGTCTTATGCACTCTATAAATAACACCCGGTGCAGTAGTCACCAGATCCAGATTATACTCTCTCTCCAGCCGCTCCTGAATGATCTCCAGGTGCAGAAGTCCCAGGAATCCGCAGCGGAAACCGAAGCCAAGCGCGATTGACGTCTCCGGTTCATAATGCAGGGACGCATCGTTTAACTGCAGCTTCTCCAGCGCATCACGCAGATCCGGATATTTCGCGCCGTCCGCGGGATACATACCGCAGTACACCATGGAATTCACTTTCTTATAGCCCGGAAGCGGCTCCGCACAGGGATTGTTCACATCCGTCACCGTGTCGCCCACCGCCGTATCTTTCACATTCTTGATGGAAGCCGTCAGGTATCCTACCATGCCGGCCGACAGCTCCTCACAGGGTATGAACTGTCCGGCACCGAAATAGCCTACTTCCACCACTTCCGCGGAAGCGCCGGTCGCCATCATCCTGATCGATGTGCCCTTCGCTACTCTGCCCTCCATGATACGGCAGAATACGATCACTCCCTTGTAGGAATCATAGACGGAATCAAAGATCAACGCCTGTAACGGGTTGTCCGGACTGCCCTTCGGCGCCGGGATCTTCTCCACCACCGCCTCCAGGACTTCCTCGATACCGATACCGTTCTTCGCCGAGATCATCGGCGCATCCTGCGCCTCTATGCCGATCACGTCCTCAATCTCATTCTTCACCCGCTCCGGCTCCGCGCTGGGCAGGTCGATCTTATTGATCACCGGGAAAACATCCAGATCATGATCCAATGCCAGATAGACATTGGCTAAGGTCTGCGCTTCAATGCCCTGCGCGGCATCCACCACGAGAATCGCCCCGTCACATGCCGCCAATGAGCGGCTTACTTCATAATTAAAATCCACATGTCCCGGGGTATCGATCAGGTTGAATATATACTCGTTCCCGTCCTTAGCATTATACACGATGCGTACCGCCTGCGCCTTGATCGTGATTCCCCGCTCCCGCTCCAATTCCATATTATCGAGTACCTGCGCCTGCATCTCCCTGCTGGTGAGCAGTCCCGTCTTCTCTATGATCCGATCCGCCAATGTCGATTTACCGTGATCGATATGGGCTACGATACAAAAATTTCTTATTTTACTCTGGTCTATAGCTGCCATAATCTCCTCATTTCTTATGCTTATGCTGTGAAGCCTGCAAACACTTATCTCTCTTGTCATACAGAGATAAGTATAACAAATTGGGAGAAATATGTCCACTGTTACGACACGCGCCGAATTGTGCAGTATTGTGCCTGTGGGCTGCATTGTGCTCTACACTTCATCGTACTACCGCTGCGGCTCTTCGCCGCTTAACACCAGATTCAACACATGCGCCAACGGGTCACAGGCATTCATTGCCTCCTCCACCGTATTATTCTGAGCCCCCAACTCGATTAACAGCGTCTTCGGACACACGTGCATATTATAACGGTAAGCCTTCAAATAAATTCTTCTGGCAAGACCCGGATAGTATTCGTTGCACGCCGCCTGCATCTGGAAGGAAAAGGCGAGATTGTCCGCCAGATTGGGATTCTCCAAATACGCGATCTCTCCCTTCCTGCCGCGGCTGAGCCCGTTGAAAAACATAAACTGTGCCGTGGGCCTGCCCTGAAGATCAACGACCAGTCTCTTATCCGCCGGCATTTCGTCCCTATGTAAATCGATCACCACCTCTATAGACGGATTCTCTGCAAGCAGCTTCTCTATCTCCGGCAGGGAATTACTGTAAGCCTGATCACGCGAATCCTTATCATAGCTCTGTGTATGGTGCATTACATTGTACCCGTAACGCTCACGCAGCAGTGAGGCGAGATACTCTCCCACACCCACGATGCTTGTGGATTCGTCACCTGCCACGGAATCCGCGAACGCTTCCTGAGAATGGGTGTGATAGATCAGAATCTGAGGTGCGTCGGCAGTGCCCTTCACACGCATGTCCCCGGACAGCAGCCGATCAACCTGCAATAGCTCCTCTCCTGCACTCGTCGTACTGTCCACAGCGTAGAAAGCCTTAATAAGCATCTCGTAACTTCTCAGATCCTCCCACTGATAGCTGTAACTCTTAGCCTGCACGGGCACAAACTCCGGAGCTTCATTATCGCCGGTCTGTTCTGTCGGCTCCTCCTGTGTCGGTGTCTCCTCTTCACCTGCCGTCTGATTTTCCAGATACATGCCGTTCTCCGCTAGCATGGCATCGGCAAGACTCTGCTCTAAATGCATGGCATTCTCATCATACTCCAGTTCTTCCTCGGATATCGATTTGCGATCTTCATCGCTGCCTTCCAGCATAAGAAGCCTTGCATAGTCACTTTCCGCCGCCGTCTCTTCATCCCCGCCCGACATGATGCTATACTGGAACACCGGATATTGTTCCAGAAGCCATCTAACGTAAATATCACTCGTGATCGTCGCTGTGAACCCATGGTGCATCATGTGCATGGCGGGAAGATACGGTTCCATTACCATAGCGCTGACCCAGTCTGAGAGCACTCCTTTGTCCTGTTCCCGCTGTCGCTGCGTCTCCACAATCTCTGTCAGAATGAAGAAAACCGTTATGATAACAAGTGCTACTATAATTAATTTGATTATTTTCTTTTTCATGTCCATACTAGTTTATATATATGCTGTACGGACATCACTTCATACCATAAGCCCGGCACATCCAAGATGTGCGGACTTTCTTAAGATTCCTCCGGGTAATTGAGCGCCTTATTGATCCCGTCACACAGGATATGGCTGATCTGCTGAATCTGCTGGTCCACGTCCTTGGTCGTGACATACATATTATTTAATTCTTTCAGCGCCACCGGGCGTTCTCCCATGGCATCCCCCACAATCGTCGCGGCATCCACCACCGTCGGCACTCCCAGCGCCAGAACCGGCACATGAAGGCTCTCCTGCGTGATCGCATTACGATGATTGCCCACCCCTGATCCCGGGTGGATTCCCGTATTCGTGATCTGTATTGTACGGTTCAGTCTCTTGGTGGAACGGGCTGCCAGTGCATCGATCACGATCACCATATCCGGCTTAGTCTCACCGATCACACCTTTAATGATCTCCGCGGACTCCATTCCGGTCTTTGCCATAACACCCGGTATCAAGCTGCTGACCTGATGCATTTTCGACCGGTTATATGCCACCTTACCGTACTCCCGCACAATATGCCTGTTGATGAAGAGATTATCCACCACGTTGGGCCCCAGAGAATCCGCCGTCACTTCCCGATTGCCCAGCCCCACTACCAGAATGGACTGTTCTCTGTCCGGTTCAGGCAGAATATCACGAATCTCCTGCGCCAGAATCTCCGAAATCTCCTGGTGGTAATCTTCCTCCGGCTCTGTCATCGCCGGAGCTTCCAGCGTAATATAGACTCCCATCGGCTTGCCTAACATCTTGGCGCCGTTCTTCGTCTCAACTACCACCTTGGTGATATGGACATCGCACGCCTCGTCATAGTGCTCTTCCACCGTAACACCGTGCAGGCCTTCCGCTTTATCCTCGATGCTCTCTCTGGCTTCCAACGCCAAGTCTGTCCTGACTGTTGACCAGCTATCCATGCCATCTTCCTCATTTCCCGCATTTTATCTTACTATATGCGTATCTTTATAAGTTGGTTATTTACTTTTCTATTTTTTGCAAAAATAAACAAAATATGTATTGACATCATGATTCTCATAAACTACAATAATATGCGTGTGTTTCCATTAAAACGTCCGTGTCCGGCTTTAATGAGACACGTCCAAATATAGTTTATCGGAATCGGAGGTGTGATCATGGCTAATATCAAATCTGCAAAGAAAAGAATCTTAGTAAACAAGACGAAAGCTGACAGAAATAAGGCGATCAAGTCCAGCGTTAAGACAGCGATCAAGAAAGTATATGCTGCAATCGAATCAGGCGATCAGGCAGCTGCCAAGACAGCTCTTACGGCTGCTACATCCGCGCTTGACAAGGCTACTAAGAAGGGTGTTTATCACAAGAATACTTCTGCGAGAAAAGTATCCCGTCTTACGCTTGCCGTTAATAAGATGGCGTAATCGCTTCGCGAACTCGAAAATAATAAGACAACAAAAACACTTCCTACCGTCATGGGAAGTGTTTTTTATTTGTTCTATTATTATCTGCTGTGGCCGCCGCCTCCATGGCTTCCCCCACCGCCGCCTCCGCTGTGGCCACCGCCGTGGCTTCCTCCGCCGCTGCTGCTTGACTGGATCTTGTGCTGTACTACGCTCTTACGCAGGAAGCGGTCCTCTCTGATGCGGAACTGCGGTTCCATCCCGTCCACATAGGTGGTCGCGGTCGTTGTCTTCACTCCGCGCTTGGATCTCCTGTTGCACATTACAAAAATAACAGCCGATATGATTCCTATAGCCCACGGAACCCAAGCCGGTACGTACACATTAAAGAGTCTTGTGCCCGTCATATCATGGTAGAAATCATTCACATATGTCTTATATGCGCGGTAAGGATTATGCTCTACATAACGGTATACATTATCCAGAATATGATCGACCTGTTCGCTTGTATAGGCATCCTTGACCTTGCCCGTCGTACTGAACCATGTGTAGATCCTGCCGTCATCCTCACGGAACCAATTATCCACTAACAGGACTCCGTCTCCGTTGGGCTTATTATAACCGAAATTGTATGCCTCATAGAACGCTTCTGCATAGACCCTTACAAACTCATCATAGCTCACGTTTGGCTCAATCTCCCTCGCATAGTCCTTAAGCGACTCCTGCAGAGTAATCAACACGATATCACAGCCGGTCTGTTTCTCCCGCTTAGCGATCAGGCTGCGCAGCTTATCTTCCTCATCATCCGTCAGCACATCGGCGTAATCAAACACCCGCTCATCTGTTGTACACTCCGTATTGCTCCTCTGATAGTTGGCAGCACCGGAAACCGCACTCTGTCCGCCGCTTATCACTATGTACAGAATCAGGACAGCCGCTAATATAATATATAGCCATTTAAAATAATGAAAATATTCTTTCATAGTTTTCGTCATTCCTTTCCAAGGCACAAACCCTACTATAAAAAATTCATCAGATTCTTTCACTCTTAAAAAAGTTTACTGCAACGATAAGACGATCAAATCATAATAAGGCTCTAGCCTACATCACGTAATTTTACAGGATCTCAAGTACTCTGACCGCCATAGAGCATATCGCCGTCACGATGGCGAACACGGACGCGCCATAGGCAAAGACCTTCCCCATCGAGACCGGTGTTGTGCCGATTACCTTACCCGTCTGCCCGTTGACATGAAATTGATAGGTTTTGCCCCGGTAACTGTACAGATACTGCCATACCGGCATCAGAGCATAATTGACACCGTTTCTCTGCAGATTCAGATCCTTTCGATAGGGTTTTACCGTATTGTATCCGGTAAGAGACCGCTGCATCAATTCTTCGGAGGCACCTCGCGCCTTCATCTGTGCTCTTCCCTCCAGTTCCGGCGCTCCCTGATTATAGATCTCCCCATAGAAACCGGACATATATTTGGGCTGAAACCCCTGCAGCATCTGATAGCCGTAAGGTTCCATCAGATCCATGATCCCGTCATCCATTGCAAATGAAGCATCCACGGGAATCTTATCGAAATCCAGCTCCATTCTGCGCACGACCTCATAGTATGAAGTCTCCACATATTCCGTATTTCCGCTGGTCCAGCTCCTGACCTTAGTGCCTTCTCCGGCGAAATCATAACAAGCGTTATAATCGTACAGCCAGAACGGCACATAGATTCCCACCATTTTCTCCAGACTCTTCGCCGACATAAAATCGGAGGGTGTAAACAACCTTCTTGTAAATTCCGCCTCCATCGACGCCACCGCTTTTTCCTTATTAATATAGAACGGAAGAATCAGATGCGGTTCCAATCCCCCTTCCACCCGCTCATTATATACAATATAACTGCCGCAATGCTCACATCTGCCCGCCGACGCATAAGCCGGCACCTCCATGGGCGCACCACAGTTAACACACTGTGTAAGAGAGCCCCCTTGTATCGTATCTTCACTGTCCTCGCTCTCGCAATGGGGACAGTACATTCTGCCTCTGCCCGGTTCATACACCACGTTACCGCCGCAGTTTCTACATTTAAATAACATATTCCGTTCCCCTCTCTATATATAACACCCACTATTTATAATACAGGAATAAAACCTCTCATTATGGCACATTCTTTGTTATACTGACACAAAGAAATATAATAAAGCATAACAAAACCAAGTCAAGGAGTCAACCATGAAAAGAACAGCAATCATTACCGGAGCAAGCCGCGGACTCGTCAGTGAATAGACGCAAAACTGCTGCCACAGCGCGTCATGATGAAGCTTGGGCTGTGCCAGCAGTGTATTAATCCCTGTGCACGTCCGAAATCCGGAAATAACAATAGTTATTCACGTCCGTCCCAGCAGTAGGTGCACAGTTTGCACTTGTCTATACCGACTGATGCGATCATATCATCCAGACGATGATATCTGAGAGAAGTGAAGTTGAGCTTCTCTCTTATTTTTTCTAACATCTCACTATACTCCGTGCTGTCGGGATCAGCATAGACCGACAGATTCGGATACTTGTTCTCTCCCTCCATCTCGCTGATTACACGGCGTGCGATCAGCTCCATCTCCGAAGTCGAACGAGAAAAATTCAGATATTTACAACCAAACAGAAGCGGCGGGCATGCCGGCCGGATATGTACCTCTCCCGCACCGCTGTGATAGAGGAATTCCGTTGTCTCCCGAAGCTGTGTACCGCGTACAATGGAATCGTCGATCAGAAGCAGGCTTTTGTCCTTGATCAGGTCATGTACGGGAATCAGCTTCATCTTAGCAATCAGATTACGTTTACTCTGAATCGTAGGCATAAAGGAACGCGGCCATGTGGGCGTATATTTGATAAAAGGTCTGGAAAAAGGAATCCCAGACTCATTGGCGTAACCGATCGCATGTGCGGTTCCTGAATCCGGCACTCCCGCCACAATATCCGGGTGCGCATCATCCCGTTTCGCCAGCATGGCGCCGCAGTTGTAGCGCATCTGCTCCACGCTTATTCCTTCGTAAGAAGAGGAAGGATATCCGTAATAAATCCACAGGAAGGTGCAGATCTTCATATCTTTACCAGGAGCCACCAGAGACTTCATGCCTTCCGGTGTGATAACCGCAATCTCACCGGGTCCCAGTTCCCGTTCCGGTTCATACCCCAGATTCAGATAAGCAAAACTCTCGAAGGAGACACAGTATGCCTCTTCCTTCTTCCCCACGGTTACCGGCGTGCGCCCGTACCGGTCTCTCGCCGCATAGATTCCCTTCGGCGTCATGAGCAGCATGGTCATGGACCCATCGATCAATTCCTGCGCATAGCGGATACCCTCTATCAGATTATCCCGCTGGTTGATGACCGCCGCTACCAGCTCCGTAGCATTGATATCCCCGCCGCTCATCTCCAGAAAATGAGCATGTCCGCTCCGGAAGAGTTCCTCTACGATCTCATCCTTATTATTGATTTTGCCCACCGTCGTGATTGCATAGGTCCCGTGATGGGAGCGAATGATCAGCGGCTGTGGTTCGTAATCGGAAATACAGCCTATGCCGAAACTACCGTGCATGGTATTGGCATCTTTATCAAATTTCGTGCGGAAAGGAGCATTCTCGATATTATGGATCGCTCGGTCGAAGCCTTCCTCCTTGCTGTATACCGCCATACCGGCCCGCCTCGTTCCAAGGTGCGAATGATAATCCGTCCCGAAAAATAAGTCAAATACGCAGTCCTGTTTAGAAGCCACACCAAAAAATCCACCCATAACATTCTCCTCTCCTGTTTATCATCTTACAAAAGCAGTTCAGATTCTCTGCTCTTAATCATCGAATCATCATCTTCCGTGCCCATCATAGATCTCACAGCCGCACCTTCCGCTCTCCTTGACATGATTTAATGCCTTGACCGCCCTCTTGCCAAGTTCTCTGCAATCTTCCACCGAATCGCCGAAAGCCATGCCGATACTCAGCGTCACCGGCGGAAACTCCCCGTCCGGATGCAGCAGTACATCGTTGACCTCTCCCGCCCGCCGGTAAAGCAGCGTCGTGTGCGCGACCGCAACCCCGGGCAGCCACATGGCAAAAGTATCTCTGCCCTGTCTGCTCATACATACCGATTCTGCAAACGAGTAAGAAAGCACCTCCACTACACGCCGCAGGACAGCATTGCCCGTATCCTGCCCGTAGATTTCACATACTTCTCTAAACCGGTCCACATTGCCCACAAGAAGACAACCCTGACTATGCCCGGCACGCAGTTCTTCATCGACGATCCGCTCGAAGACTCTTCGCTCGACCAGCTTATCGAATGCGTCCTGCCCCGTCCCATGCATATCCTGATTCCCGAGATCGGCGGCCTCCGTCCGGGAAATCTCCTTCTGCTGCTCCCGCTCCCCGTTCTGTCCGAAAATCCTATATATTTTTCCCTTAAAATCGTGAAACCCTTGTACGACCTGCTTCCTCATACTCCTCAATTCCCGCGAACCATGAGTCAAAATCTCAGATATTCCAAACACTCCGATGCATTTAACATACTACATAACTGTTCAGAACTCTGTTCCTCACAGTTACGAAGATGCACAGAAATTATGCATTCTGCATAATTTCGCGCATGCCTGTCTCGGGTTTTCTGTGACTTCCGCTTACGCTTCACTCACAAAAAACACCTCGCGGAATCACCTTCTGAACAGTTACCATACTACCATATAAAATGAAAATCTACAACATTGATTTCTCAAAGGATAATGGCAATAAGAAATTGAGCCTGTCGAGGCTCTTCACGAGCCTCGCAGACTCAATCAGTTTCATGATATAAAACGGAACACACACTAGCAGAGCGTAACATCAATACGACTTACCTTGCCGTCACGCACATCTTCCGCCGGACTGCCGCTTATCACACCACTTAACGCACTCACTTTACTGCCGTCCGCATATTCCAGAGTACACTCCGTGATCTGATACTCGCCGGGGATATAATCTTTATACTCACCCACATGATAGACCACCTTCGTCTCTCCCATAAATACCGCTTCCACACTGCCGTTCTCCTGAAGCAGATAAGCGGGCAGCGCCGGCGTAAGCTTCAGCGTAAGTTCCCCGTCATACACCTTAAAAGGATGTCTGCCGAACATCATAATAATCCACATGTTCAAAAACTCCACCGTAGAACCGCTTAAACGCGCCACAAATCCCTTGCCGTGATAGCTGCTGTTGGGATTCTTACTGCTGGCAATAAAGGAAGAATTCTCATAGATACTTCTGCCGTACACCTTGCTGTCAAGGAACGGAATCGCCGCTTTACGGAAATCTTCGAAGAATTCCCTGTACATCTCGGATTTTAACAGTTCCAGCAGATATTTATATTCCATATGAAGCCAGATGGACTCATTCTCCAGCCATCCCGGCGTAAACGCCCGTGCGCGTCCCAGCTCATAAGAAGCTTCCTGCAGGGAGGCGTTGACCTTATACATGGACAGCTTATTGTCATACAGGTCGCTTCCTTTCACATGCTCGTACAACTTGCGCTTTCCGGACATCGCCTGATCTAATTTCAGATACCGTACGGGACCTTCCAGGAACAGCGGCACCGCTCCTACCTGCAGATCAAGCGGCATGATGCCGTCCTCACCCTCACGATAATCCGTCACTTCATAAGTAAAATAGGTGGGACAGATACCGCCCGCCATTTCGCAGGCCTTCTCAATACCTCTACGCACGATCTCGTGCCATTCTTCCAGCATCTGTACCAGTTTCTCACCGGAAAGGCTCTTCATGTCACCGCTCACTCCGGCATAGATCCGCTCCCGGTAAGCTTCCTTCACATCATTGATCTGATTCCAGAAAGACACCGCTTTCTGCTCTGTCATCAGCGTCTTCTTCTCTGCCGCCACGACCCGGTCGATCTGTTCTATGAAATCCGCAAGCTCAGTCAGCAGCTCCACATCTCTCGGATAGCGTTTCAGCGCCTGTATCGTATATTCCAGATTTCTCGCCAGCTCGCAGCTCTCCGGCATAGAAGATCCTAACAGTCCCGGCAGTCCGTTTAACGCATCATACCAGCCGGGCTTGCCGCCCTCCATCTCCACGCCCATTCCGTAAGCGTCCAGCGTTGCAAATTTGGTAGCCGACAATAGCAGAAGCTTCTCCATCAATGTAACATAAACGGTATCGCCTTCTCCTCCCTTCGCACAAAGCAGCTGACCGTCCTTAACATCCAGCTCTTCTATCGCTTCGTACTGGCGGATTCCTTTTTCCGTTTTCACATAGCGCTGTGCGCGCTTCTTAACTTCTGCCTGAGGTCTGTAATAACTGTACGCTTTTTCATACAGAAGTTCTTCCTCTTTCTCTGGGAAAACACTCAGGTAGCTTTCCAGAAGATCTAAGTTGTAGGTCCAGTGATCCGACCAGTAGCCCTCACCGAACTTACCGTTCACGACGCCTTCCGCCGCCGCCATAACCTGCTTAAAGAGTGCTTCCACCTGCTCATTCGTCCGATCGGACCTATCCAGCTCTCTGTAAAGCGCTCCCGGCGTAAAAGGCTTAGAGAGCATATCGCAAAGCTTCGCTCTTACCTGGGCGCTGTCATCCCGGAAGATTTCCTCCGTCTTCGCAGCATTCAGCCGGTATGTGACTTTCTCCACTCCTAGCGGGTTATAACCGTCAGGCTGAATGAGGCTGTAGAAGGTCTTGATGCTCTCCCGTCCTGTAAAAGGCGCAAAGAACACATCACACCGTCTGTTCTGATTCACATCGCGGAAATTGCCGTTGCCCTGAGAATAGAACTCCGGAAGCATGCTGAAATAGTTGTAATCCCGCTCCAGATCACCGTGTTTTCTGGAATACACGTAAAAGACCTTATCATCCGTCAGTTTGATGGGATAACCGCCTCGCAGTACGTTGTCCATATAAGTATACTCACAGTAAGCGTCGAAATCCGGATCAGCTGTCTTCGTCCTGATATGTCTGCACAGCTCCTCTGCCAGACGGTCCGCCACCTGCTTCTTTTCTTCATAATAAGCCGCATCCGGTTTCCTGCAGGCAAACTCTTCCAGAAGTTCCTTACTCTCCACCTGTCCGATCAGCTCATAGAACACGATCTCCTCTCCTGCTGCCAATTTCGCCTGCACCCCGTAGAAGCTGCAGGGTACCAGATTCTGATTTACCTGCGGCATCGCCAGAAGCTCCTGTAATCCGTGCTCGATAAAGCCCACCGGTTTCTCCAGAGACAGATCATAAGCAAATATCACTTCCGGATCGGTGACTGCCTGCAGCATAGTGCCATCTGCCAGCGTACCGATAGTGAAATTGCCACCGTTTATCTCCGTCACCGCCGCAGAATCCGCCGTGCTCGCCCGAACACGCATAAAGGGATGACCGTCCACATCCTCCACCTGCATCCAAGCTTTTATGGTCTGCCCCATTAATTTCATGCTCTCTTGGTCAACACCGTAGGGAATGCACGCCGGCATACCATCCAGAATCTCCAGCTGAGCCTCCTGACTGCCAGTATTCTTCACGCACACTCTGCGCACCAGAGCGCCGATCTTTTCCTCCGGCAGTGTATAATATGACACACTCGTCACAATTCCTTCCTGCTCATGATTTTCCTCGATCTCCAGACCGTTCATGGTGATGCACATGCTATGCGGGATATTTTCGTCCCGGAAAGGCTCCCATACCCTGCCTTCCTTCTTAATAAAAGTACGGAATCCGGTCTTTTTCACATTCTGATAAGCCTGATGTGCCGGATAAAACTCCATGATGGCATGATCCTTATTCTCAACCCCGAAGCTGACCACGCCCTGTCCACGGTTTACATAATAGCACCAAATCGGGATGCCTCTCACGCCGCTGATTCCCGGCAGAAAACTGGCAAAAGCCGACTGTTTCCCGTAATTCTCGATTCTGTATGCCGCCGTATTCTCTTTCATCTCTGTCATTATGCTCCTTTCAAGGGTAAATATTTCGGGTTTTCTGTGACTTCCGCGTATGCTTCACTCACAAAAAACACCTCGCGAAAGCACCTTCCGAACAGTTACAATATTTCAAATGCTTAGGAATTTCCTATGCCTGCAGCTCCACAACGATCTCATGGGTGCTCTCCTCACTGAGCTTCTCTATCTCGGTGAGCGGAATTCTCACTTCATTATCCTGCACCGCAAGCTGTCCGCCGTCTAATGTAACACTGCCGATTCGATAGGTGCCGGCTTCTGCATTCTGCGCATTGACATAGACAATATGCCACCTTCTCCCTCCGAAGTTCAGGGTGAGTCCCGCACGGCCATCCTGGAATTGTTCCTTCATAAGCTGCGGTGCGAGAATCATGTCGCCACAGTTTCCTCTGACACCGAACATCTGCGTGATCACCGTCAGCATCATCCAGCTTGCCGCACCCGTCAGGTAATGGTACATGCCTCTTCCCCTGTCATTGAAATACTCCGGAATACCCGGATAGATCATGCTGGTATTAAAATCCGCCACCTGCTCGTACAGCGTGTACAGGGCTCGATATCCTTCCCGTCCGAAACCGCGTCTGTAGAGCGCATTGGCATACATTGTGGTCATGTGCGAAAAGACTGCTCCGTTCTCCTTATGCCCGTATGCGAAACCGAACATTCTGCCCAGATCGGTCTTTAATTCTTTAAAGTCAGTATTCAGGCGATAGCCTCCCACTTCCTTCTGATATAAATATTTATCCGCCGCCTTAACAATCTCCGCAGTCTGTTCATCGGTAGCGGTGCCGGACATCACGGTAAATACCTGTCCCGTCAGCATCATCCGTACACCTTCGGGCTTGATTCCCTCACACTGACGTCCGCTATTGTCATAATAGCTGTTAAACCATCCGCAGTCTTTGCCGTCGATCCACTCGGTTCTGCGAATATGTTCCCTGATCCACTGTGCCTTTTCCCGCAGGCTTGCCTGAACCTGTTCACTGTCAAGCTGTATCTTCCTGCCCGATACCTGATGGAATATGCTCTTACAGTAATCTGCAAGCAGGGCCTTCTTCTGCTCTGTATCCTCATACAGCTCCGTGCCGGAAGCTAACAACGGCTCTATCTCCGCTAATACTTCCACGCTCTCCATCTGCAGCCGTTCACGCAACAGACCGATCAACTCTGCCAGCACATCCAGATTGTCCGCATAGGCAGCGGTAAATGCCACGCTCTCTCCTCTGTCCGCCGCCATGTCAAGCGCATCGTTCCAGTCCGCACCGCGCAGCCGCATGTGATTGTGCTCGCCCACCTCGTAGAAGACCGTAAGATTCTGCACCAGAATGTGCTCTAATACAGAGCCGAGATATTCGCGACCCTCCTGATCTTTCAAAACCGGCGATCCGTCGGCTTCCCATGCCTGATCGATGTCAGTGCCTCTGGCTTCCTGCTTGTCTTTAAAATAGGTATTCTCTTTCAACAGAACCGACAGATCGCCGGTCTGGTCTATATACATCTTAGTCGTCATAAGCGGCCATAAACCGTGATCCATCCAGACTCTTGTAATGTTGTTACGATCCGCTATGAACTCGCCCTGCTTGCTGCCTATGATCGTGGCATTGCTGCCGTCGATCCGCACGCCGCCATAATTGTCAATGAGCATCTGCCGCACGTCATCCGGCTGCATAATTAACAGTGCCAGACAATCCTGCCAGAGATCACGCCATCCTCTGCCGCCCTTACCGTAATCATGGTGAGGCAGGAACGAACAGCCGTAGATTCTGCGCAGCATAGGCTGGAAATTCACCCAGAACATGAAATTATCAAAATTAGAATCCGCCGTTTCATAGGACACATTGATCCTGTCCAGCCAGTACTGTTTCGTATTCTGAAGCGCTTCCTGTACCTTACCGTCATCGCAAAAAGCCGCTAACATCCCGTCAATCATCTCTCTGTTCTCTTCCGCACCGATGAAGATGATATAGCTTCTGCTCTCTTTCGCCTGCAGCGTAACCGGGGCAAACCTCATGGCGCCGATGATCTCATAGCCGTCATACTGTCTGCCGGCGGGATCATATGGCTGCTCTGCCAGCACGCTTTCCGGTCTTTCATAGCTGCCGCCCTCTCCGATATAATCCTCCACAACGGGCATGAATCCCACAGGCGCTGTCCCATCCTGCTCCATACCGCATACATAGTAAGTGATCCGATTCTTCTGATGCCCTCTCTCATCAAAAGAAAGTGTCGGTGTAACTAAAACGCCGTTCTTCGTCGTCTCGGCTCTGTGCAGTAAGGAAGTCACATGTCTGTGATCCCTCAGGTTGTCCGCACTCCTGCCGTAGAGCGGAACTGCTGCCGTAGGTGTCAGTGTGACCGCCTCATCCCCTCGGTTTATAATCTCCACATGCATGATCTCCACAGAATATTCCGATACCGGCACGAAGGAAGTGATTACAGAAGCCACGCCGTACTCTGCGATCTCCCGTTCGATCTGATGCCACATAGGTCCTGCAGTCAATACGCTTCTGTCCTGCGCGTCCGTGAAACGCTTCGCTTCCGCCTGCGCCGAAACGCCCGTGGCCGAGAAGCATGCACCGTCAGCAAGCCTGCACCAGAAGTTCCTTGTAGATTTGTTGTTATGAAGTTCCTCCGCGCTGACAGGCTGTAAAACAAATTCATTCTGACTGCGTTTCAAGTCACCGCCCAGCCTCGGCGTGACGGCTCCTTTTAATCCCTGCTCCCCCGCTATGGGAAAATACAGATAGCTTACGTTCTCCGGCTGCTCCAGTCGAAAAGTTCCCTGATGATCCATAAATTCGTACGATTTCATTTCTGCATTGCGCATATGGTTGTTACCCCCTGTTATAATATAGTAATCGGGCTTTTACCGGGTTACTTCTAGCATTATCATATAAATTTTGAACATAAATTACGGTGTCATTTTTTATATTTAGGTGTATTATTTTTATACGAATTCCGGCAAAGCACCGTTTTATTTATTATAGCGTTGAATTTGGTTTTTTTCAATCGGGAGGGGACGTAAAATTGCGGTATTGGAGAAATGCTAGTTTTCGATTGCATTTTATTAAGAAAAGTGTATAATAAGGGATTTGGAAACGGAGGCGTGATATTATGAACAAGGATCTGACCGTGGGGAAACCGGAAACTGTATTGTGGCAGTTCTGTCTGCCGTTGTTTGGCAGTATTATTTTTCAGCAGTTATACAATATCGCCGACAGTCTGGTCGCCGGCAAATTTATCGGGGAAAATGCCTTGGCCGCAGTGGGAAACAGTTACGAGATCACTCTGATCTTTATCGCTTTTGCCTTCGGCTGCAATATCGGCTGCTCGGTCATCGTGTCGCGGCTGTTCGGTTCTAAAAAATACGGGAAAATGAAAACGTCGGTTTACACGACCATGATCTCCAGCGCTGTTTTGTGCGCGCTCCTGATGATCTTCGGGCTTGTCTGCTGTGATGCCCTCCTTGATCTGATACATACGCCGTCTGAGATTCTCTCCGACTCTAAATTATATCTGAACATTTACATATGGGGACTGCCCTTCCTTTTCTTCTATAATATAGCAACGGGAATCTTCTCGGCGCTGGGCGATTCCAAGACGCCGTTTATCTTTCTGGCAATCTCCTCGACTGCCAATATTCTGGTAGACATTCTGTTCGTAGCCGCTTTCAACATGGGAGTAGCCGGCGTGGCATGGGCAACTTTTCTCTGTCAGGGCGTAAGCTGCGTGCTTGCGGTAATCGTTGTATTAAAGCGGCTGTCCGGCATCCCGACCGAGGGCGGGGTCATCTTATATTCTTTTGATATGTTTAAAAAAATAGCAGTTATCGCGGTTCCCAGCATCTTACAGCAGAGTTTTATCTCTGTCGGCAATATCATTATCCAGAGCGTGATCAACGACTGTGGGGTGGAGGTTACTGCCGGATATGCCGCGGCGGTCAAGCTTAACAATCTGGTCATTACCTCCTTCACCACGCTGGCTAACGGATTGTCCAACTATACGGCACAGAATATAGGCGCCGGCATTCTGCCGCGGATCAAGGACGGCTTCAGGGCTGGTGTTAAGATGGTGTGGCTGCTCTGTGTTCCACTCGTGGCGCTGTATCTCATAGCAGCAAAGGCTCTTGTCACCTTCTTTATCAACGACCCTTCCGAGCTGGCGCTTGCCTCCGGTATGCGGTTCCTCTATATTGTAGCGCCTTTCTACTTTATTATATCCGTCAAACTGATCGCTGACGGCATTCTGCGCGGCGCGGGGCTTATGAAGAATTTCATGATCGCAACTTTTACAGATCTGATCCTGCGGGTCGTGCTGGCCGAAATCCTGTCCCGGCAGATCGGCTATATCGGGATCTGGTGCGCATGGCCCATCGGCTGGACGTTAGCTACGGGGCTGTCGATTACTTTTTATCGGAGAGGACCGTGGCGGAAAGCCGCCTGACGCATTTATATTTCAAAAGAATAATCTCCCTTCTTTATTTTTCCTTTTTTTCTTAAAATCCCGTCAAAAAACAGGGAGAAACAAACCGGGAAGATGAAATGCAATAGTGCCACCGAAACGACGGATTTAGTATTAATTCCCATATCCGTAAACGTAAATATCTGCCCTACAAGTCCGCAGGTTCCCATACCGGCTCCCGCGGGTGTATTGGTTGCCTCCAAAATGCATGTTGCGATTGGCGCTATGATAATCGAGGATAAAGTGGGCGGTAATAAAATCCAAGGATTCTTTAGAATATTAGGGAACTGAAACATGGAAGAACCCAGTCCCATTGCCATTACCCCGCCCATCTTGCAATCCCGGTAACCTGTTGCGGCAAATCCTACCATCTGCGCACAGCATCCAACCGCAGCCGCGCCCGCCGATATTCCTGACAGATTCAGCATGATGCATAAAGCCGTACTGGAAAGCGGCGAGGTTAGGACAAGACCTACAATCACCGACACAATGATTCCCATAAAAAACGGCTGTAATTCCGTCGCTTTCATGATAATCAAACCTATCCCACTCATTAACATTTTCACCCCAGGTCCAATGAATGTGGCCGTAAGCCCTCCTACCAGAAGAGTAACTCCCGGAGTTACTAGAATATCAACCTTTGTTTCTTTCGATACTGCCTTACCAAATTCCGCCCCTACGATTGCAGAAACAAATGCCGCCGCTTCCCCGCCGATACCGGCACCAAACGCTCCTGTCACCGCACTTGTAAATAAAACAAGCGGCGGCGCTTTCAATGCCCATGCAACTGCAACACCGATCGCTGCTCCGACCTGTTTCATGGCAAAGCTACCCAGTTGTGTAAAATAAGTAAAGATTCTATATTCTCCCAAAAGATTCTGTCCCTGCTCCCCGACCGTTTTAAATATTAAGCCGATCAGTAAAGAGGCAAATACCGCCTGCGCCATTTGAGACAATGCGTCGATGCCGTATCGTTTCGGTGAAATAACAATATCTTTTTTTCGCAGAAACTCTTTTACTCTCATAATTTCCCCCTCTGTTTGGTTACTCGTCCGCCAAAACATTAATTTTACACTTTTGTATACAATCTTCGAATTGGATTTTCATGCTTGAATTATACAATATTTCATCCTATACTTATATAGAAAAAAGAAGCATAAAACATGAATTTTGAACCGCACAAGGAAATGATCATTATGAGATATGATTTCTTACCACTGATTAAACACTCTTTCGCTTACGGAACGGAACATATCATACCTGAATTTATCATCAGCAGCAAAGCCAAAGAAACGTTGATCTATCCGAAATCTTTCAGCTTGTTGAAAACAGCTTACGACTACTACACGGAAGGCAGCAATCAGGAATTCTATGAAATTCGATATATATTAGAAGGAGAAGGCTATTTAAAATATAACGGAAAGAGCTATCTGCTGAAAAAAGGAGACGGCTGCCTGATCGACTGCCGCCAGAAATATTATTACCAGACCAGCAGCTACCACTGGGTCAGTACCTCTCTGTATTTCGATGGTACGCCGGCTGCCCCGTTAGTACAATCCTATCTGCAATCCGGTAATGTTAAATTTTCCAATACTGAGTTTTTAAACTTTGAACCATTCCAGACACACATATTGCAATGCACGCAAAAGGCTGCCCCATATATGGAATATGAAATTTCCGCCACCTTTTATCTGCTCCTGACAAATCTTCTGATCGTCCGGAGCAAAACGCGCAGTACAACTTCTGACATTGTCGAGAAAATAGTTTCTTACATGCAGGCAAACTATATGAAAAATCTCTCATTAGATGACCTGTCTCACCATTTCGGCTTAAGCCGTACCCATATGTCCAGATGCTTTAAGGAGTATACAGGCTTCGCACCGCATGAATATATCACAAGGCTCCGTATCTACAATGCCAAGTATCTTCTGAAGGCAACAGATCTATCCATTGAAGAAATAAGCCATCAGACGGGATTCCCCGATTCCGTTTATTTCATTCAGGTATTTAAAAAAATGGAAGGGATAACGCCTTCTAAGTTTCGGAAAGGGTGATGACCGGTTTACTATCGCTAATCTAATTCATATGTCTTCGGTTCCGGAAATAGCAAATCCAAATCTCTAGGAAAAATCTTAAACGGAAAACCATGATCTCTCACAGTACCATTCTCGTTTCTATGCATTATATAATCTACTGTAATTATTCCTTCATCTATTAACTGTGGAAACAAACTTGCATTTGGATTCTTGGTATGAACAATCTTGTCATATCTAAAGTATTCCTGTCCGTCTTCCATCTTGCTTGTAGCTTTTATCCAAAATGTCTCCTTATGTTTTTCCAATAGTCTCTGCTTTAACAGCAAGAAACTCCATTGTGCCACATAACGCCTTACCACATCACCTCTGGTGTAATAATTTATTAGTAAATCATTATCTAAATCAACTTCCAAATATAAGCCTTGTGGATTAGGCACATTTGCACGCAATGTACAGTTCAAATCGAATCTTTGAGAGCCATCCTCTTGTTCTGCCCAATAACCATATGTATCAAGCAGCTTCACTCGATCCATCCCTCTACTATTAGCCCAATCAGGAACTTGTGTAAACAAATTCACTCTGTTACTCGTCTTTGGTTTATTGTATGTTGATGTTCTACTTGCCTTCAGTTCTATCCCCTTATAATCTGGTAATTTCGAAGGATTTCTTGATATCCCCAGAGCATTCTCCAAAGTATCCCCCACACCGGGATCTCCTATGGTAATACTCGGCAAAAAGCCACGATTATGAATTTCCTGAATCTTCACTAATAGTTCTTTCGCAATTGCATTATCGTCATCAATAAACTGTTGAATAACTCCACTGATAAAACCAGAATTCATTGATTCAACAATTTCTGCATTGGACAAGTTCAGAACATATAATTTTCCTTTATTAGCCAAAATAGCTAATAAGTTACACGGTACACAATACTGCTTCAGATTGTAAAACCATATTCTTGGATCGCCCTGTTTCGTTATAGGCCTATACAGCGAAGCCTCTGTTTCAATCATTCTGTCCGGCGCCAAGAAATATGTTTTTACCAACTCCTTATGTTCAGGTCCCTGTCTTTGCTCCTCATAATTATGAATACCAGTTTCTCGTAACATTTCTCTCAACGGCAATGTGGCATCCATAATAGACTTTTGATATCCGGTTGGAGTTGGCACCAAAAATGCCACTTGCAAACCTGCATTTGCAAAAAACGGTAAAAATCCTCTTATTGATGTATCCGACATTTTTAACATATACTTCGCTCTTCTTTCTCTCAAAATAGTGCAAGGCAACCCGAAGCATTCGGATTGCCTTGTAATTGCTATGCCTCTAAAACTCTCATTATTTCAGTTGCTATCGCCCTAGCTAATAATGGCGGTACAGCATTTCCAACTTGTGAATACTGTGGAACTTCTACACGTCTTCTCAATCCGCCGGTTGTCCTTTTTCCTAAAAATTCAAAACTATCATCGAATGATTGCATTCTTGCCAACTCTCTAACCGTAAAAGTTCTCGGTTCAAATGGAGAAATATAATCATCTGCTATAGTCATGACCGTTGCTGATGGTCTGGTTCTATCCAATCTTGTTCTGATATTCTTCTTTGTGAGTAAAATATCTGCATTTTCTCTACTCACATTCCCTCCCCTAAACAGGTTAATAACTGCTTGTTCATCAATACCCATTTTTTCTACACAATGAGCAATCAATGCAGGAGAATTCGCAATGTCAATCCCTTCTGACATTACACGATTTTTTAATCCAGCACCATCCTCGCCTTCTCTAAACAATGCAAATCTTTCAGAAATAATCTGCTGATGTGTGGATATCTCATTATTATGTATAACTCCATCACTGTTAATAGTGTTGCCATTGATGTCCGGAGTACGACCCGTTCTTGAACTCACTTGATACTCTGTATTTTCTGCATGAATTTGATTACGCACATTTTCATCACGAATCAAATCACTTATCGCATCTGTAATAGTCAAAGCAGTTTCATCATTATGTGTTTCCTCTGGATATACAGGTGCAATCACATCATTCCGATATGCCATAACAATTATTCTATTTCTCCTCTGTGGTACACCATAATGTGCCGCATTTAAAATTCTTGGTTCAGGCGTTTGATAACCAATTAACCGAAACTCATTACGAAGTATATCCGGCACCAATTCACCATCTTCATATTGGTGCCCGGTCACACCAACAAAACCATAAAATCTAGTATCCGTAAATCCTGTCACATTCTCCAATACCACATATTTAGGTCTGACTTCGCTAATAACTCTTAAATATTCCCTAAATAACATATTTCTAGGATCATTCGGATCCCTTCTGCCTGCCCTGCTAAAACCTTGGCAAGGCGGTCCGCCAAAAATTGCATCTATTTCCGGAATATCTTGACCTCTAAATATTTCCAAGTTCTGAATCGCCTCACGAATCATCTCGCCATTCAGTTCTCTGATATCTCCTCTATGAAAATATGTATTTACACCTTGATGTAAACCCAGCTGTTCATGTCTATTCATGTATGTTCGCTGAACATCAGAATTAATGTCACTAGAGAAAAGAATATGAAATCCAGCTTGAATAAGGCCTTCGCTCATTCCACCAGCACCACAAAATAAATCTATTGCATAAGCCATTATCATTTTCTCCTTCTTCTTAATTCTATCATCTGCATTACAAAATGTCCAGGACTTTATGTTCTTTTATTTTAGAACGCACGTTCTGGTTTGTCAATTAGATTTCGTTATTTTTGCTATAATACATCTCTTGTATTTGCAAGCAAACATACAGAGCGCATTATAGCATATCTCCATCTCGCTTTCTACAAAAAATCTGTTTTTACCTTTTTTCACCCTTCCACACTTTCTATATGCCGGTTAATTGATTTGGGATTATTACCACAATCCATAATCAGCATTGTCCACATATCCGTTTTCTCTTAATTCCTGAAGATAGCATATAGCCATATCTGATTCCCATCTATTTCCTGCCAACATGATAAGCGGTGTATGCAGATCCTGATAATGGGCGCATGGAATATCAAATAATTGTCTGGCAGTCTCCTCCGTATCTTTTTCTATCACCTTTTCCGGTAAAATAACTTCATACGCAAAATCATAATTTTCCTCATCACACCAGAATCTTCCCCACGCTATACCTCCGCAAAGTTCCCGGTTTGCCTCGTTACAGAAACGAATAAACGCATTCATTGTTTCATCCGTTATGATTACCGGACTCGGAAAACACAGAAGTCTTATATCATCTTCTTCAATCGTTATTGCGCATTGAAGATGTAGTG
>JAAUZY010000033.1 GCA_014804355.1 Lachnospiraceae bacterium
AAAAAGCACACCCGCCACAAAAAACGGCCAAATACCATGGCCAGGATAATCCATACCATGGGCATACAGATCCTATCCAGCAGAAAATCCATATCAAATGCCATCTGCACCCCATCCACACTGACACTGCCACCGTTCATGCCATTGATGATCATGCGATACATCTTGGGAATTTCCAACTGCAGAAAATCCACCAGAACCAGTGAGAGCAATCCCAAAATCAGCCAGCCTGCATATTTGAGGTAATAGCGGTTAATGTGTTTTCCGAATATCATATGTTTCCCCTTCTTCTAATACTGTTATTCCTGTTTTTCTCTATAGAATTATAGCGCGTTCTCCGAGGATGGACAATGCCCTTATGCGTGAAAAAACTCCCTTTGTTTTGTTGTGGCAAGTACTGCCATATATGGTCTTCCCGGCAAATGAATTTCCGTTTCGCCACAAGCTCCTTCGGCAATTATCTCCCTCGTCATATTCCATGTGTCGATTAACTCAATCTGGTAAGACTTATCTTTCGGAAGCACTATCGTGTCCTTTACAGAACATCTCTGATCATAATAATTAAGATATGCTTCCTCCCCACAGTGACCAGCATAGCAGTATTCAAGTGCATAATGAATATGCTTATCCTCTTTTGTCATCATCGCCATCGCCTTTTGAAATCCCAAGAACATCGGCTGGCTCTCCATGTCCCGTCGCACCTCCTCCGGAAGATTGTCAAACGTTCCAGCCGCAGTCACTGTCGGCTCAATCGGGGACGGCAACTCATACACAATATTCTTAAGGAACTGAATACGCGCCGGGCTCTTTCCCTTCAGCGTACCGCCCTTTGCCCACCATACAATCTCATGTTCATTGTCCATAAAGGTCTCTCCGTGGGTACAATAAGCACCGCTTGAGACCACCCTCCAGAAACGTGCGGTCATCTCTTCTCCCGACAAGCATCCCCAGAATTCTGGAAGATTGCCCTCGTAACAGCATTCATCCACCATGATCGGTTTCTCAAACTTGTTGACAATATTGGGAACATCCGCAAAACGTTTGGTCTGATAGGAACCATGTGTAATATTCGGTCGTGATACATCCCATGGAATGAAGCAGTTATGGTTTGACAACAGATGATGATTCGGGTTATGAGATGCCACGAACTCCTCAATCTCCTTCCAATCCTCCATTGATTTGCTTCCCAGACACAGGTCATACTCATTCGCAAGACTCCACCAGATATTTTTCAAGTGGCCCAGCCGCCTGGTACAGTAATCCAGATATCTTATATTGTCTCTCTGGCTAAGCTGAGAAAACCCCCAGTTGTCATATGGGTGAAACAGAATCAGATCACACTCAATTTCCAAATCATCCAGTCCTTTAATGATATCCTCCAGATGATTCCAAAAATCATCACAAGGTCTCCCAACATTCCACGTACCGTCCCCGTTCCTCTCGAACGGATAGAATTGTGGTTCATTATTGTTATACTGATAATGCTTTGGAAACACGCACATACGCACTTTGTTAAATGGAGAATTTTTCAATGTACGCAGTGTCTCATCAATCAATCTTTCCTCCTGATGCGCCAACGCGTACACTGTCGTTCCAAAGGGATAAAAATACATTCCGTCCTCGTACTCAAAATGCGCCCCGACTGCTCTTACCATTCCATGCCTGCTCATAAAATCTCCTCCCGTTAATCGGCTGTTTTCTTCCTTTCTGTCCAAAACTAATCTTCATAAAATCTCATATCTCCCCACACCCTCATAAGCTCTGTGCGGTCAAGGTTTTCCGTTCTTGTAACATGGTCAAAAATCCTAACCGGAAAAACTTCTCTTTCAAACTTTGGCCAGGTTTTTCTGATGCTCAAATTATACATGATAGTTTTTGACCTCATATTCCCCAAGAATTAAATCCCCTTGCCGCTTATGCAGTAATAATGCAATATTTATTTCATCGGCTTTCTTAAGCCAGCCCACTTTCATGAATGCCAGAAGCAGGTATAAACCCTTTCCCTGTCAGAATATATCCGCAGGCAGGTAATGAAAAGAAAAGTTATTTGTCGCCCATAATCGCCACCTATACTAAAAAACAGAGAGTCCTTAAACTCTCCGTCTTCTATCTCTCACCTTACAATACACCACCGCCACCGCCGTACTCACAAACGTCGCCACGATCGCCGGCGCGATGATCCCCGCCGGATTCACGCTGCCGTACTGCTGCCTGTAAGCTGATGTCAAGTTAGGACTATATATCAAAATGTTGATTTAGGGCTTCAAGATACTCCTGATTCAGGCTGTCATAGGGGCATGCAATGAAAACAGTTTTTTCCAGAATCTTACTCTTCCCTATATGTATATCCATTTGGGACAGGACATCCATTCCTATAAGAATATTACCTGTCCTGTCATAACTGACTTTCACATGATCTTTGCTAATACATACCCCGCCAAAATCAATCTCAAAATCCCCATGCTGAAAAGTAATAGATTTCAACTCCATATATTTTCCAGCTCTAAATTTTTCTTTGTCCGCATCCCGTTTTTCCTTTGTATCATTGACACCAAAGGAAATTTCTTTCCTTATTCTATCATCATCACAGTCTCTCTGTTTCATTTGCTGTGCCTTAGCATTTGATATACCAAACCTTAGAATTGGTATAGAGGTGTAGGGGCATCCTGTATCCATCTTGACATTCATGTTCTCAATCTCTGTAAGTTCCATGCTCTTTATCGTCATATTCACGTCTGCCCTTATTTCGTTCCGCTGGTTCATTTCAAGCAGGATATATTTATTCCTCATAATATATATCCCCCTCCAGTTCAATGCTATCATTATATACAGGACAGACCACATTGCCTTGAGCAAACAGCTTATCCGATTCTGTATTAGTTTCCTTACCTATGAATCCCACCGTATAGACATCTGAATCGCTACTTTTGACAAGCATAATCCATGTATCGTATATACCGCTCAACTGATCTTTATCTTTTATCTCCATACCAATATATAAATCTTCTAGTTCAAATTTATTATAAATTTCTTCCATAAGATAAACTCACCCCTTTTCTTTCAGTATAACCATATGCTCCACAAATTACAAATGAAACCAAAATTAATATATGGATGCATAAGGAGCTCCCTCGATCTATATGTACTTATAGACATTCCATCTTCCTGTCTGTTTGCAGAGATTTATCTTAAAATTCCAGTAACACCCTCTCTACCAAAAGCTTAATCTCTTTACTTCCCTATAATATACATATACCCTGCTGCAAAATGTCTCATCATAGAATGACACATGATATTTCCTATTTCCTACAATCATCGCATCAACCGGAAGCTGAAAAAGTTCCGATAACGCATATAAATTATCAACAGTCGGCACACTCTGTCCATTAAGCCAATGGTATATACTCTGTACACTGGATAAATTTAAATATTTCTGCACATCTTTCACTGTAAATTTCCGTTGATTCATAATCCGGTGAATACACTTCCCAGTAGCTTCCATATCAATTGTTGGATACATTATTTTTCCCTCTGCGTTCTTTTATATCTTATAGTATAACACATTCAAACTAAAAAGAGAGACACTTCTATTAAACTCCAAAAGTTTTCCCACTCTCAATATATTGATGCCACCTTTTTCTTGCAGATCACAATTTCCGGTCTGATTGGGCATCCACCCATACATAACCTTTGATTTTCACAATCATGACAAGCTGTTCTAAAATGATCTCGAAACTCCTCGAATTTCGCACTATTCCATGCTTCCTTGATTGTATACTCCCTTAAATCAACTGCCCAGCGCATTTCTTGGTTATCAAAACTGCACGGCATCATTTTCATGTCTGGTGAAATATAAGCTGACCATCGAGCACCCTCGCAGGTATCCAAACTATTCTCAGCTATATTACCGCTGATATTAATCAGTGCCGGTACTGTACACGAATCAAATCCAATCTTGTAAGCAGTTTTCCCTGAGACGGCCAGCTGAAGCAATCGCTGAAACTCCTCATGATCAGCCGCAATGATATTCTCCTTTTTACCGAGACCAACTGGTTTATGTAAAAGAAATACAATTGCATTTATGCCTTTTGGAAACTCGTGAGCCTTCAGCCGCTCCACTGCTTCATGAACTGTAGATTTATTCAGGACATAATGAATATTCGTCTTCACTCCTGCTTTTACCAAAAGATCAACTGCTCTTCGGGTATACTCACTACGATACCAGCTTACTGCAACTGCACCACAATGTTTCTTACAAAGTCGCGCTTGCTCTTCCGTTATTCCAAACCCTGAAGTCGTATAGTTTGGAACAATTCCTACATGTGTACAAATTTCAAGAATTTCCCGAAAATGTTCGTGCTGATCCGGATCCCCGCATCCGCCAAGTGCAAACTGATACGTCTGTTGACTGCACTGTAATGCTATATTCTCAAAATCATGGAGACTCATATTAGGTTTTCTTTGATGTAGACCGTCCTGATAACATTCGATCCCCGCTTTTATACAAAGACCACTTTGTCCATGCCTGCAATGTCCCATAATGCCAACATCCAGCAATTCAGGAAAGGATGCCATAAACGGATCGATTCCCGTATCTTTTCCATTTTTCATTATGCCCGTTCGAATATATCTCCCTGTCTTAGGATCAAAAAGAGAGATAAAACTCTTTTCTTTTCGTATTTTCATTTTATACGTCACCTCAGTAACTGAGATCGCCATCTATTACTTCAAAGCTCTTTTCTCCGGCATCATCCAGCTTTTCCCATAGATTCTCAAATAACTCTGCATAATTATAATCGCAACATTCAAAATCAATGCAGCCACTATATATTGTTTTGCCCTCCTTCAATGCCTTTCGAATCTCCTGCTGCTTCTCATTATTAATATAGTTTTCATCAAAAACCTTCTGGATTTCTTCTTCTGCACTGCTAGGTGAAAGCAACTTTTCACCCATCATTTCATCCAATACGAATGTAATAATTATTTCTTTAAGTTTCTCCGAGAGTTCTTCTTCTCTGGCAATAATAAAACTACTGCTGCTTGAATTGGTTACAAAATCTGTTCTGATTTTCATTTGCCCATTCCTCCTGCTATTTTTGTTTTTCTTCATCTGTTCAAAATAATAGCATAGAGAGTTGACACAATCATTGAATTTATAGTTCAAAATACAAACCGCTCTATTACCCTGTCAAAATAGAAAGAGCAGAGGACTACAATCTCCGCTTTCTATCCCTCACCTTACAATACACCACCGCCACCGCCGTACTCACAAACGTCGCCACGATCGCCGGTGCAATGATCCCCGCCGGGTTCACGCTGCCGTACTGCTGCCTGTAGGCAATCATATTCACCGGAATCAACTGCAGCGATGAAATATTAAGAATCAAAAAGGTACACATCTCTTTACTCGCAACCCGCTCCATTCCGCTGCCTCTTACCTCTCTGCTCTCAGCCAAATACGCCGGATTCCCCCGTTCCTCCTCCAGCTTCGCCAGCTCTTCCATCGCCTTAAGCCCTGCCGGCGTACACGCCCAGCCAAGCCCCAGCACATTGGCGATCAGATTCGTGGAAATATACTCCCTCGCAGGATGCCCCTTCGGAATCTCTGGGAAAAGGAAACTGATAAAAGGCTGTATCCCCCGCGTCAGTTTTGCAATCAGCCCTGACTTCTGTGCGATCTCCATCAACCCAACCCAAAGCGCCATCACACCGATCATCGTAATACACAAAGACACCGCATCTCCCGCTGAGTCCAACGCCGCATTCGTGACGTCCGCCATCCTTCCGGTCATGGCGCCGTATATTACTCCGATTAAAATCATACAAGCCCAGATATAATTTAACATAACCACACAAAAAAGCCGTTGATAAACGCTATCTATGCTTTTTCACAACGGCTTTCATTCCTGATTTTCTTGTTATCATCATATGTAGCAAGTTCTCTGCTTATTCTGCTAATTTACACAATCCCATTTTTATTATCCCCACTCGATAACCGCCGACGCCCACGTCAGTCCGCCGCCGAATCCGGATAAGGCAACCTTCATCCCCGGCTTTAACAATCCTTTGCGGTTCATCTCATCCAGCAGGATCGGCACACTCGCCGCAGATATATTGCCGCAGTGATCCAGACTGATGGGAAATTTATCCTCAGACACCTTCAATCTCTTAGCAACAGACTGAATAATCCTGATATTCGCCTGATGAAGCGCGAAATAATCAATATCCTCCACATTAAGCCCTGCTGCCTCTATGGTCTTATGTAACGATGCCGGCACTGTCGTCACCGCAAACTTATACACTTCCTGTCCGTCCATATGCACATATTCTAACTCTTTAGACGTCTTCACCAGCGGATTATTGTTAGAACGGTTTCCGCACGCCAACACGCCACCCCGCGAGCCGTCCGATCCCTGATCGTAGGCAAGCATACCTTCCCGCTCATCCGCACGCACGATAGCCGCACCCGCACCGTCCCCGAAGAGAACACAGGTGCTTCTGTCTCCCCAGTCCATAAGTTTGGACAATGTCTCCGCACCGATAATCAACGCTGTCTTATAGGTTCCTGTCTGTAAATATGCGTGCGCTATATTTAAGGCAAACATAAATCCGGAGCACGCCGCATTAATATCGAAGGCTACCGCATTCACCGCCCCGATCACCGCCTGCACTTCACAGGCGCAGGCCGGTGTCGCGTGATCCGCCGACACCGTACCCACGATAATCAGGTCAATTTCCTCTGCCGTCACACCGGCATTCTCCATCGCGCGCAATGCCGCCTCTGCGGACATGCCCGCCGTCGTCTCCTCTTTAACCAGATGTCTTTCCTTAATACCGGTACGGCTGCTGATCCACTCATCGGAAGTGTCCATAATCTTCGCCAGATCGTCATTCGTCACCACTGTCTTCGGAAGGCAGCTTCCTGTCCCTATCATTCTCATTCCCATCTCGATACCTATGCCTCTCCAATCGCAAAAGTGAGCTCGGCCTGCGTCACCAGTTTGCCATCCACGTATGCTTTCGCCGCGCCTACACCGATGGGTCCCTTGATCTTAATGATTTCCGTCTCAAGCGTCAGCACATCGCCGGGCACCACTTTCCCCTTAAATTTTGCGTTATTGATTGCCGCAAAATAAGCCGTCTTACCTTTAAATTCGGGCTGGCTTAAGATAGCCACTGCTCCGGTCTGCGCCAATGCTTCCACGATCAGAACTCCCGGCATCACAGGCTCTTGTGGGAAATGTCCCGCAAAGAACGGCTCGTTATACGAAACGCACTTTTTTGCCACGACTCTTTTGCCTTCTTCTAATTCTTCAATCGTGTCGATCAGCATAAACGGCTGTCTGTGAGGAATGATTTCCATAATCTCTTTCGCTGTCATAAGTGACATATTAATTCTCCTCCCGATACTTCTTCACTAACAGGCTGGCATTGTGTCCGCCGAATCCGAGGGAATTGGATAAAGCGTACTCAAATTCTTCCTCATAAGCCTCTTTACAGTAATTCAGATCACACTCCTCATCAGGCACCTGATAGCCTACCGTCCGATGAATGTAACCTTCCTCCAATTCCTTGACACAGGTCACAAACTCGACAGCACCAGCCGCGCCCAGAAGATGACCTACCATGGACTTGGTCGAGTTGATCTTAATATCTTTTGCATGATCCCCAAACAACAATTTGATTGCCCGTGTCTCAAACAGATCATTATGATGTGTCGCCGTACCGTGGGCATTGATATACGTGACGTCTTCCTTCGCAATTCCCGCATCCGCGATCGCATACTCCATTGCTTTAGCAGCTCCCGCGCCGTCTTCGGCCGGGGAAGTAATATGGTACGCATCGGAGCTGCAGCCGTAACCTGCCACTTCGGCATAGATCTTTGCGCCCCGTGCCTTGGCATGTTCCAACTCCTCCAGCACTACCACTGCCGCACCTTCGCCCATGACGAAACCGCTTCTTTCCTTATCAAAAGGAATGGAACATCTGGTCGGATCTTCGCAGGTGGATAACGCAGTCAGCGCCGAGAAACCGCCGATCCCGATCGGACAGACACTGCCTTCCGTACCGCCCGCAACCATCACTTCCGCATCGCCGTACTGAATTGCCCGGAACGCCTCGCCGATGGAATTAGTGCCCGTTGCGCAGGCTGTTACCACGTTGATGCTCTTTCCCTTTAATCCGAACTGGATCGACACATTGCCTGCCGCCATGTTAGAGATCGTAAGCGGTACAAAAAGCGGTTCGATCCTGGACGGGCCTTTCTCCACCAGTCTGGTGTGAGAACGCTCCATCGCCTGCAGAGAACCGGTACCGGAACCTACCGCTACACCGACACGGTAAGGATCCTCCTTCTCCATATCAAGACCTGCATCCTCTATTGCTTCCTTGGCTGCCGCCACCGCATACTGTGAAAACAGTTCCATTCTTTTAGCCGCCTTGAAGTCCATATAATTCTTACCGTCAAATCCCTTGACCTCCGCGGCAAGCTTACACTTAAAATCCGTGGTGTCGAATCTCGTAATCCTGTCGAATCCGATCCTGCCTTCTTTCACACCTTCCCAGAATTCATCTACATTCAATCCGATGGGGGTAATCGCACCCATGCCTGTTACCACTACTCTTCTGCTCATAATACTATTTCTCCTATCCACATTTAAACTTCATCTCTTACTACATTGCCATTCCGCCGTCTACCGAGATAACCTGTCCCGTAATATAAGAAGCTTTATCGCTGGCAAGAAAAGCCACCGTCTCTGCAATGTCCCTCGGCGTACCCACACGTTTTAACGGGATCTGCGCCAGTGTCGCTTCCTTCGCCGTATCGGTCATTGCCTGCGTCATATCCGTGTCAATAAAACCGGGCGCTACCGCATTGACCGTGATGTTCCTGCTTGCCAGCTCCCTTGCCATAGACTTAGTCAATCCGATCACGCCTGCTTTGGAGGCCGAGTAATTTGCCTGTCCCGCATTACCCAACACCCCGGATACCGAAGACAGGTTGATGATCCTGCCCGCCTTCTGCTTGATAAAAGGACGGTACATATGCTTCATTGTATTAAACGTCCCCTTTAGATTCGTATCAATTACCGCGTCGAAATCCTCTTCCGTCATCTTAATCACAAGATTGTCTTTTGTAATCCCCGCATTATTTACTAAAATATCAATGTGCCCGAACATCTCCAGCATATCGGTAATCATCTTACCACAGGACTCATAATCCGCCACGCTGCACTGTACCGCTTCGGCTCTCCTGCCCATAGCCTTAATCTGCGCGACCACCTCTTCCGCTTTTTCCTTGGATCCGTTATAATTCACAATCACATCTGCGCCGTACTCAGCCAATGTAAGTGCGATTTCCCGTCCGATTCCTCGTCCCGCACCCGTCACCAGCGCCACTTTTCCTGTTAACATAGTCTCCTCCTGTTTTCTTTACATTAACTCGTCCAACTTCTCCAGATCTTCCACTTTCTCCACATTTATAACCTTCATCTCTTTGTTGATCTTCCTCATAAAACCGGAAAGCGTCTTGCCGGGTCCGATCTCTACGAACGTGTCCACTCCGTCAGCGATCATGCGCTCCACAGTCTGCTGCCACTTCACGGAAGACGATACCTGCTTTACCAGAAGCGGCTTCACATCATTCTTATCCGTCACATAATCCGCTGTCACATTGGCAATATAGGGAATCTGGATATCATGAATCTCTACATTCTCAAGCTCCGTCTCCAGTTTCTCCCCTGCGCCCACAAGAAGTGAAGAATGGAACGGTCCACTCACCTTCAGCGTTACGCATCTCTTCGCTCCTGCCGCCGTAAGCTTTGTGACCGCCGCCTGTACAGCACCCTCTTCTCCGGTAATGACGATCTGTCCCGGACAGTTATAGTTTGCAATCGACACACAGCCCTCCGTCTCCTCGCAGACCTTCTCGATCACCACCGTATCCAGACCAAGCACTGCCACCATGGCACCGCCCTGCGGTACTGCCTCCTGCATGTAGATACCACGCTTGCGCACTACCTTAAAAACATCCTCCGGGCTCATCACGCCGCTTGACGCCAGCGCGCCATACTCTCCCAGACTTAAACCGCCTGTCACATCCGGTTTCAAGCCTTTTTCCTCTATCGCTTTTAACATTGCCACCTCTGCCGCCAGCATGGCAATCTGCGTATATTCCGTAATATTGATCTGTTCATTCTCTTCAAAACAAAGCGCCGGCACATCCAGTCCGCTGGCTTTGCTCGCCAATTCAAACATCTCCCGACAAACCGGAATCTGCTCATAGAAATCCTTCCCCATACCTACATACTGCGCTCCCTGCCCCGGGAACATAAATGCTGTCTTACCCATAATCTTCTCCCTTTCTGTATGTGGCTGTATACAGATCCGTTCACAATATATTTCTCTAAATCTGTCTGCCGCAACACTGGCGTAATAATACTTTGATTTTCAAAGTATTTATTTCAGAAAAAGCGCAAGCCCCTGAGCTTGCGCCCGTAAACGTTCCTGTCTGCGCCGTCTCTTATACTCCGACGCATCTATACAAAAAACTATCACTTATTTACATTTTAACAGAGTCTCGGCCTGTGTCATGATCTCCTGCATCATTTCCGCACAAGTCATCTCTTCTTTGACCATACCTGCGATCTGTCCTGCCATCAGCGTGCCGCCTACGGTATCACCTTCCACCACGGCTTTACGAAGTGCCCCGAGCGTCAACTGTTCCAGCTCCTCAAAAGGTGCCCCGGCTTTCTCCAGCTTCAGGTATTCTCTCGTCATATTATTGCGGATCTGGCGAACCGGATGTCCGTGGGTCATACCCGTCACTTCCGAATCAATGTCCTTCGCCGCCAGGATTTTTTTCTTATAATTCTCATGTACGATGGACTCTTTCGCCACCACAAATCTTGTACCCATCTGCACCGCTTCCGCACCCAGCATCATCGCCGCGGCAAACCCTCTGCCGTCTGCGATACCGCCTGCCGCGATTACGGGAATATTCACCGCATCCACTACCTGAGGAACAAGCGTCATCGTGGTAGCTGATCCGATATGCCCGCCGGACTCCGTACCTTCTGCAATTACCGCATCCACACCGGCACGCTCCATCATCCTTGCAAGCGCCACACTTGCAACAACAGGGGCTACCTTAATACCGGCTTCCTTCCATGCGGCCAGATATTTGCCCGGATTACCGGCTCCGGTAGTAACTACCCGCACGCCTTCCTCTACGATCACTTTCGCAATCTCATCCGCTTCCGGATTCATCAGCATCACATTTACACCAAAAGGCTTGTTCGTAAGTTCTTTCGTCTTCTGAATCTGTTCTCTGACAAAAGATGCCGGTGCGCCGCCTGCTCCGATAATTCCCAGACCGCCTGCCTCGGAAACTGCCGCCGCCAGATGATACTCGGCAACCCATGCCATACCACCCTGAATAATCGGATAATCGATTCCGAACAGTTCTGTAATTTTTGTTTTCATTCTATGCCTCTACGCCTTTGCTCTTCATGTACTCAACAACAGCGCCTACTGTCGTGATCTGCTCTAAATCTTCGGAAGGGATCTCTACACCGTACTCCTCCTCGAAAGCCATAACCAGTTCGAATAAGTCTAAGGAGTCCGCACCCAGATCATCCTTGAAAGAGGATTCTTCCGTGATCTCCACTCCGTCCAAGTTTAACTGCTCCTGAATAATCTCGATAACTCTCTCTAACATTTTTCTGCTCTCCTTTTCACCATTAGATAAAATAGTTTGACATTCAAAGTATATTATCTGTCCGTATATTTGTCAATCTTAATTTTACGAGTTTTCTGCGTTTTGTCAATTCACTTTGCCAATAAATATTGATAAATATCTCTTTTCGGCACTCCACGGTCTTTCGCGACCTGTTTCATGGCGCTTTTTTCATCCAATCCTTCCTGTTCATAATATGCCATGTGCTCCTCGATGCTCATGCTCTGCCATGACTCCCGACGCTCCTCTTTCTTCTGTTTCAGGCTTTTGCCCTCTATGACCAGCACATACTCTCCGCGGGGTTCTTCGGTCTCATACAGCGCAAGTGCGTCTTTGATCGTCGTAGGAATTACCGTCTCGAATTTCTTGGTCAGTTCCCTGCACAGCGTCAGACGGCGGTCTCCCAGTGTATGAAACAATTCTTCCAACGTGCGTACCAGATGGTGCGGCGCTTCATAGAGAATGATCGTTCGGGATTCTTCCTTAAGCTCCGCTAAAATCTCCGCTTTTTCTTTTTTATCCGCCGGAAGAAAAGCTTCGAAGCAAAATCGCCTCGTGCTTAGCCCCGACAGAGTGAGCGCGGTAATACATGCCGCCGCGCCGGGCAGAGATGTTACTCTAATCCCTGCTTCATGGCACTTAGCCACTAATACCTCACCCGGGTCCGAGATCGCAGGTGTTCCGGCATCCGTAATCAGCGCCACATTTTTGCCCTGCTCAAGCTGTGCCACCAGATACTCGGCCTTTTCTACTTTATTATATTCATGGTAACTGGTCATAGAAGTCCTGATCTCAAAATGATTGAGCAGCTTGATACTGTTGCGGGTATCCTCTGCCGCAATCAAGTCCACGCCGCGCAGCGTCTCGACCACTCGTGGCGTCATATCCCCCAGATTGCCGATGGGCGTGGCACATAAGTATAAGATTCCTGCCATGTACATTCTCCTTAATATATGTTACTGATCCTGCAGCTTCTTTTCCGTCTCTCCAAACTCTGCCGCAATCTGTTGCGGTTCGTCGTCCTCCGAATCAGTTGGTGCTTTTTTCTTCTCACTGCGCTTCTGTTGCGTTGCTGCGTTTTCCTCTTCCTTGCTCTTCTGTTCCGTTGCTGTACTTTCTTCTTTGTGCTTCAGCTCCGCTGCTGCGCTTTCCTCTTCTTTGCGCTTCTGCTCTGCTGCCGCTTTATCCTCTTCCCACTGTTGCCGTTCTGCCTCCGCTTCTTCCTCCGTCAACAGGGAATCCGGCTGATAGTTGACTGCCGCATTCCATAAGATCCACTCCTCATAGCCCGCGTCATATGCGCCCTTGATCTGCTCCCGTATCTGCTGCGGGCCGTAACTGATATGTCCGGAAACCCATCCCGCCGTAAAGCTCTGCAGCCACATCCGCACATGAGCGCGCTGCTCCTCGGGCACCGCACCCAGCTCCTGCACGGAGGAAGATGCCGCCGCACTGATCGTTGCATAAGGGTCCGCATCCGGCACCGCGATCCCGTATGCTCCGTTATGATAATGAGAGGGGTACACCATCGGACAGATATAATCCAGATGTTCCGCCATCTTCACATAGTCCTGTCCCACAATCTTCTGATCGGTTTCATTGTCGATCACCGTGCCGAACACATCCGCTGCCACATACACGCCCTGAGGCATCAGCGTATCATACAAATATTCTGTGAATTCCGTAATAATTTCGACCTTATCTTTCTGCTCCGCCTCCGGTCCGTAATCCACTTCTCCCTCTCCGATATCGGTGGAAAAACGAATGTAATCGAACTGTACCTCATCAAATCCGTCCGCCGCTGCCTGAGAAGCAATCTCCGTCAGATAATCCCACATGTCACGTTCATAGGGATTGACCCATGCCAGTCCCTTTTTATCCCGGAAAATCTGTCCGCTCTTTGTATGTACCGCCCACTCCGGCTTCTTCTCCGCCAGATAAGGATCGCGAAACGCCACGATTCTGGCGATCAGATAGATATCTTTCTCCTTGCATTTAGTGACAAGTTCCTTGATATCCGGTATGTATCTGACGCCGGCTTCCAGCTCTGATACCTGCTCGGACTGCATCTTATAGGTTATCTTGCCCTCATCGTTCTTGACATCGATTACCATCGCGTTAAGCTCAGTCTGCTCCACAAGATCGATCAGGTCATCCATCTTGGCTGTGCCTGCCACCGGACCACTGACATAGATCCCCTTGACCTTAACAGGGTCCGGACGGGTATCCTCAGTCTCACCGTCGTCCGCGACAGTATCACTGCCCGGAACATTATTTCCCGATATGGCTTCACTGCCCGCTGCGGCATTTCCCAATATATCATCCCTGCCTGCTGAATCATTTTCCGATATGGTGCCCGCCATTTCCTCCGTCGCCTCTGCCGGTATATCGTCCTCGCTTACAGACTCGGCCATAGCTTCCACATCATTCCCACTGCATCCGCTCAGCCAGCCTGCCAGCAGCATCGCCATCATCAACGCGCATATTTTCTTTCTGTTTTTTACATCCTCAATACCCATAGATCTCATAGATTTCCGGCATATACACGCCCGGCTCCTTGTACACAATCAGCGGTTTCTCCACCGTCATTCGCGGTCTGCCTCCCCGGTTCGCCTCGATCAATACCATATTTGGCTCTTTATCTACATAAGGATACACAAGCTGCATCCTTTTCGGTTCTAATTTATAATCATGCAGCAGTACCATAATCTCCGCCAGCCGGAACGGTCTGTGCACCATATAGAAATTTCCGCCCGGCCTGAGCAGCTTTGCCGTCTGTGCGATCACATCTTCCAGTGTACACAGAATCTCATGTCTCGCAATGGCTTTCGCGTCATTGGCATTCATAAACCCGTGCTGATGTGTCATATAAGGCGGATTACACGTGATAACGTCAAAAGAAGCAGCGTCGAACAGACTCCCTGCCTCTTTTATATCTCCCGTCACGATATCAATCTTATCTTCCAGTCCATTCAACCGTACGCTGCGTCTGGCCATATCCGCGCTGTCTTCCTGAATCTCCAGCCCGGTCAGATGCTCTGCCCCCGTCTTGGCTTCCAGCAGGATCGGTATGATCCCTGTCCCTGTGCCCAGATCCAGCACGCGGGCTTTGTCCTTTACTTTGGCGAATCCGGATAAAAGCACCGCATCCATGCCGAAACAGAAGCGCCCGGTATCCTGAATAATATGATAACCGTTGCGCTCCAGATCATCGATTCTCTCATTTTCTTTCAAAGGAACATTTCTCTCTGCCGCCATATCCGACCTTTCATGCTTCCCGTCCGATATTAATTCTCATCCAGCTTGGACTTGTTGGAATCCTGTTTCTCCAGCTTTTCCAGTTCTTTTAACTCCGCCTCACTGACATCCATCTTGCGGTTCTTATTGTGCTTTCTCTTAAAGCGAAGCTGCTCGACCTTATACTCCTGAATCTCCTTCTCATCGTCCACGTCCACGATGACCTTTACCAGTTGTCGCAGTACATTAACGCTGTGTACCTCACCCTTCAGTCCGTCGTCTGTTGTCACAAAATCTCCTACGTTCGGTAGTCTCCTGTTTAATTCCTCATAGGTTTCTTCCTCGTTCTTCAGACAACACATCAATCTGCCGCAGACGCCCGAAATCTTCGTCGGGTTAAGGGACAGATTCTGCTCTTTCGCCATTTTGATCGAAACCGGTGCGAACTCCGATAAATGCGTATGGCAGCATAACGGTCTGCCGCAGATACCGATCCCGCCCAGAATCTTCGTCTCGTCTCTGACACCGATCTGTCTGAGCTCTATTCTTGTTTTAAAAACGGAAGCCAGGTCTTTCACCAGTTCACGGAAGTCGATACGTCCGTCCGCCGTAAAATAAAACAATACCTTATTATTGTCAAAAGTATATTCCGCGTCGATCAATTTCATCTGCAGATCGTGTTTTCTGATCTTCTCCAAACAGATTTTAAACGCTTCTTTCTCCCGCTGCTTATTCGACGCTTCCTGCTCATCGTCTTTCGGTGTTGCGATACGAAGTACAGACTTGAGCGGCTGAACTACCTTGTCATCTTCCTCCTCTTTCGGATCACCGACTACCGTACCGTACTCGATTCCTCTTGCCGTCTCCACGATCACGTGATCATTCTTCTTAATGTCCAGCTTGCCCGGATCAAAATAGTATACCTTACCGGCAGTACGAAACCGCACTCCTATCACTCGTATCATAATCTATCAACCTCCATATTTCTCATGTTCTTTTCAGGCGCTCACACTATCCGCCCTGATACGATCCCGGACAACTCAGTTCTCCTTAATCGTCAATAATAAAAGTTCCATCGTCAGATCGAAATTGACATTGGCTTCCAGTCTTCTCTTCGCCTGCTGCAATGCATTGACAATCGTCTCGATTCCCTCATATGTGCTTCTGTCCGACACTCTCATGATCTGCTGTATCTCTTCTTTAAAGATCAGACTGTTTACATCTTTTGTGGCCTTAAAAAGCAGCACATCCCGATACCACGCAGACAGTATATCCAGATAATCATTGACATCAAATTTGTATTCCGTGATCTTCTTGATCGCTTTGACGATCTCGTTGACTTCCATGTCATTGATATATTTCACCAGCGTAATCGCCTCGTCCTTAACCTTCTCGAACTCTTCACTGCTGGCGAGCAGCTTCGCCTTGCCGATATTGCCTCTTGCGAAAGCGACACAGATATTTGCCTTATAATCCGGCACTGCCAGTTCTTCCATCAGATATTTCTTCACAAGCATGTCCGACACCGGCTTCATATTAAGTACCACACAGCGGCTTAAGATCGTCGGAAGCAGCGCCTCCACATGAGTGGTAAGAATGAGAATCACCGCATACTCCGGCGGCTCCTCTAACGTCTTCAACAATGCGTTCTGCGCCTGCACCGTCATCTTCTCGCCCTCATTCATAATGTAGATCTTACGCGGACTGCTGTAAGGCTTGATCCCGATGTCCCCGTTGATCTGTGACCTGATATCCTCAACGCCTATCGTGTTAGGCTTTTCATGACTGACATACACAATGTCGGGCTGATTATTGCTGAGCGCCTGCTTACAGGAATGACACTCCCCGCAGGGCTCTACACCACTCTTCTCACACTGCAGTGCCATTGCAAAAACACGGGCGATAAATTCCTTACCGGAACTCCTCTCTCCGTTGATAATATATGCATGTGAAACTTTATTCGTAGCAATTGCGTTCTGCAAATGCTCTTTCAACTGCTCTTGTCCTATAATATCCGTAAATTTAGCCATCTATAACCCCACCCGTTATTTAATGCTTTATCTTTTAGTCACTGTCGGTCTTTTATTATTGTCCTTCTGACGACGACTCCTTTTCTGCTCCACTTTGTTTTCTATCGTTCGCTTCATTTTATAGCACATCTCAATAACCATTTGATTTGCTACCAGTCCCATTGCCCATTCCTCCATACCCTATACAGAGTGATATATTAATACACTTAAGTAAATATATCCAGCAGTAATCCTCTGATCTCCCCAATCTTATTGAGAATCGCCAGATTGTCCTGCTCATCCTTCACAAGCTCCTGAGCCAGCTGATCCAGATTCTCGTCAATCAGCCGGATAATGCCGTATACCCTGTGACGCCCCTTCCGGTCGAGGAAATTCTCTCTGGAAAAAGCATGGGAACGATTGACTACCTCGTTTAAGAAATCCTTGATCAGCGCCCGATATTTCCTCATATCCTTGATGTCGCGATGCTTCGCCAGCTTATCCCCCTGTCTGGTGATCTCCTCCATCATATTCGCCAAAGCATTCTGCAGATCCTGTTCCTCTATCCTGCTGACAAGAGTGAACTTAAAAGTGCCGTCCGTCTCCTGCGCCTGCTGCGTCTGTTCCACCGGCATCGCCTGCTGTATTTGATTTACTTTAATATCCATCTCCCGTCACCTCCCCGCCATAAATATTCTCTGGATTTCATACGGCTCAAATTGCTTCCCGCCATATCGCCATATTATATATCGTCTTCGTTACAATTTTCTTGTAGATATGACAGAATCTCTTCCAGACATCTGCTCAATTTGTCGTTATAAAATGTCTGGCTGATTCCCGCCATGTTAAGTTTCTCCTCTGAGAAATCTTCGGCATCCGCCAGAAAACGCCGGCACATTTCTTCATATCTCGGATGATCCTGCGCCATTTCACGGTCTAACGCCCTCTGAAGCCGCACCCCATCGTCCAGCTCGATCATAATCGGAAGCACCTTATCTTCTCCGTAGAACCGTCTCATCTGCTCATAGGATTCCAGCGTACCGATCACCACATAAGAACCGTTCTTTGGATCAATCTCCTCATCCGCAACCGTAAAATACCGCCACATGCCCAGACAAGTATGATATACTCTGTCCTCTATCACTCTTCCCTGATTTTGAAGCCTCAGAAATCCTGCTTCATCCGTAAAATGATNCTCCACCCCGTCNCTTTCTCCCNCNCGNATCGGTCTGGTCGTATAGGGAACGATGGGNTGCANNATCACTTGGTTCTGCGCCAGCAGTTCTTTATAGATTGTATCTTTTCCTGATGAACTTCGTCCCATCAGGCACACGATTTTTCCCATATTGATAAATACCTTTTATCGATAATTACATTCGGGTTTTCTGTGACTTCCGCTTACGCTTCACTCACAAAAAACACCTCGCGTAAGCGCCTGCTGAACAGTTACCTACACTCTATACTAATAATGCCATATTTTGGAANTAATTTCAAACATTTCATAAAACCACTGCCACTTCCTCTTCTGCTGACACTCCCTGCACGCGCAGACCCATGCGCATACTCTCCTGTATCTGTACAAGCAATTCTTCACTTACAACTTCCCCCGGCACGAGAAGCGGAATACCCGGCGGATATAAATTAATAAAATCGGCCACGGTTCTACCCACGGCAGCCGCTAACGGTATCTTCTCCCGCTGGCTGTCATAAGCCTGCGCANCGCTCATTCTGATTTCCGGTATACNGTAACTATTGCCAGCCCTGACGCTGTCTCCCGACAGGCTCACACAGTCNGTTCNTANGCCTTGTTNNGCANAAATCCGCTCTGCNGCNTCANAATCTGTCGTCCGGTTCTTTCCGGCCGCAGACTGCGACATCTCCTTCTCTATCCTATCATCAATCTGCACCAATGCATCAGCCAATCTCTGCCAGCCTTCTTCGGTGTCCATGATGGTCATAATCGCCACTACATAATTACCCGCNGCCATCTCCATCTGTAAGTGATATTCTTCCCGCAAAACATCNTACAGCTTTTGTCCGTTCCATAACGAATTGCGNNCAAATATCACAATNTTTCCGATATCCCAGCCGATCATGTGNTATNTNNGCNGNNGATTTTCTGACACTTNCGTCATTTTTCCAATNGTTACATGCCGGCATNTNTCCGTTTTTTTACAAAAAAAATCATACTGCCGNCGCATCTGCGCAAAATCTNCCGCGCCCTGNNNTTCCACATAACGGATGCAGGAATCCATACTNGCCATCATNACATAAGACGGACTGCTGGTNTGAAGCATCCTCAAATATCTGCGCAGCCGTTCTCTGTCAACCCGNTCNCCCTGTACNTGAAGNAGNGCNGTCTGCGTCATGGCCGGNAGCGTTTTATGAAGACTATGTATCACCAGATCCGCACCTGCCGCAACCGCTCCNNTCGGCATATGCCGGTCCAGCCCTAAATGAGCGCCNTGCGCTTCNTCTACNATGAGTATTNTANCCCTCTCATGCACCGCCNTGGCAATNGCGCCTACATCGGACATGANCCCNTCATATGTCGGTGATGTGATAACCACCGCTCTGCAATCAGGNTATTCCTCTAAGATNCGNGNCACATCTTCCGNNCNGATTNCGTCATAGATNCCGTANTNCTCCAGCANNTCCGGATAACAGTAATGCACGCTCAGCTCCTNCAGAATTGCCGCATGATAAACAGATTTATGACAGTTGCGAGCAATCAGAATCTCCGTTCCCCGATTCGCCACCGCCATAATCGAAGCCAATACNCCNCAGGTGCTTCCGCCTACCAGATAATAAGTTTCCTCTGCGCCGTACAGNCGATTCGCCCGCTCCTGTGCTTCCCGCAGGATTCCCTCTGCATGGTGCAAATCATCGAATCCGTCTATCTCNGTAATATCAATATCATAATACCGCGCCATTTCACCCGCACGGCTGCTGCGCTTATGTCCCGGCATATGATACGGATAATAATCGCTGTCTCCATATGCAGACAGTGCGGCNTACAGNCTCTTTGNNCCNTGNTTTTGTTCNTACATCCTACAAAGTCTTCCTTTCCTCAGCACCGCAGCCGCTCATCTGTTTCTCCAATCCGAGTCGGTATCTTTTGCCTCCNAATCCTGATATCCTGAGTCTCAGGATGCCTTTCTTGCACCGTGTCCCTTGTGAAGCTTCATCGTCTCCATCAGGGAACAATATTTATCCGCTGCCGTAACCACCCATGCTTCCCTNCACATCGGCGGCACAACAGTCAACGGCCACATATGCTTATGAATGATATCCCTCTGCGTATCNTTTAANCGATATTCNTTCTCTGCGTTTTTCAAGGCTATGCCCGGGTGCCAGAACCCGTGCAGCCGCTTACGCTCTGACAGATAATCTTTATCATGCCAGTCATAGAGGAAATAATCATGCAGCAGCGCGCCACGAATCAAATCATGCTTGTTACATTTGAGCCCTAACTTTTTNTTTANAAGCAGGCTGTACTTTGCCACATCCATGGAATGATTGTAAACCGTCATGGACCCATGTTGAATATGCTTCCTTGTTCCCTTGAAATTCTCTGAATTCAGAATATCGGAAGCATGCTTTTTAAGNAGCGCATGAATCCGCTTATGCCGCTCGTATAATCTTTTAACACGCTCTTCATGCTTCTGTTTGCGCTTTCCTATGATATCCATACTTATACCCTTCTTTCTAATATCCTTCTTTCAAACTGACCATTTCTGAACATACATTTTTCTCAGCTCTATTCTATTAAGACAACGTAACACCTAGAGCCTTTCTACACTCACTCGCTATCAACCCATGCAATTATTATCTTATTCGTCCTCTGCTGTCAACTTATGCGACTGTCTCGTATATCTGTTCGCCCTCTATCAACTCGTGCAGCTGTCTCGTATATCTTATTTGCCCTCTATCAACTCATGCAGCTGTTTCGCCCTGTGCGCCCACGTATGTCCTGCTTTTGCCATATTGTACCCTTCATCAGCAATCCGCTGCATTCGATCCGGATCGGCAAGCAGTCCCGCCGCAATTTCCGGCAGATGCTCCATATGTTCCAGCGAATAGATACAACTGTCTGTCCCGTCATGTAATATACTGTCCAGATATACNCTTGAATCCGTCAGACACACTGCCCCATTTAACATTGTATTAAAAATTCTATCATGTGCTCCGTCCTTAAACCATGGCATCACATTAAGCGAAATCTTCGTCTGACACAGTTTTTTCAAACACCCAACCGAATCTAAATTATTCATCAAAATTAAATTCTCTTCATGCTTGCATGTAATCGAATCCCAGCCGTCTCCGAAAATGTGCACTTTGATTCCCGCATCCGCAAGCTGCTGCACGGCCCTGCCGCGCACCGTATAACGCACATACAGGTCGATAAAAGTGAGTGCCGCCATCACCTTCTTCAACTCTTCCTCCGGCACCTCCTCCAATTCTTCCCTCAGATGTGCCTCCGCCACTTCTTCCACCGTCTTACACGGATTTGCAAGCAGATCGTCGATCATCCCATGATAAAATGCCGTATATTCGTCGTCAATTCTTGTAATATATTGCTCAAATGTCTCAGGAACACAATAGTTACCCACCATCATCACATCATACTTACGATATGCGACCGGTACATTTGACTTATTCGGATACAACTCCGTCCCTGCCAGCGGCAGAAACGGCGCACATGCAATCTCCGGGAAAAAACGCCGCATATACTTTTCATGATTCCTGTCTATACTGATATGATGATAGTTGCGCGGAACTTTCTCCAGAAAATGATGATAATACATCGGATGGTCTACCACGATATTATAACTCGGTATGTCCAGTGCCTCCCACATCATTGTGTCATTTTCATCTAAAAAATATTCCTCACCGCTCATACCATGAAAATTGAAATTGATCAGCACCGTATTTCCTTTTTCAAAAAACCGGAAGAACTTCTCTGTGCTATTCCATGCCCGCGCCAGATCGTAAATAAAAACTTCATGCCCCAGCTGCTTCATAGCCTCGGCAATCTGTAGCGAGAAATACCCTTGTGTCTCAATATCTCCAACAAAAAACATGATCTTTTTCATCTGTGCTGTCAATTCCTTTCTATATTAAGCTTTCTGGTAACTGTTCAGTACCTTCACAGTTACAATGCAAAATCCATTTAAAATTGTCTTCGACAATGGGATTTTGCTCGCTGAATCACATTCTTACGGTCTCAGCAGTAAATGCTTCGACCTGTACTGAATAGTTGCGCTTTCTGTCTATTGTATCGACACTCATTCCTTATCTCATCACATCTTCCGCTTCTCAATAGCAATTATATTCTAACTTTGCAGTCCCTCTGCCTCCGGCCGTCCCTCCCGATAGACCATCATTGTAATGATAAAGCTTGCCACAAAAGCAACCGCTGCCACCGCAATGGCTTTTAACAGGTTGTTCGCCTCATTAGCACTATAGAACATCAGGACAGACGGAACACTCGGGAAAGTAAAAATGTAACAGTGCACCGTCAGAATCCCCTGCACAATACCCGCAATCATACATCCCAACACATTGCCGATCATCGGCGTTTTCTCTTTGAAACACACTCCGAAGATAGAAGGCTCTGCAATCCCCGGAATCAGAACCGTTATCATGGCGCTTATTACCATCGCCTTCTTTGCAGGTGTTTTTGACCTCACGAATACACCCATGTCACATCCCGCAAGCGACATATTCGAGATAAAAAAAGCTACCATAATTCCATAATCTACGCCTGTCAATCCGATCTGCGTAATTGCCAGTGTAATAAACACCCAATGCATGCCTGTGGAAACCAGGAAAAGCGTCAGCGCCGCAAAAACTCCCCACGCCAGTATCGGCGCTTCCGTCTGCAACACATTCAAAGCGTCCGCCAGCACACTGCTAATCAATCCGACTATCGGCTCAATGATTAGAATACCAATAAGCGATGTGAGCAATATCGCACATACCGCAAGTAAGTAGGGCTGCAGACTTTCCTTGATCAGCTTCTTTAAAAATCTTACAATATGTGACATACAATAGATCAGCAGGATAATCGGTATTACACTGTAAGCGTAAGTCGCCGACACCACCGGAATGCCCATAAACGTAACTTTCTCACCGCTCTCCATCAACGTTGTAAAATCCGGAAGCAGCATAGTACATACACTGATTATTGCAATCAGCGGATCTGTTTTAAAATGCTTCGCCGCAGAATACGCCACCATAACCGGAAGAAAATAAAACGGTGCAGTAGCAATTGCCGATAAAATTGTCTCTGTGGTTCCCGATAAAATATGAAGCGTTGTCAGGAGCAATACTATCATTTTAATAATACCGCCCGCCAGCAAAATCGGTATAATCGGCACCATGCACTCACTAATCTGCTCAAATATCGTTGAAAATACTCTTTTCACTTTACTCACATCTATGTTCCTCCATCCGCGTTCTCCACAATTCCGAATTACATCGGATAAATCTGCCGACTTTTGCCTATTAATCGTACCACACTCTGTTCTAAATTCCTACTTCCTAATTATATAAAACAAAAAAGTCGGCACAAAGCCAACTCTTTTAATTAAATGAACCACTGGGGATGTCGCTCTGGGGTTCGAATCCCCATATTTACTCTGAGAAATATTTAAATGAACCACTGGGGATTCGAACCCCAGACAACTTGATTAAAAGTCAAGTGCTCTACCACCTGAGCTAGTGGTCCATAGAAAAATGCCCAGAACCGGAATCGAACCAGTGACACGAGGATTTTCAGTCCTCTGCTCTACCAACTGAGCTATCTGGGCATTTGAGTAGCGGGGACAGGATTTGAACCTATGACCTTCGGGTTATGAGCCCGACGAGCTTCCAGACTGCTCCACCCCGCG
>JAAUZY010000034.1 GCA_014804355.1 Lachnospiraceae bacterium
TCCCGTTGTAATCTTCATAATGCAGTCCACATTGCTTTAATGCTGCACTTTCAATCATTTTTTTAGTAAGCTCAGGAACATCGTCCCTAGACAATGCGTGTTCAACATCCAGCCATAACACTTCACTATTCTCATCGTTATCTGATTTCGCTTTTCCTGAAATATACTCCGCATAAAACACAATATACCAGTCATGCATATTAAACCTTATGCCAATTATATTTTGTGGCTCTACCTCTATGCTCGTTTCTTCCAAATATTCGCGCTTTAAGGCTTGTTGAGGTGTTTCCCCGTAATTCACATAACCGCCTGGTATAATCAACATACCTTTTCCGTTTCCATATGTATGGCGGGCAAGTAACACCTTATTGTCTTTTATCACGACACCGGCAACACTTTGTCCCCAATTAGTATTCTCGTTACTCATATCAATACCCTCCTGCTTTCTTTTGCAGCACCTCATGCTATTCCATTAAATAGTCCTGTAATATCGGAATATATGAAAATCTATCATTCCATTTTCAGTCTGTAACACATTTAACATGTGAATGTCTCCTATCAGAAAAACTGTACGATCAATGATTCTTGGACAGTAAATATCTTTTTCTGTACTTTAACTGTACATACCTCATCACCTTCTGATAATATATCGGATTTGCTCCTCCTCCAATCATTCCGACAATGGGAATACCTTGGATAAATTTCATAACAAGCATATCTGTCGCAAAAACTGATGCGGTCTTCCCGATCTGCTCTTCAAGTTCTTTCTCCGTTGGAATTACATGTGCATTCTGACAAAGATAATCGTCTACGTCCTCGTTGACCGAAACCCAGGCTCCTCCGCTTTGCATAGATGCCTCCATCATTTTCAATATAAAAATTTCTCTTCCAATGATTCGTAATTGTATCCATACTCCAATGCCGTCTCATAAATACTGCGTAGAAGAATCCCCAACCATATTACGATATCCGGCATTCCAATACCAAGCACACCAAGCCCGATCCCCTCAACGGCTGAGCCCAGTGTAACCGCTGCTCGTTTTCCTGCGGCATCTGTTTTTAATCGACGTATCTCTTTGCTCCCGCCCATCAATTCAAACGTATAATCCCGAATTAGGAATTTCTTTTCCAGCGTTTGCTTGTCATAGGTTTTTTCTATCACGCCCACACCTTTTTCAAAGATTAGATTAAACGCCTTTGTAAATGCCTTCTGCAATCCGTCCATGACCTTTTCCGGCACCCTCTCCTCCAGATTCCTTTTCCAAGCAGGACTTGCGTTCTTTTCGTTACGAATCCGCATACGGTTTTCTGCATTCTCAATTATTCTAAGTTCCTTTTCGATTGCTTTCATATTGTACCAATCCCTTATTTCGATTCATCAAGTTATCAATAATTCCCCCTTAGAGCTTGTTGATACTCTTCATGTCATTTGCTGATAAGACAATTAAATTTTTAAATATTAAAATGAACAACGTTCTATAAGTGCATTATAAAAAAGAGGATATTCCTTATTCAGCTTTATTTTCTCCAGTTTTGCATAACGCCAGCCGATCTGTGACAAGAAATTCGCGAGTTGCAGATCTCAGTTATTGAAATACTAATGTTTTATTCGCAGTGTCTAAAACCGCTTTTCTTCCAATAGAAAAAATCGCATGGTTGGAGCCATGACCGAAATCATCACAATAAGCGACCGGTATACTGTATTTTTTACCAAATCTTTCCAGCACTTCAAACAACAGCAGCGAAACATCCTCCGAATAATGCCCAAACAACAACCCGGTAACTTGTTCCATTAACCGACTTTGTCCTATACAGGTTAAGAACATACTGACCTCTTCAACGCATCGGAATTTATCCAGTTCCTCAATAAACAATATATAAATGTGAAACAAATTGTTTTCTGTCATATTCGCTGATATTATCAAATAAGATCGGCGTCTGACCATCAATATGGGGCTGTCTTATACATTTTGCCGTAACCACATGTCTACAATCTGACCGTCTCCTTCTCCCATAAATGGATGCTCACTATTTTCAGCTATCGTAAGTAAACAATTAAATTTATCAGAAAAATTTTTTACAACCTCCAATGACTGTAAATTATCTTTTCCACCAAAAAGAATATTTGTCGGAATATTCCATTTCTGTATCGGATGTGCTTTTACATATTGATAGTAATCCCATGTCATAACATCAATAGGAGTTTCCACCTCTTTTTCCTGCGCAAGTCGCTCTTCTGATACAGCGAACCACACCATCATTTGTTTTATCAAATATTCCATATCCAAAATAGGCGATTGGAAAAGGCATTTCTTTATATTCTCTGTATTATAAGTATTTAAACTAAAATATGCCCCTAGGCTGCACGCATACAATGATATTTCTTTCCAATTCGCAAAAACATAATCTCTTACTATTGCAAGGTCGCGCACTCCATTCCAAATATCGCATCGCTCATTCTCATCTACACGTTCTCCATGCCCCGGCAAATCAAAACTTATTGTCTGATATCCCTTTTCTTCCGCAATTTCTGCAAATACTTCTGCAGACTCTTTTGAAGACATTTTTCCATGTACAAATAAATACACTTTGTCTGCCTTTTCTCCCCACACGATGGCTGGGATATTGCTAATTTTTATTTTATTTACAGTCATATTTCTCCTTTCAGATTCCGCTTTCGCGGTTCTAATCAACCTCTCTATAAATATAACAACTTCTTTGTAAAACAGATAATACTTTGCCCGCTAAATAGAAATCCACCAGCATACACCATACCTGTCAATAACGGTGGCGCAACATTTGCTCCATGGCAGCTCATGAATTGCCTCAATGACAACACCACCATCACGCAAAACGTCAAATGCACGCTGAACACTCTCTTCGGTTCCCATCTCAAATACATTAAAAGTCATCGTTTCCCATCTCATTTTGTGAACAACATCTACATCACAAGGATTTTTTGCTTCACCTATTGCTAAAAACCTTCGCCATTAACTGATAATTCACAATGTTCATAGGCAGTCCCATTACCATTTTTGATTTCAAATGTTATATCTGCACCAAATGCTTTACAATACGTTTTTGCTGCCTCTATGCTGTTTTTTACATAAACTTGAGTGTAATTTTTCATATATGCTGCCTTCCTTTACTTTTTCTTTCAAATCCTAATTTATTCTATAACCTTAACCAGATCATTGTATCCTGCCTTTTGCATTATTTGATTTATTCCGTCAAGCACCTCTTCTTTTGAATAATTATTCTTTTGCAAAAAGTCTTCATTCTTTTCAGATAGATATTGATAAAAAAGGGCTGCGGCAGCCAGTTCATTTCTGTTACTATAATCAATGTCCTCCAGCATTAGATTTTCTGCCTCGTTTATTTCACCGTTATCTATCATTGTTAATAATTCATCTAACTTTTTCCCGGATACTTCATATCCGTTCTTCGCTTCCTGTTCAACAGAAACATATTTTTTTCCAAGCATGAGCGAAAATAATACTCTAACCATTTCTTTTATTATTCTCATAATATAGTCTTTTTCATCTTCAAAGTTCATTTCTGTTACCTCGTAAATTTGAATTTCAATTCCATACAATATCCTGAATTTATTATTCCAAAAGTCCATAAATTTCGTACCTTGAAAGCATATTTTGAAGCGTAACTTTTGTACTCATAAGCTGTTTATAAGTCACAGTCTTTGTTTTACCTTCCACCCTCAACTTTTCCATTTTGCTTACCGTATCATTATATTCCTTTTGAATTGCTTGCAGCATTTTTTCAAATTTTTCTTCACGTTCAGACATATTTTTCCTCCACCAAATTCATGCTTAAATCTCTATGTGAATGAATATTCACACTCTGCCTGTCCCTTCTGATAGGTACATTCAATTATTTCAGCAGGATTCATTTTTTCGATATATGTCAAACACCTGAAAACCATCCCAAAACCAACAAAAATCACCTTATCATAATCTGAATATTTATCTGCCACACGCAGCATTCTTTCTCTCATATGGCTAAGCGATTCCCACCTGAGTTTTTCACCCGGCGGATACTCACCACCATATTCAGTAAATTCCCTGGCAAATGCAAAGCTTTCTTCAGATGATTCATACTGATTGTTCTCATCAGGTATCCATTCATGTAAATCTATATCAACCTCGACTCGTATTCCTGTTTCTCGTGAAATAATCTGAGCCGTCTGCAATGCTCTCGTGTATGGAGAAGATACGATAAGCTCTGCACTTTTAAGACGACTATCTTTTGCCGTTATTTCCGCCTGCTGCTTCCCTTTTTCAGATAAAGGAGCAAAATCCCTGCCAAATCCCCAAAAACCGTTTTCAAGCATATAATCATAACTTGCTTCTCCATGCCTTACAAGATAAAACAATGCCATTTTATGAATCCTCCCATACAATTCAGATTTTGTGTTTTAATCAATCTCATGATAAACCTGCATTTCTCAATTACACCAATCTTTGCATATAAATTTTTTCCACCGACCCCCATGGAGCAATTTTACGGTCTATTATTTCAAAACCATATTTTTCATATAAATTCTCATGGTCACTTACTATATGTACCTTGTCAAAGCCAATTGACTTTAAATAATCCATTGAATACTGTATTAGTTTCTGACTAAGCCTGTTTCCTCTGTATTCTTCATCGACAAACATATAACCAATGTAAGGGGTATAGCATACATCCTGAATGCAATCTGTCTTTGTAACCGTACAATATCCACAGATTTTCTGATTATCCAAGGCAATGATAACCCGTTCCCATTCCGTAAACAGGTTATTGTCCATAGCACCGGCTAACGATTTACCGGCACTCCATGAACAACTCTGTGCATAATCTCTTACTTTGTTCCACATCTTGTCTGATGATGTGAGCATTATAAAATCCATTCTTTATTTTCCCCTGATTTAACTTTTTAAGAATTTAGACACATAATTGTCTTTCCCCATTGCCATCCGTTTTCGCACCATGAATCTATGGCTTTGTCATTAATATCTTGATAATTTATCTGTATATCCTCTCTATTGTCATTTTTAGCACAATCGTAGGATTTTCATTTGGTGTTCTTATCAGTTCATTGACTGCATTCACAAAAAAAATCAGCTTCCCTACAAACTCCGGCTCAAGCCATCCTCTATGGTTTTCCCGACATAAAATAATATTTCTGCACCAATTTGGTGCAGTTTTATGCCATCTAAGTGTATTCCACTGACCACATGATAGCCTAGTCTTTCGTACAATCTCTTTGCTGCGGAAATATCTGCCGGATTAACATCTAGCCCTGAATAGGGAATTGCAACTTCTTTGCAATATTCCTCACACGCCAACACAAGCCGAGACCCAACACCATAATTTCTTAAAGGTTCAATTATCAATACTTCAAAATTACCTACTGCTTTTCAAACACTATCGCCCGACCATCATCTTCTATAAATTTTCCGTTGTCTGNTCTGATCAAATGCGTTCCAACCGGAAGNTTTAAATATGGAATGATATCCTCGTCATAATTGCAGATAGTGTTTAACGCAAATACATGAAAATTATTAGCATCATTCGAATACTCATCACTCTCATCGCCTTTAAAAAAGTGCCAGCCACTATCGGGCTGATTTTCCAATGGCTCATNTCNAAACATGTATCCGACCTTCCAGCCTTTCTTAGTTATCATATCTGAAGCAATACATCCCTCACCANTTGGTTCATTCCAGTCAATCAACGGTTTTACATCAATTTTCAAAAAATCATCGTTATTTTGCTTTTNTAATTTATNAAATATTCCCATGTCGTTCTTNCCTCGCTATATTCTGATTTACTCAATTGCCTTTCCAATATGTTTATCCAATCTCCATTTAGGCGCAATACCATCATCAGCCCAATATTCATCAATTGCTACAATTTTATCATCAATAACTTTAGCGAAAGATGTCACATGAAATGATAGTTCTCGATTTTGGGAATATACATGCGTTACTGTCACAAATATATCATTTATTCTTTCAACTCTTTCTACTTCACCATTCCAGTTGCCCGGATATTCGCAATTTGCAATAATAAACTCGTCTACGTTAAAATGTTCATTCGTACAATGCCAATTTATATAAGCGTTGTCGTCGAAATACTCTCTGATATTATCCGCATTTTGCGCTAAAACATCTTTCCAAAATTCATATATATTCATGCATTCTCACCCTTCTAAATTCTAAGTTTTCTATGCTTTATATGGATAATAGTGTTCCGCCTTTGACTGAAACTCACATAACTTTACTATTTTCATGTCATCATCAAAATCTGCTATTGTAACACCATCGAATCCATCAACCATNCCATCATAATCGCATTTAAAATACCATACAACAATTAACGTTTGATTTTGTTCTAATATTCGCTTGATTGTCCATTCCAATACTTGTCCTCTATTATTCCAATCTTCAAACCACTTTACAATTTGTGATAAACCATGATATTCCGGACCATANCANTCACTATATAAAGCATTTTCAGAAAAAGTCTGCTTTACAATCTCAATATCCTTATTTATCCAAGCCTGAAAATATTTCTTAATAATATCCGNTCTCATACTTTGCTCCTATAATAGCTGTCATAGCTAACCGCCTGAATNTCAAGCCCGCGGCTTAATTAACTTTTCATCACAAAATCTCTTATTTCACTAACAAGACNCTTCGTATATTTGCTCCCATTCATTTCGTATTATTCCATATAAAGTACAATCATGAAATCCGTCTCGTGTTTTATAGTAATGTCGTAATAGGCCTTCATAGTGCATTCCAACCTTTTCCATCACTTTTTTTGAAGCAGGGTTTTCTACCGAACTAAATGCATCAATTCGTTCAATATCTGTATTACAAAACATATAATCAATAACAGCTCTTGCCGCTTCACTTGAATAGCCTTGATTCCACCAACGACTACCAATCTTGTAGCCTAATTCACCTTTGAAATCATATTCCGAGNTTATAGTGATACCAATCGNNCCAATCATTTCACCATCTTTGAGATACATTCCCCAGTAATAAGTGGAATCANATTGATAGTTATTAACCCATTGTTGAATCATGTTCTTTGTATCATCTATTGTTGTATGTGCATCCCACCGCAAAAAACGTGTGACCTTATCATCACCTGTCCAATTACGAAACATCATTTCCGCATCGGTAAGTTTAAGTCTCCGCAATGTNAATCGTACAGTTTCGATTGTTTTTGTTCCTACATGCTTCAAGTGTATATTCCTCCGACTTCGTGGTTAAATCAACTTGCTGNNCGNACAACTGGAAGTTACNAATATCTTTCCAAAATCCCCTTATAAACCCTATATGTTAAATAAATTCCAACCGNNCAATCAAACACGGATAAAACAATTCCAGCAATAGGAAANACTACCCATAAAATCCCAGTCAATAAAAGACATCCCGCACACTTTTTATATAATCCAGCCATTTCAGTATTATAGCCCTTTATGTCCTTAACCTTATCTTTTAGTGAGGTATCTCCACTCCAAAAATTAATAGGCTCNCTACTATCTTTATTATAAATACTTATAACAAAAAATGGAAAAGAACATAAAAAGAAACATACCAGACCTATTATTCTTCCAGCCAATATACTAGCCTCCTCAAATTCAAATTTTTTGGTTTAAAACAACTTATCAAAAAACAGAATTCATCTTTATAAATGAAGCATTTTTTCATTTTTCAGGAAATCACTGATATAAATAAAATCACATCCAGCATTCNNAGCTGTTANAAAGTCTTTTTCTTCATCGCCTACAAATAATANCTCTGCTTCCNGAATTTCAAATACATCTGCTATGTAGCATATTCCACCTTTATTGGGTTTTCTCGCGCCACATATTTGTGATGATACATATAAATCAAAATAGGGAAGAAGTCTTTCTATTGCAGGTTTGAATATATAGTCTGGCATTCCATTCGGCAGGTCTGTTAAACAAGCTGTTTTGAATCCCGAATTTCGACATTTCTTTAATAATTCTATGGAATATTCATATATNTTTGCCTTTAAATTCAAGCCTTCAAAAAATATTTCTATTACTTTGTTTATATCGGGCGTTTTTCCCCAGTTCGCTATAACGTCATTAAAAATATTCTCNGGCTTTATTTCATATTCTCTCTTACTGATGCGAGGGTTATATGATTTTAATTTATTCGCAGATTCCCGCAAGTCATTTTCTGATAAGTTTAATCTCAAAATTTCATTCACTTTCTCAAATCCGCAAATATAATACTCGCTCCAATTCAGTGGCATTCCCACATATTCCATTAGGGTCCCGCCTAAATCAAACACAATCGCTTTATACATCTCAACCCCCACAATCCCGCTTTGTTGCTCATGCAATTTCAATCGTCTTTGATATTTCAGATGATTATTATGAACACTTAACGGATAACAACGTTTTTATGTCGTGGATATTCAGGCATCAAATCAATCAATCTTGTTGTCCGCCCTTCTTTATCCAATAGAATTTCAATATTTTCCACATCTCCGCCTAAATGCATCATAAATTCTCTACAAATACCACAAGATGGAATTATNTTTCCATCTTTATATACNGAAACCACTTTTGTAATCTCACTTTCGCCATATGTAAGCATTGTTGATAAAGCATTTCTTTCCGCGCACATCCCTATAGAGCCGTCCGTATCAATGCATATACCCTTATAAACATTACCTTTTTTCGTGAGTACGGCAGATGCCACACTCCCTACCCACATTTTATTTGAAACATCATGGGGATTCAAAACGCTCATTGCTTCTTCATATAACCTTTTCCATTCTTTGTCCACTGTTTTGTCCTCCTTAATAAATTCCGATCCTTTTAANCCACCGGCAATACCCGNGTTATTCTATGTAACCGCTTCAATCCTCCCACCGAAACGTTCCACACATAAAATAGGCAGTACACAGCCCCCGATATGCTTATTCAAATCAAATATTGTCCTTTTTAGAAGAGCATATTTACAGCTCATGCCTGCAATAGCAAACAAAAAGGTCATATACCTCGGATATACAGCAGTTGAAAACACATAAAGCGCGGTGTTTGTGTGTGACCATATTTAAAACCCGCTGTATTCGCCTCCGCTCGCCTGTTCCTTAATCAATTCTCAGATAAATTGTCGATTCGCATTTTATATTATAAAACAAGTTCGTAATATAGTTCCGCGTGTTCATTATCGTTATATGTCAATTATTCTTACTGCAACTGCTCCTATGAGAACCTCATTATCAACCAAACACCAAAAGCAACCATTCCGCATATAATGCTGTTCTACATCTGCAATATCTGCATGTCTATCCATTGGCGAATATGGAATGCCGACAGCTGAAAAACATTTTTCAAAAAAATCTCCCACTGATTGTTGCATATTAGATTTAAAAGCTATAATCTCCATTGTTATATCTCCGCAAATTCAGATTGTGTTTTTTAATCAATCTCGTGATAAACCTGCATTTGTCAATTACACCAATCTTTGCATGTAAATTTTTTCCACCGACCCCCATGGAGCAGTTTTACGGTCTATTATTTCAAAACCATATTTTTCATATAAGTTTTCATGATCACTTACTATATGTACCTTATCAAAGCCAATTGATTTTAAATAATCCATTGAATACTGTATCAATTTCTGACTCAGCCTGTTTCCTCTGTATTCTTCATCAACAAACATATAACCAATGTAAGGGGTATAGCATACATCCGGAATGCAATCTGTCTTTGCAACCGTACAATATCCACAGATTTTCTGATTATCCAAGGCAATGATAACCCGTTCCCATTCTATAAACAGGTTATTGTCCATAGCATTGGCTAATGACTTACCGGCACTCCATGAACAACTTTTTGCATAATCTCTTACTTTGTTCCACATCTTATCTGATGACGTGAGCATTTTCAGAAAAAGTCTGCTTTACAAGCTAAATATCCAGTTGCGATTCCTAACACAAAAGATATCATATGTGACACCAAAGTTTCTAATCCTATGTTACTTAATACTGTGAAAGCTATAAGATAAATAAATTCGCCCTTTTTAAGGAATCGGTCACATTCATCATCTTTTTTCAACTTTAGGATATAGAGCATTCCGAGCATTCCGATCATTCCAAATATGCCCGCTGATGCTCCGACAGATAGAGTCCTGAAAACGTAGCAGCATATTACGCCACTAATTGTTGCATATATATGGAACATTCCTGCATATTGAATGCTGCCTATTTTCCTTTCGATTACTTTTCCTACAATCAGCAGAGCAATCATATTTAGAGTTAAATGAACTATTCCAGCGTGCAGATATATATGAGTAATAATTCTCCACCATTGTCCTTCTTTAAATACAGCCTCATATGATAATGCTCCTATTTGTCCCAACACACCTTGACAGCCAGCTAAAATGTTCAAAAGATATGCTGTTGCTCTATCAGAGGAAATCTCCAATAAAGCTGATTCTTCAACAAAAATGGAATTGATTATAAATGCTATTATGCAAAGTGAAGCAATAATTATATTTGCATTCCCAAACGTATTCAACTTATTTCGCACCATATACACCTATACACCTCAATCACTAAATAAGATAAATTCTTTGTATCATCATTTACAGTGCAGTTATCCAAAAACATACCGCTGAAATAGCAGAAAGCGGTGTCATCACATATTTTTCTTTTTTGCTTTTGGAAATAAAATTCATAAACGTATTAAGCGAGAGGTATGCCGCCATAACCATACAGATTATCTTCGTGATATTATCCGAAAACCACAATGGTATAAATCCTCCTGCCTGCAAAATTATAATCACAAAAAATATCTGTAAAATAAGCTGTGTCACCAAAATAATCCTTAGTTTCTTGGGAAAAACTTTATATTGTCCTCCCATTGTCAGTTCACCCAATGGCAAACCGCAAATTATAAGAAATGATAATATAATTACTATCGAAAAGACACTTGCTCCTATAATAACTATCATAGCAAACCTCCACATTCAAAATATCCCTCCTGTATCAGTAATTCCAATACAAGTGCCTCTCGTTCTATCATTACCTGACTGAAATCATCCAGTTTAGTCGCTCTGTTTACATCTATCGCAGACTGCGGTTCCAAAAATTCCAGCGTAAAGCCTTCGTCCGCTTCATACTTGTCCAGATTTTGCTGTCCTAAAGCCTCTTTCACACAACATAGGAAATAATAATTATCTTGAATAAAAATATCCTCTTTTGTGCCTTTCTGCACTCGATGAACCTGCCCATATTCCTGAATAGAATTCTTAATAACACATAAACCCGTTTCTTCTGAAACCTCTCTTATCAAAGCATCTTCCATAGATTCTGCAGCCTCTATACCTCCACCCGGAAATTTGTAATAATTATATTTCTTACTATATACCATTGCTATTTTTCCGTCTTTAATGATGATAGCTCTTGCTGAAGGTCTTCTGAAAACACTTCCGTTAGGATTATAATCTTTTTTGTCCATTTCAAATAACATACGCATTTTATAAATTCCTCCTGAAGATTTGAATTTATAGGGCTAATTCCATTAAAATGTACTCGCTTTCATCTGCTACAACAAAACTATTCTTTTTCCAAAAAGCATTGCTTTGAGGATTTTCTTTATCCACACCAAGGCGTATTTTATGAAATCCCAATATTTTCAAGTATTTTGCACACTCTGAAATTATTTTTGAACCTATATTTTTATTCTGATATTCAAAATCCATCATGAACAGTCCGATAAAAGCAGTATCCTTCGTCGGATAATCAAGAATGAGATCCATAATGGCAACCAGTGTTTCTTTTTCAAAAAAGCCAATATAATATTTATCGTTGTAATCTTTTCCGGCCGGGAGTGCTCTTATATCCTCTTGTATACTTTCCCTTGTAACAAATGGAGGATGAAATTGATAAAAGATTTTATTTTTGCAGCTTAAGTTATATATCAAATCAGCATCTTCAATACTTAACCTGCGCACATAAAATGTATTGGATAATAACTTTATATTCAAGCGTTTTTCTCCTTCCCAAATTACGATTGTGATTTGATGATTTTGTGGTTTAGTGAACCTATCAACAAATTATAACACACTATGAACAGGACATGAAGAATTCATTGAAAGGCTTTCACATTTTTAGGGAATGGATTAAAGATATGTGTTGAGAATCCATTAGAATTGTGAAAAAATTACCTAAGATGCAATAAGTATTGGGGCTGATTCAGTACATGTAATCCGAAATCAGCCCCTTTTTCCTATGTCTTTTCCGGTTTTGAAACAAAATATAATCCGCTGGTAATCAGCACGGAGGCTGCAAGCGCTACAAGAACCGACACTGCTTTGGGTATATCTCCACATGCGCCGTAAAATATGAAATATATATCTCCGAATACTGTTCCCATCACCACCCAATGAACAATAGGAAAAGCATAAAATCCATTCCTCGCATAGTCCTTTGTCTGATCCGCGATGTAGGAGAGCAGGATCAAAGCGACCGTTGCGATTATCCAGAATATCCAATTGGAGATACTATCTTCAGCCAGATTACCCCAATACATATCCAAACAATATCCGGCCAGTGCAGTCATTGTAAATTCCATTACACCAAAGGTGAAAATGGTTCCCGGAACATGGTTTGCCACCTTTATGCAAACGATCAGCAGCGAATAATGCAGCATAAATATAATCACGGCTTTCCCGGCATAAATCCAAAGTTGTTCTTTATTAGTAAACACAAAGCTCGTGTTCTTTTCTACATACAATATATCCAGTCGAATGATCGCTGTTTGCAGCAGCAGGGGAATTCCTATCACAGGCAATCCACTCAGGTAATGGCAGGTCAGTAAATTGCGTGACTTTACAGGAAATATGCGCAGCACTTCTGCGCGGTTTTGGTTCTCCTGCACCAGCAGCTTGATCGCCTGCGCAATCAGTGCCGCAATTACAGTCACCGACACCATACCTTCCAGGAACCAATACGGAATCTCCTCTGAATAGACACCGTCCGGATTACGCAGCTCCGGGTGGATATCCCAAAGTCCCTGGAAATATTGCGAACGTTCTAAGTACTCCTCCAGTTGAAATAATTTATGATACAAACCATATTCATTTGTCAACATATAAATTGCCACCAGCATCATGACTATCATCACGACTCCCCAGTAAAAGCGGTCTCTTCTGAATAATTTTTTGAAATCACTCACTTCTTTCCCCTCCTTCCTTTAATGTGTCACTCACCCTTCCTTTTCCCTGCACATAAATTTTCTTTAAAAGCTTGTAAATCTCCTCCAGTGTAATCTGCTGTCCGGAATAATCTACGATACCCAGTTTCTTCAATATGCGTTCGCTCTCTTCCCGCTCCCCCACGGTGTAAAACTCTGATAAGTCTCCAATCTTGGCTGCTGCATGGACGGTCATGGCGAACAGTTTGTCATCGGTTGTCTTCTGTGGCAGAATACCCCTCCATTTCTGCACGCTTTCCATGAACTCATTCACAGATTTTTGCGCAAAAACCTCTCCCGCCTCCATCATAGTCACACTGTCGCACATGCGCTCCACATCCGCCAGGTCATGACAGGAGAAAAGCACTCCGATCTGCTCTCTCTCCACTTCTTCAATAAGAATATCACGGAACATTGCTCTGCTCTCCGCATCCATACCACTCTCAGGTTCATCCATAATCAGATACTTCGGCTGCTGCGCAATCGCTAAGATAAAATTCAATTTTGACCTTTGTCCCTTTGACAATGTGCCTATGTTCTTTTTAGGATCGATTCCGAAATGATTCACCAGATCATCAAACTTCTTTCTGGAAAACGTTTCGTAGAAGTTCTGATAGTATGCGGCCATTCCCGCCACAGAATAGATCTTAATAAAATCGAGTTGTTCTGACACATACGCCACTTTTGCTTTCACTTCCGGATTATCATAGATATCCTGTTCATCATACTGTACCGTTCCCTGTGCCGGTTTATAGATTCCCGTAGCACATTTCAGCAAGGTGGTCTTGCCGGCTCCGTTAGAACCGATCAGACCATGAATCTCGCCCCGGTGAATGCATATGTTAATTCCATGGATAAACGGTCGATTATTGTAGCCTTTATGTAAGTTCTTTATCTCTAACATTTGCTTATCTTCCTTTCCGAAATATCTCTGCCCTACCATTAGATGGAAGAATAGATTTCCTTTATCAGATTTACCACATCCGCCTCGGAATAACCCGTACGTTTCAGTTCGATTATTTCGCTCTGAATCCGCCTTCGTATCTTCTCCAGTTCCTCCGTATTAGGTTCCATGGTCGGCATGGTCGCTATAAAGGTTCCTTTTGCCCGGATCGTCTCAATCACTTTCTGACGTTCCAGCTCCTGATACGCCTTCGCCACGGTGGACGGTGTGATGTCCAGAGTCTGTGCCATCTTCCGAACCGAAGGAATAGAATCTCCGGGACTTAAATGTCCTTTGATGACCAGCAGTTTGATTTGTTCAATAATCTGTTCATAGAGTGGTTTTTTGCTGCGATAATCCAGTTCGATCAAATAATCACCTCCTCATCTGATATGTTGATATCTATTTGTAGCACATTTGCCTTGCCTGTATTATCTGTATTGCTTTATATAGTACAGTTATTGTATTATAATTTCTGCCGGTTGTCAACAAAATTGGAATACATACTGTGTGATAATGCGTTGATTAATATTTCAAACTCCTTTTTTCTCAGTTCACGATCTCTTTTTAACTTACCCCGCCCCAAAACACAAACAGCATTATTACGTCTAATATTTACCAATAGAGATAATTAATTCTCTTTCTTATGAGCCATTATTATACATAATACAATCGCAGCTGTTAAAAAACCAACTGCTATTACATACTGTAGAGCAGTCGGTAAACTGCTCGTAACCGTTGGAACATAGCCCCCAATATTACCAAAAAAATGAGCTGCGATCGCCGGAAACAATGACTTAGTTTTTACATACGCTAACGCAAAAATCAAACCGCCCAAAAAGGCATGTACAACCGTAATAATACCTCCTGCCATAAAATGAATTAATGCAAATAGAATTGCACTAATAATAATTGAAAAAGCCGTAGAAACTTCTTTACGAAGTTTTGTCATAATCAGAGCTCGAAACACAAACTCCTCTACAATGGGTGCAATTACAAAAACAGACACAATCAGGGCAATAACGTTTGTTTCCATATCATCTGACATTCCACCGACTAATTCCTGTGGAATTGGTGCGACAGCCTGCACAATATTAGAGAATGCCGAAAAACAAAACGCTGCAATTACCGGCAGAAAATATACTTTACATGGAACTAATTTTAATCCATATGTATTCTGTATATCTACTTTTTTCATTTTGAAAATGAATATAATAATAAGTAAATAGACAGCCTGTGCTATACCGCTAATTAACGCTACATGTTCTAAACTGCCTTTAATCGTCATCATGGCAATTGATGATATTACTCCAATACCGAAAACAAATGAAAGCGTAATAAGTATGCTGCTGCCTATGTATTTTAATTTTATCTTCACTAATATACCTCCATAAATTTCAGCTTTAACAATGCATACCAGACTTCATCTATCACTCCCTGATTGCGAAATCCTCTATTTTCAACTTTTAGACAATACGTTTTGCAATGATCCGTTCAAAGGCATGTTCATGATGGATATCACCGGGGTGTGAATCCGTGAAAGTCCCTTCGTTATGATGGATAATTTCCCAATCCTTGTATTTATCAGGCAGCTCTCCTACATCAAAAAGGCTGTGAGTATAAGGTGCATTATCGGGTGTTGCCGGCAGGCGGTTTGTAAAAATTCCTATGACATTGTAGCCGCCGATCTTAGTATTTGTCTGCATCTTTGCAATAAATGTATCCCTTACATCTTTATAAGGAAGGTGTAGTACGCCGTGAGACATGATTACATCATACTCCTTCTCAAAGATAAACGCTTCTAAATCACAGCAAAAATAATTGACCGAAACACCAGACTGTTCTGCGATTTTCTTTGCTTTCTTAATGCCGTTTTCAGAGATGTCAAATGCATCTACAAGATTTCCAAGTTTAGCCATAAAAATGGAATTTCTGCCCTCCCCGCAGCCGACGTCCAACACTTGGGAATTCTTCGGGAATATGTGATAAAATTCATTGACATCCACAGTTGGCCCTTTGCAAAAGGTAGAAACATCCATATCGGCATAAGTTTGTTCCCAAAACGGTTGCTCCTGCATAGCCGGTGCAGCTTCTTTATCGGACATTCTCTCGTACATGTTAATTTGCCTCCTCAATCTCGATGATACATTTCTCTTTTCAAGATTTTAAGTTCCTTTCCAAAATAAAATAAGTAACCTCTACATCTCCGTCCCTCCCTTTACCGCCAATTTTAAATCCGCATTTTTCAGTATAGAATTTTCTATTCTGTTCTTTGTCTGAAGGTGTCTCCAATATAATTTGTCTCCAATCGGAACAAATTGTCAGCATATATCGAAATGCCAGCGTGCCTATTCCCATTCCCTGATACGCCGGAATAATACATAAGCAGCCAAGATGATAATGTCCATTCCTCCTATTTTCAAGAGAAATCACTCCAACGGGAATGTTATCTTTTATAATTATGTATTTAGGATATTTAAGGATCGACTGCTCCATTTGATTCTTTGATTTTCCATAACCGGGGCATTCCCCATAACGAACAAAGTCATCATAAAACGCAGAATTATAAATATCTATCAGCAAATCGGCATCCGATATTGCGGCTTTTCTGTATGTCAATATCATTTACTTTTTCCTTTCAATCCTGATTGCGCGGTCGAATAAATATGTTAATCAACCGAAGTCCGTCTAATTATTCAAATATATTGATAATATAACCATCAATAGTTGTTAGGCTACAAGTTTTCCCACCCCATGGCTGCATTTCGACTTTCGTAATTTTATCCCAGCCTTTTGATGTAATATAGTCATACATTTTCTCAATCCCCTCGACCTGCATAAATGAAATTAAGTGCGGCTCTGGCTCTCCCAAAAACATTTGTATTCCTGTAAAAGGTGCCAAGTGAGTGCGTTCTACTTCCGGTAACATATCAAAAACAACTCCATAACACCCCACTCCGTTATCATCTCGTTCAACAATATTGCTATACCAACCCAACGTATCTTCAAACCATTTAGCAGTCCTATCCATATCTGATGTCAGGTAGATAGGTGCATTTTCTTTTACCAAATATCCTTTTTCACTAAATCTGCTCATAGTATCCTCCATAGCCAATTTTGTCTGCTCCATCAATGCTTCATCTCCCCAAATCCATGCACCGCACAGGCTCATATCTTGTTACATCTTCCGTTTCATAAAAATCGACTTGTTGCAGAAAAGTATCCTCATCCACCGCTTCTCCGCTTACATAATATTCTCCCCACTCTTCTTCAAGCAACACTTCCTCCAGCCAGCTCCCGTTATCAAACCGAATACATTTCCAGCTATTAGATCCTGCACCACCGGAACTAATGTAAACTCCATTCGTTTGAAGCCCCTCAAAACCTCTGTACATGATTTCCCATCCGTAAAATTCTCCTTTCTCACAGTGCAAAATCAAAAGATTTCCGATCGGCGTCCACTGAATAATCAACTCCAGCACACCGTCTCCATCTAAATCGAATACGCGTATGTCTTCCACTTTCCATTCAATGCCAGACTCGGAATAGTTTTCCACATAACGATTGATATCCATTGTTTCCTCAGACATATAACGCTCATACAATAGATACTCGCCCTCTTCCTTAGGCTCCCCGTTTTTGTTCAACTCCTCTCCATCACCAAAATCCGTATAATGAAATACCGCATTCTCCTTTAACAAAGGAAAATACTGTTGAAATCCCTCCCATTCCTCATCGGTCATTCTGCTTTGAAACGAATCGTAATCCAATTCCGATACCTCCACGGGTCCATTAGAATCCGTCACCATTTCCGTTTCCGGCTCTGGTTCTGCTATCATTTCCACTTCCGACTCCGATTCTGCTGCCATTTCCGCTTCTGAGCCTGCTTCCAAAGTCGTCTCCTGCACTTCTTCTGGTTCCTGTTCTTCTTCAGTTTCACTTTCCTGCACTGAAGTATTAATCTGCGTTTGAGACATTTCTTCATTCACATCATAATCTGTATGATTCGCACAGGCAGCAAAAGACAGGGCCATAGCAAAAATACAGCTACATATCAAAGCTTTCATCAACTTTATTTTTCTCATATTAACCTTTTCTATTACCTTCATAGGCTTGTCCATACTCTCAATCCCTCTGAAACTGCTCTGCGAACTTTGGCACAATCGCTATTCAGCCATTCCTGAATCTGAAAATTATCCGACTGATAAAGTTCAATCCCTACATTAAAACAATCATCAAGTGAATGTGACTTATAATATATCTTCGCTTCATTTTTTACAAGCTTAAGACTGTCTTTTCAGGGATTAATTCCGCTAAATATCGCATATATTCATTCATTTACCATATCTCCACAACTTTCAATTTCCTTCCACCCACCAATCTGCCACACTACCGTTGCCCTGCTCGTCCCATACCAAGATAAAATATGCACATCCTACACAATGGNCANTNCCACCNTCNCCGTATAAATACTCNTTTACCTGAANCGCATTCCTGCCCTCCCACATAACAATNTGTAAATCANNATATCCCCTNCAGTTACNTCCCACTCCTTTNGGNGCNTNNGCAAGATATGANTTNTGNCTNTCNCCCTCGTANATATTNGATGCCTGAAAAGTAATGCTTTCNTCNAAATAGGGACAATAGGCTGTATAAGTATNCGGATCCGGTTCCATGATCACATCAACTGTAANCNCGNCATCAGAATAATCCGAATCCTCNTCAGCAGGAAACGCAAGACGCTCCATTGNNTTTCCTGTGTAACTGAGTATCGCCTTATGCCAGTCTCCCGCTCCNCCGTTNCCTGTCCCCNGAAGCNCAAAAGCAATTTCCACGNTGCCATCCCCATTCANATCTGTATAGCANATANNNANANNNCNANAAAAAGGAAAATNCTCGTCCGTAAAGCAATANGNCTCCTCTTNATTCATATAAAAATACAAGGCACCCGTTCCATANAGATACTTCATTTCGGTTTCCTGCACCATAATGATCATATCAGTCTTNCCATTGCNGTCTATATCATCAAATATTAANTCGCTGATTTCTCTGACNCCTCCGCCAAAAATATCATCCTCNGTTACGATGTCAAACCAACTCTGAGCCTCCTCGAAACTTAATCCGAANNNCNNTTCGGCTNCCTGATAAAATCTCTCNGTNTTAGCCTGCGTGTTATCGACGANTTTNTCCTGCTCCTGTNTTTGACTTGATACATCCGNNTCCCCAGCTTTATCTTCNATTATNANATCNGCGNCCGCTTCNATTACATTATCTTCTNCCNNCACTATTTCATCTNNTTCCTGCACAATACCGGACGTGATAANTCTCGCTTTCCNNCGCAGTNCCATTATAGGCAGACTNCGGCTCCTCTGCCGAGTCCCCCANNTTCCAGACANACAACANTATAGGAATAGTTATTAAAAAAGCTAACACNTATTTTTTCATCANTATCCCTCTANATCTACTATATCANCCAAACGNNAAAGATNTTTCCNTNCCGCNTTTNCNNCCTCAATTTCAANNATATNTNNACTCNNNCTCTANGTATAGGANNCAGTGCNNAANCCGGAATATATCACAATTTTTTCATCATCCAATACGCATCNGCATATTTCCCATTTTCATACTTCATATTATNAGGAAAATGTCCATACTTNTCAAACCCTAAATTTTCATATAATGCNATTGCATTCTTGTTATCCGCAATTACTTCTAATTCTGCCTGTTCATAACCGATTTCTTTGGCTATTTCTAAAACAGTCTGCATCATAATTTTTCCAATGCCTCTGCCACAATATTCTTGATACAATGCTATTGCAACACTGCACCTATGGTGGTATCTCCTATATTCACCAATACCCATAAGAGAGCAATTTCCGATATGTTTCCCGTCAATTATTGCGACAAGCATTAATTCCCTGTCTGAATCCATCACTCTCTGAATGAAGTTCTGTTCCTGTTCAAGTGATAAAGTAACCTCATCAGGTTCTCTAATCAAATATGGTGTTTCCGATGTTGTAATTTTCAAATATTTTATCAGATCTTCCGCGTCATTTATTTCTGCATTCCTCAGTATTACTTCATATCCGGTTTTGTCTATTACCTTCATAGGCTTGAATATCATATTTTATCCTCCTCGATTGTAATTTGCTGATTTTACGTTTATATCGTCCCACCTCTTCCCCACTTTCTTTTTACAGTCACATTCCCACAAATCAGGATTTGACAGAATCATTATCAGATGGATTTTCAGCTTTTCTGCGCAGTATCTATCCAAACAAGTATTCTTTCATCCGTTTGTCCGGTAATCACACCACCATTTGCAAGTGCTACCGCCTTTGATGCAGCATTGTCCAATTTAATTGTAACAAGTACTCTATCAATTCCAAGCCGGATGGCTTCCTCTAGTAAAAGCCCAAGAATTTTCTTCCCATATCCTTGCTCACGGTACTCAGGAGCTATTCCATACCCTATATGTCCACCAGCTTCACGAAGCGCATCTGTGAGGAAATGCCTTATAGTTCCAAAACCAACCGGTTTTTCATCTGCATAAAGCCAATATGTAGTAGCCGGCACTTTCCAACCGTCCATAAGACCAGTCTGCTTGGAATCTGCATATTTTCTCTTCAACCATTCTTTATATTCCTCAAATGATAATCCGTTAGCACTGTTCATTAACCCATTCTCTTCTTTGGGAATTTCTTGTAACATTATATATACATCCATTCCATCATCTACTGATAATCTCCTAAGTTCTATCATTTTCTATTATCTCCTTCCCGAATTCCAATTCCGTGGTTTAATCAACTTGTCAATAAAACCGGAATTTATATATTTAGCAATTTCTCNTACGGGTTGACTATGATTTCTGCNAGTATTAGTTGTATCAGGATAATTGATATCAATAATCCATAAAGCAGACTGAATAATCNTTTTTTGTTTGTCGGGACAACTGCTAACAATGAGAAAGTAAAGCATAAATAGGCAATGCCTAACAGCAGTTCATCTCTGGCAGTACGGAAAGCCCAATCCCGAACAGTAAAAACTGTTAAATACCATTCTGTAAAGAAAATCGTAAAAGGTAAGGAAGAAATAAAATTTGCATAATGACTTTCCTTATGTATATGCCATATCAGAAAACCACAAAACGGAGTAACCATAGCGATGATACCCCACAAAATAATTTGTGATTTTGGGAAAAAATGCAAAACCAGAACAGTATAACCATAATACGCAAGTAACATTCCGATAAAAAAAATGAAAGAACGAATTGCCGCGAGTAAAGGTTTTTTCGAACGAATAGCTATCAGCGCGGCCACCCAGACCCATATTCCGAATCGCCCCATTATATCAGCAAATACAGGAAAATAGTACAGGAAGTCACGCCCATCTGTAAATTTTGCAATTATTCCTAAAACAATACCAAGGATAAATGGTAAACATACCTGTAACATCGTAGCCGCCGATTTTGGTATTGTCCCGCATTTTTGCTTATTCATGCCGATCCTAATCATGCAAATTTCCTTCCACCCACCAGTCTGCCACACTCCCCTTGCCCTGCTTTTCCCACTCCTTTCGGTGCCTCCGCAAGATATGATCCATGATCACATCAACTGTAAACCCGGCAGCAGAATAATCCGAATCCTCATCAGCAGGAAACTCTAAGTATAAGAGCCAGCGCATAAACCAGAATATGTCACAACTTATTTCATCCAATCCGCGCGGAATTTTGAATTATATTTTTCACATTCCATAAATTTCTCCCATAAAATATTTCAAGGACTATGTTGCCATAGTCCTTGAATGTAGTGTCACCGCAGCGACGCTAACGCTTTTTGAACGTCCACTTGTTGGCAGGACTCTCCGTTGATAGTATTTTACCATACATACAAAAATAGTCAATTGTTTGATTGAAATTTCTCATTTTGAGATTATAACTGAGAAAAATCTCATATTTCATCAAAATATATGCTCCTAAATTTACTGAATTACTTGCTGCAATATTTTGCAAAAAAACCATAACACACCCATTTTTCAATACAGGCAACAATTTCTTTTTTCGATCTAGATGAAACATGTTCTAATGGACAATCCCATTTAAAATCTTTGACAAGTAACAACAGATAATTTCCGTTTATGTCATAACTTGGATACCACCCTAAATCAATAATCAGATTTGCCTTCTCATTATAAAGCCGAAGTAAATCTTCATGCAATTCAAACGAATCGTTTTCCCCATGTTCATCTATGTCGTATTCTGTAAAGTTATTAAATTCTATTTTCCATCCTGCTTGAATTCGCAGCGGCTGTAATTCATAATACATTTTGTGTCCCCAATTTTGATGATATGTTGTCTCTATCCTTGAACTTCACCATCAAGCAAAAGCGATAATTTAATTCGCCACTTCGAGTATATCACACTCACATACCCCCGGTACACAAATTTTACCAGTAACATATTCTGTCAATTTTATTCAAATCAATATCAAAATATTTTATAATCTTGTCAGATTTCAACTACTTGTAAAGTGTTATATACGAATGCGCATTTAATATTTCATTTTTGTACGATACACATAGAGGGAAGAGATAAGAAAGCCCCGTAGAAATGGAGAAAATCATGAGTACAAATTACGATGTGAAAGAACTGTTTGAGAGCTACTCAGACATGATTTACCGTATTGCCATGTCTTATGGAAATTCCGTACCTTTTGCAGAGGATGCCGTTCAGGAAGTTTTCCTGCGGTATCTGAGAAAAAGACCACAGTTTGAAAACCGTGAGCATGAAAAGGCATGGTTTATCCGCGTGACAGTTAATTATTGCAAAAGCACGGTTTCCTCTGCATGGTTGAAACGAGTCTGTTCCTTAGAGAACGCAGAACAAATTGCCGTACCGTTTCAGCAACGGGAAGAAAGCGAATTGTACGAAACACTGTCCTGTCTTGCACCCAAATACCGTATTGTACTATATCTTCGTTATTATGAGGAGTATCAAGTGCAGGAAATTGCAGAGATTCTTGGCATCACACCCAATCTGGTATCCGCCAGGTTATTACGTGCCAAAAAGCTTATCAAACAAAAACTGTTAACAGAAAGAGAGGAATTTCAAGATGGAACAAGAACTGTTTAAAAATATGTACCGCCAAATTCACTTAGACAAGGAGCAAAAAGACAGGATGTGGCAGTGCCTTGAAACCGCTGCGGACGGGCATGTTGCGAATGACCATACGCAAAAAAACATGGGAAAACGGTTTTCTTTTTCGGCACGTACCGCGGCCTGCGTGGGTATGCTTCTCGTGTCCGGCATGACGGTATTTGCCGCGAATGAATTTTCTTTGATGGATAGACTTGCGAATGCAATGAAACTTTTGACTCAAAACGAACAGGTGCTGACGGAAGAACAGCAAAATATTTACGCACAGTACGGAACTTCTTTAGATAACGAAGTCGTGCGGACAAACGGCACTTTTCGGCTGGAGGCTGCACTGTATGACGGCAACTACCTGTTTATCCCCTTCCGTTATATCATGAATCCTGATACCGCAGGATATGAGAACATAACGGCAGGTTTTACATTCGATGAAGCAACTATGTGGAATTCAAAATTGCTGGCAGGATATCGGCAGGATCAGGCAGATTTATGGTATGGCATTTCGCAAGGCACCAAGCAGGCACGCGGTATATCAGGTTACATTATGGTTCTGAATCCGAAAATAGAAGAAGACGGTGTTTTGACCGGTAGCCTTTTGCTTTCCGTCGCGGAGGATGAAACCTTCAGCAAAGGGGATGTAATTCAAATCGTAGAAAAGGCGGAACAGCCGGAAGTTACAGGCAAAATCAGACGGCTAGAGAACGGAGAGAATGCGGACGGGCTGGAAGTTTTCGGTAACGAAGAGCTTGGGTATTTTGTTTTAGAGGAGGACTATACAGTTCCGGACGAAATCCTAACGGAATTTACGCTTGAAAATCCAGTAGAGCAGCACAGCGTATCAATTCCTGCTAAACAGGCGGAAATGCTCGAACAGCTCGGATTGTCAGTGGAAGAGTTAACCGTTTCCTCCATATCCATTCATTTTTCGGGTATCCTGGGGAGTACTGTGTCCGGCCCCTATTCAGGATCTGTTATGCTAAAAGATGGGAGCACGGTAGGTTTCTCTGCTTCCGGCGGCACATCAAGCGGGATCGGGGCAGCTAACACCGAAAAACCGTTTTCATGGTGTCGGCTTTTTGACGCGCCGATTCAAGTAGAGGAAATAGAAGGAATCCGGATATATCAGGGAACTTCAGAAGTATGGATTCCGGTAGAATGGTAAAATATTAGATTTTTTGAATACTGATGGGATAAGGTAAGGCTGGAACGTTATTATAAAATATGCGTTCCGGCTTTTCTCTTCGCCCTGCGAGCGAAAATATTATCTACTTTATGAGAATACAAAACCTCTAATATCTGATATAATCCAATAAAAAATTGAGCTTCGCTCAATTGCGAGATTTGCTTCGCAAACTCGTGGCAACCCGAGGAATTTCCTATAACACACATATATAACATCTGATTTATAGCAGGAGGTTTATAACTATGAGTAAAATATCTTTGCGCATTGCCGACTTGCGTAAGAAGAACAGGGTAACACAACAAGAGCTGGCTGATAGTATTGGCGTTTCATTCCAAACGATCAGCAAATGGGAAACAGGAATTAATATGCCGGATATTACCGTTCTTCCATTATTGGCAGAATATTTTTCGGTATCAACAGACCAGTTATTGGGATTAAAGCCACTCGATGGAGAAGCGTATATTCCTGAAAAAACCGCTACAAAAGATTTTTGGAATCAAAAACTGGAATACCTTTTGCGGACACGAAAAGGTTCTTGGAACGATGACTATGCCCACTTTCTTATCTCACAAGTCTGGAAAATTGATAAGCCGGTTTCTGTATTAGACTGCGGTTGTGGATATGGATTTTTAGGATTGCTATTGCTCCCTTATCTGCCCAAAGGAAGCACCTATACAGGAATGGATTTTGCTGAGGACTTAATCAATAAGGGAAAAACTCTTTTTGAACAACAAGGAATAGATGCCACCTTTCTTTGTAAAAATGTTTTTGAGTATTCAGCCGAAGACCAGTATGATTTTGTAGTATGTCAGGCAGTTCTCAGGCATTTGGACAATCCGGCAGCTTTTATACAGAAAATGATTACCTTTGCGAAACCTGGCGGATATGTTGTCTGTATTGATTCAAACAGGGAATTTGAATGCTGTGGGCTATATATTGATGGTATGGACTATCAAGCACTATGCAGACATGATGGTCTGGAAAAAAAGTGGCGGACTGAACTCACAATGCAGGGAAGAGATTATGCAGTCGCAATCAGGACTGCGCATATGATGCAGAAGTTGGGACTTGTTGATGTTGATGTAAGAATGAGCGATAAGGTAGCATTTGTCACTGCACAATCTGCAAATTACGATGAAACGAAAAATGATTTTATCGCATACAACGATTGGACTTCCGGCATCAGTGAAGAAGAAAAAGACAAGCTGATTCTCTATTTGCTGACGCATGGCTTATCCCGTAAAGAAGCCGAAGATTACTGCAATCGAAATATAGAAATTGCAGATTTCTTTTTGGAAAACCCTACTGCCGGATACACATTTGTGAAAGGAAAAATGATTTCATATGGAAAAAAAGCGAATACTCTTAATTGATATGTATGGTGTGATTATAAAGGAAAGTAAAGGATATTTTATTCCATACACATTTGAACATTTTGATAAAAAGGAACATGACAGACTTACAAAAGCATTTCGAGAGGAATGTTTATTTACAAAAGCCGGAAACGGAGAGCTGAGTTCTGACGAATTTCTCTCGATATTAGGATATTCAGATCCAACTAAGACAATGCAGGATTATTTAAAAAACTATTTAACCTTCGATAAGGATTTTTTATGGTTTGCTGAAAAAAACTATAAACAATACGACTTTGTTCTGCTCTCCAATGACGTGAAGGAATGGAGTCACTATTTGTTTGAATTATATGGTCTTTATCAATATTTTAAAGAATGCATTGTCAGCGGAAATATTCATATGCGCAAACCCGAAAGCCGGATTTTTACCTATACCATTGACCATATTCAATGCAATCCGCAAGAGTGTATTTTTGTTGATAACAGCGTCAAAAATCTGAATGTAGCGCAGAAAATAGGAATCAATACTGTGCTCTTTAACAGGGATAACGAAGTATTTTCCGGCAATATAGTAAACAGTTTTGAGGAATTAGATAAAGTTCTAAAAAGTATTTGAATCATATCAGTATAAAAAGGAGCATGCGAATGAGTGATAATTACAATTTTTCAGTAGGTTGCATTGTAAGAAAAGAAGATCAGGTTCTGCTGGTAAGGCATACATATGGCGGGGCAAAGGGAAAACTATTAATTCCCGGCGGCTTTTGTCACGAAAATGAATTGCCGGAAGAAGCTGCCGTGCGGGAGGTTTTTGAAGAGACAAAGGTTACTGCAAAGTTCAGGCGTATGGTAGGTATCCGCTGCGACAGGAACACCTGGTATATGTTATTAGAGATGGAATATATAGAGGGAATACCCACAAGTGATATGCAGGAAAACAGTGAAGCCTTATTCTGTGAAATGTCAGAAGCTTTAACACGGGACGACTGCACTGAAATGACAAAAGTTGCACTTAGAAAGATTATGGATGACTCTGTTAACTATTTTTATTCAGATCTTAAATACAAAGAGCACAAGGGAGATAATTATACTCTTTATATTTAAGATAAGATATTTTATTTCAAAATACTATAGAGGAGCAAATTTATTATTTTTGCTCCTCTATCTTTTTTCTATGGGATCTGTCCTTTATAATCCGCATAAGCATTATTCATAGTCTTTGCACCAAATTCTGATGAGTCTTTTGTGAAAAATCAGTTGTTTATCTTTTTAATATAGTAAACAAACTCATCATCTCTCTTATACTCGATATAGCCCAGTTTTTGATAAAAAGCATTTGTACGAATATTCCAAAGAGGCGTATCAAGAAATATTTCTTTTGCATCAGAAAAAATTCTTTCAATTTCATGCATTATAAATATGCCATACCCTTTTCTGAAATATTCAGGATCTACAAATATTCTACCTATATTAAGTTTAGACCCATCCGCAAAAAGTATGGCGCCTCCTACAATAAGACCATCCACTGATAATTTATATAGATGATTCGCCTTTGCCATCTTAATATGAAAGCTTACAGACATATATCCGGGTGGACCTGCTTTTGAAGTTGCTCCAACAGTAATGTCACTATCAAATGCACGCTTGGAAATACCATTTATCACCAATACATCTGATGTACCGGCTTTTGTCAATTCCATCATTACTTGATCCCCTGTTTCTATTGTAAGCCGCTTCAATTAAACTTTGAAAAGGCATCCACTTTAGTAACACCATCAACATGAATATAAACATCCATATATACAATTCCATTCTCTTCATATTCATGTTCAAAACAGCCGACAATGTTATCTTGTTGTTTCTCTTTAAAATTATTCGCCTGAAGATATTCCATGATGATCTTATATGCGTTAGGAATTCTCTCAAAAGGCTGTATAAAAGGCTCTTTAATGGTAATCATTGCGTAGTCGGCCTCTGCATTTTCCGCATACTCTACGCCGGGACATTCCGTTTCAAACCCTTCCGGCAAAATATAAGCTGCCACATATCCGTGCATTCCGAATCTGTTTTGTTGTTCCTGTGATACAAAAGGAAAATCCCATCCTATCATTCTGGCATTCGGATTGGCAGCCTTAAGTCCACTGTTACCAGCCCACTTCTCCATATATTCATTAACATCGCTCTCAGGATTAGGCGAAATCATTACATATCTCGCCATTCTAAATGGTGCTACTCTAATAATCTGAATTTTAGAATAAATCTCCCCCGGATCCGACAGATCTTCCTTCACAAGCGTATCAAGCCTGCATGAAAAAAAGTCACTTATTTCAATGAGCTTTGTAAGCTCCGGAACTACTTCGTCAGACTCCCATCTTGATATCGTCTGACGGGTAACTCCCATCTTTTCTGCAAATTGTTCCTGTGTATACTTTTTCTGTTTCCTCAAAAAACATATATTTGATCCTAAGCTCATATATCTCATCTCCTTATAAAAGCGGACATTCGCAATCCGCTGCGTTTTACTCATTACTACAGGCGCTGTGCTTCCTGTGGTAAAAATATTGTCTTCCGGCCATCTGGACAAGATATATTCTGCCACATCACATGCAGCATAACAACCAACCGGCATGTGCTCTTTTTCGATTCTATGTAACACATCATGTTGCATGAGGTTATATTCTTCAAAATATGAATTTATCACTTAAACAGTCGATCAGACAAGCGCCTCACGCTGCCTGCCCTGATTTATAATTTCAATCAAACATCTTAACAAAAGATATATGTCCTTCAAGTTCTGAAAAACCGTTCTTTTTATAGAACTCATATGCGGGAACATTTTTCTCTGTTTGAAGAAAAATATGATTGATACCCAGATTTTTTACATAATTTTCAATTTCATTTAAAAATAAAGTTCCAAGACCGCTATGTTGCCGCTCTCTTTTGATACAGAACTCATAAATGTAGTATTCAGTTCCTGCGCACCAGTGCATGATGCTTCCCAATGAGAAACCGATCAGTTCATTTTCATCATACAGACCTATTGCAAGCGAATTCCTGTTTCCCGTCAAATCCAACATATATTCCGTAAGTTGGTTGTCATCGCTCCAGTCATCATTCCACGGCTCATTCATAAAAATATCTTTAAAAAACAATTTGATTTCATCAAATTTATCGGATTCCAACTTTATTACATTCATTTCATGCTTTCCTCCACATAATCATGCCGTAGTTAGCACTCTATTCTTTATACTTCATAGCAATACAGGTTTCATTAAACCCACAATTCTTCCAAAAAGCCAGCCCGTTTTTATTCCAAGGCAGCACTTCTAAGTCTATTTCTTTTATATCCAGATACTGTAATAACATTCGAAAGGCTTGTGCCCCATAATGCTGCTTTCTATAATTTCTATCTATAAGAAACTGCCGTAAATACACCGGATTACTGGTATTCTTAATGAGCGCATATCCAATGACCTGACTATCCTCAATGAAAAAATAGGCACTGTAATCTGTTTCTAAGAATCCCTTCATTCGATTTTCCAGTTCACTGATGTTCATTGGATTATCACTTTTTTCGTCATCAATGAGCTGCTTATTTAATAGAGCAAGTTTAGGCACATCTATCATAGTGCATTTCTGAAGCTGCATTGCATTCCTCCGTCCAATACTAATTTTCTATCCAAACAAACTGAAGCAAATTGACTATTATTCATTTGCTATCCTACACTTTTGCATAAGCAAGTTCTGTAGGAAGATTCTCCCAAAGTTCTGTCCTCGTCTTGTTCTTTCTCATTTTTTCCAATACCTTTATATCAGGGTCTGGATATACTATAAAGCTATCCTCTTCTCCCATTTTCGGACGTACTGGGAACGCAAGCTGTTCCGTTTCTATTGAGAACTGTGCATTCACACCGGCTTTATTCCCTCTTGCATCAAGCCTTATCCATTTTTTACAGTCTTTAATATATACACCGTTTAGCCCGTGATAAATCAGGACAGGAGCCGTTTCATCATCTAAAATTAGCTTTTGATAACAAAAGCCTGCCGGAACAGATTTGCACCGTAATAACGCCGCCAGCAAGTGAGCTTTCGCAAAACAAATTCCATGACCGGCTTTCAGCACTTCCGAAGCGGAACGTGTAATCACATCTTCGTTTATATCTGCCGAATGCGAAATATTATCTCTGACAAATTCATATGCTATCCTGATAAATTCCAACTCATTATCTGCCTTTTGAAATAATGTATCAGCAAGTTCCATAACGGCTTCATTTTCATAATCGATCACATTGTCATGCTTTAAATATTCATCAATTTTATTCGAGTATAATACTATATTCATTTTCCTTCAATTCCCCAATCCCTGATTTTTACAGTTCTTTTATAATTATAACGGTTTGAAATTCTAATATATGCTCTTATACGTTCATCTATCGGACGCTTGATTACTCTTGCTATATTATCGCTAAAAGCATTTGCATAATAATACACTATATATGCATATTATTCAATTGTTTTTTTACTTTATACAAATTCTGTTATAATATTCATATAAATATGCATAAATTTACACTTGCATTCTGCACTGTCTTGTTGTATATTGTTTTAGGAACAAAGTGTATCATGGATTTCAAGCCACATCATCTACCGGCTTGGAGCTTCTGACTACATATAAAAAAAATCGAACAAGTTCGATTACGAGATTTGTTCGCTTACACTTCACAAACTCGTGGCTATTCGAGCACGTTCGATTGCGAGCTTCGCTTCGCGAACTCGAAGTTTGCCAACAAAAATCACAAAAAGGAGATTCGATTATGAAAGAAAAAGTAGTTCTTGCTTACTCAGGCGGACTTGATACGACCGTTATCATCCCCTGGCTGAAAGAAAATTTCGATTACGAAGTTATCTGCGTATGCGGTAACTGCGGTCAGGCGGAGGAGCTTGACGGACTTGAGGAGAGAGCCTTATCCAGCGGTGCGTCCAAGCTCTACATAGAAGATCTCACGGACGAGTTCTGTGACGATTTCATTATGCCCTGCGTACAGGCACATGCAGTTTACGAGAATAAATATTTATTAGGCACATCCATGGCAAGACCTGTTATCGCGAAGAAACTGGTTGAGATTGCCCGTAAAGAAGGCGCTACCGCGATCTGCCACGGCGCTACCGGCAAGGGTAACGATCAGATCCGTTTCGAGCTGGGTATCAAGGCACTTGCTCCTGATTTAAAGATCATCGCTGCATGGAGAAACGAGAAGTGGACATTAAACTCCCGTGAAGAAGAGATCGAGTACTGCCGTCAGCACGGCATCAATCTTCCTTTCTCCGCAGATTCCAGCTACAGCCGCGACCGTAACTTATGGCATATCAGCCACGAAGGTCTTGAGCTGGAAGATCCCGCCAACGAGCCTAACTATGAGCACCTGTTAGTGCTGGGCACCACACCTGAGAAGGCTCCTGATGAAGGTGAGTATGTAACCATGACTTTTGAAAAAGGTATTCCCACTTCCGTCAACGGCAAGAAGATGAAAGTGTCCGAGATCATCGCCACCTTAAATGAGCTGGGCGGTAAGCACGGTATCGGCATCGTAGATATTGTGGAGAACCGTGTCGTAGGCATGAAATCCCGCGGCGTATACGAGACACCCGGCGGAACGATCCTCTACGAAGCACACCAGCAGCTTGAAGAGCTGATCCTCGACCGTGACACCTATGCGCTTAAGGCTGATATGGGTAACAAGTTTGCTCAGATCGTATATGAAGGCAAATGGTTCACACCGCTTCGCGAAGCAGTTCAGGCATTTATCGAGTCCACACAGCAGTATGTGACCGGCGAAGTGAAGTTCAAACTGTACAAGGGCAATATCATCAAAGCAGGTACTACTTCTCCGTACACACTCTACAATGAGAGCATTGCTTCCTTCACCACAGGCGATATGTATGACCATCATGACGCGGAAGGCTTCATCAACCTGTTTGGTTTATCCTGCAAAGTTCGTGCCATGAAGATGCAGGAGAACGGCGTGAAGTTGATCTAAACTAAATAATATTTCACGAAAAGAATCATTTAAGCTGCAGAAGCTGTCGCATCGAATGTGACAACTTTTGCAGCTTAATTACATTATATCTGACAGCATACTACTCACCTGACCAGCAATATTATATTTTCATTCATGTTTAATAAATCCCTTCGTCTTCCACTTCCCCGACTGCCAGCGCAGGAACATGCACACCGCACGCACACATTCATCACCGGCAAGTCCTATGTATGCGCCTACCGCCAGAAGATTCAGATGTATCCCGAAGAACCACGTGCCGCCCACCATACAGATATACATAAACACTACCGCGATTATTGTAGTAAAAAGGGCATCTCCGCTGGTCTTTAATGCCTGACCGAATACCAGATTCGTCACGCGTCCTACTTCAAGAACGATGTCAATAGCCAACAGCTTTCCCACCAAGGCTATCATTTCCGCATCGTCCGTAAACAGCCGGATCAGATGATTCGAGCTAAGTGCAAATATTGCCGCAAGCCCGGCCCCTACACATATCCCGATCAAAGCAACTTTCTTGGTACCCTTATCACAGGCTTCATAATCCCCCTCACCGATCCTCCAGCCTGTCATTATGGCATTTGCCTGCGCCAACGCCGCGCCGGCGCAATAAGAGAAATTGGCGATCTGGGCTGTATATGCCCTCGCCGTCACATTAACGCCCGCTTCGTCCATCATATTTAAGAACCGGATGGTAAGCGTCATCGCCACATTATAAAGGGCAGTTTCCAGAGCAGAGGGCAGTCCCACCTTTATGATCTGGACAAATACCTCTTTGTTTTTCAGCCGCTCCGGGTCTTCCTTCGCCTTGACCAAAAGACTGCCTGCCACAATGACAATTACGAGATTCATAACTCTTGATATAACTGTAGCAGCCGCAACTCCCGCCACACCACTGTGGAATCCAAACAGAAAAACGGCATTCAGGCACAGATTCACGACATTTGCCAACAATGAAGCAATCAGCGGTTGCTTCGTATGTCCGAAGGCTCTCAGATAGCTTGAGAAAATGGGAATCAGAGCGTTTAAGAAACAGAAGCCTCCCACTATCCGGAGATAGGTTTTGGCATATTCCATAAGAAGCGGCGCCACTCCCACGGTCTCCAGAATACTTCCTGAAAAGGTAAATAAGAACACAGAAAGCAAAACTCCAATCGAAAGATTAAAAATAACCCCCAACTGCCTTGCCTGATATGCCACTCCGACTCTTTTCGCCCCGATATACTGCGTCATCACGGCGATCATGCCAGATGACACAACATGAAACATCATAATAAAGACACTGATATAGGTATTGGCCGTACCTACTGCGCCAACCGCATCGTCCCCCACAGTGGCCAGCATCATGGTATCTACCATCCCCGCCAGCATATGGCACAGGGTCTCCAATAAGATCGGTATATATAATTTCGTAAATGATTTCATAGAATTTTGCATTCCGATTCCTCTATTCTACTCCACAAGGCACCAGCACCGCCGTTTCGTAGTCTCCCAAATTCCCCGAAAACTTTTGCCCGTCAACAAGATTTTTCCTGCCCTTTAATTCCGGCAGTTCAACATTTCCCTCTTGCGTGTGGAAGACCACTATCATACTCTGACCATTCAGACATCTTTCCATATAAATGATTCCTGTCGAATCTTCTGTATACTGCTTCACAAGCTTGCCTTCCGTCAATACAGGATATTCGTGCCTGATTCGGATAAGAGTCTTGTAAAACTTAAGAATTTCCTTATTCTGTCTGCTTTCATCCCAAAGCATACCCCGTCTGCAGTCAGGATCAGGCCCGCCCTCCAGAGCCACCTCATCTCCGTAATAGATCATAGGCATACCCGGAAGCAAGAGCTGCAACGCCGCTGCCAGCTTCTGCTTTTTGATACTATTTCCCACGCTATGGGAAAATCTTGCCGTATCGTGACTGTCTATAAAATTCCAGAGATAACCCTCCAACCCATTATTCAGATTTCCTTTCATAAAATTGAGATTTCCTACAAATGCGGCTGCACTCATTTTCTCTGATGCCACCAAATCCTTCACGGCATAATAGAACTGATAATTCATAATGCTGTCCCATTCATCACCTTCCAGAAAATCACCGGCAAAATGCCAGATCTCACCGATAATCAGGGTGTCCTTCTTAACAGCCTTAATCTCTCTCCTGAATCTCTTCCAAAAAGCGTGATTGATCTCATCCGCCACATCCAGCCGCCAGCCGTCAATATCGCACTCCCTGATCCAATAAGACGCCACATCGATGACAAAATCCGCCGTCTCTTTATTTTGCAGATTAAGCTTCGGCATAAATGCGGCATAGCTGAAGGTCTTAAAATTGGGCTTTTTACCCCACTCGATCACAAGCGGAAAATCCTCAATATAATACCAGTTCAGATACGCTGACCGCTCTTCCTTCTCCCTGATATCTTTGAAGGCAAAGAAGTCTATCGCCGTGTGATTAAATACCCCGTCCAAAATGACATACATTCCCAGTTCATGAGCCTTTCCCACAAGCTCCTTCAAGTCTTCCTTCGTCCCAAAAGACGGGTCAATTCTGTAATAATCATCGATATTATACTTATGGCTGGTATTGGAACTGAAAATCGGCGTCATATAAATGATATCCGCCCCTAATTCCTTGATGTATTCCAAATGGTTAATAATTCCCCGAAGAGAACCTTTCAAATCAGCCTTATGCCCTATCGGTGCCTGATACCAGACTTCCTCCGGAACATCCCGATCCGAAGCGAAACGGGACGGGAAAATCTGGTATACCACCTTATTCCTTGCCCAATCAGGCAATTCAAACATTTCCTCTTCCCTAAGATTCTGCGGACAGTCAAACATTCTGTCTATGTCGGTGATACACTCATCATAAAAATTATGGTTTCCATAGTACGTTACTTTCCCTACAGTGTCTTCTATTTCAAAAAAATATCTTAGGCATACTACGTCAGTATCTATCGTTATTTCGTAATAATCTATGTAATTATCGGAATACGCGATCTTCATCCCGTATTCCTTTCTTGTATCCATATATTTGAGCGGCAGATATTTATCCTGCACATGCAATATCACCTTTCCCGTATCACCTTTTTTTGTCTCAAGTCTGATCAGAAATCGTCCCTTCTCTATGGCATAACAATATCTTTTATCCGCAAAATGCCTGATTGCCGCATATTCCATCTTTATAACCATGCCTTTCTCTTAGTCTGCTCTTAGTCTATTTTTTCACATACCTCTGGTTTTTGCTGTTCGGTTTGTCCGGAATCGTCATCTGCACAAGCTCCAGTTCGATTGCCGGATTCATATAGTTTTTGCGGAAAGTCTCTCTTGACTTAAGCCCTAACAAATCCATGATGGAAAGCGCTGTGTATGGAACATCATATTCCATTACGGAAAGCATCTTCTTTACATATTCACTTGTTTCAGCATTTGACTGATCAATCTGCACAATCACATCATCTAAAATCATATCGATCTGCTCTAACATAAACTCTATGAACAGATCAGATTTTCCTTGCACATGACACTTTGCGATGGCATCATAATATTCCTCCTGGAACTTTTCGACCTGACTCTCCAACGGAATATACTCGAATACGCTTCTCCAATTATATAAAAGTACTGTATGCCACAATCTTGCCATTCGTCCGTTGCCGTCCGAAAAGGGATGGATAAACACTAACTCATAATGAAAAACTGATGACAGGATAAGCGGATGAATATTTCTTTCATGCTTCTTCATCCAGTCAAATAATTCCTTCATAAGTTCCGGCACCATCTGCGGCGGCGGAGCCACAAAGATACATTTACCGCCCGAAAAGACGCCTTCATCACCTTTTCTGAATGTCCCCGATTCGGCTACGGTCAGATGGGTCATAATTCCATGAATACGTTTGAAATCCGATATGCTGTACGGCTTTATCCCTTCTATCTCTTCGTAAGCAGCATAGGCATTCTTTACTTCTTGTATTTCTTTCTGAGCTCCAAGCACAGAATGCCCGTCAATAACATCCCTTACCTCTGATAAGGAAAGGGAATTTGCTTCAATCTTCAAAGAAGAATGAATCGATTTGATCCGGTTATTCCGTCTAAGGTGCGGTTTTGACTTCAGTTCTTTATGACTGCTTATCTTCCCAACCTTCTCAGATATGGAGGCCACTAGCTCAAGCATCTTATTGGATATTGTATATGGCGGCAAATAATCTGACATACCATCCCCCCAACTTACTTATTATCTTGCTTACTATCTTACCACTACCACCATGTTTTTAAAATAGAAATTTTTGAAAATCCAGGCACGAGCACACAAGACACGTATCCTTTTCACACAACCCGCTTTTTTTTTCTAAGTCGGTATGATATGATAATATCATATTCAGTCAAATAATCCTGTTGTAGTCATATGACATCTTTCAAAAAAGGACATTCTTATTCTTATGAACGCAATTACATTAATCATTATATATTTAGTTGTTATTAATTTCATGAGTTTCATCATGATGGGTTTGGATAAATATAAGGCAAAGAAGCGTGCATGGCGCATTCCGGAGTCTACTCTCTTCGTGCTCGCCCTGATCGGCGGCAGCATCGGATCGATTGCCGGTATGCACCTGTTTCACCATAAGACAAGACATTGGTATTTCCTGTACGGGATGCCTGCCATCCTGATCATACAGATCCTGATCGTGATCGCGCTGGCGACATCGCCGATTGAATTTTTAGTTATGTAAACGGAGAAAAATGTAACTGTGAAGAGCAGGTTTCTGAACAGTTACGAAAAAATTTTAGATATATAAGATATAGATATAGCGATAATAGAGATAACGATTATGCATACCTCGGCAGACATTAGCTGTGCTTGCCGAGGTATAATACTATGGGCACGATCCCGAGGATATTCCTACAACGTCACTATAATACCACCGTCATTGGCGTACATAGTGCTGACCCCTGCCGTATCCATGATTACTACATTCTTATAGGTGGCTTTCTTTTCCATCAGACTACGCATGTACTGTGCGCGTTCGGGACAATTACAGTGGGTGATCATAAGAGTCCTCGTCTCAGTGCGCTGCACATCCGCCAGGATGCAGTCCGCCATCTTGGCAAGCGCCTTGTTGATGCCGATTGCCTGACTCTTCTGCTCAATCACTCCCAGATTGCCGACCATAACAGGCTTAATACTCAGCGTGGAGGCAACAAGCGCCTTAACTCCCGTAAGCCGACCGTTCTTACGCAGTGTCTCCAGATTATCCAGCACGAAATATGTTCTCATCTTGCGCTTAAAGACTTCGATCTTCTCCACGGTCTCCTCGTAAGACAATCCCGCTTCCTTATATCGCATGATCCGGATGGCTAACTGCGTCTCACCACAGCTCGCGGATTCCGAATCCACCACATGGATCTTCTTCTCCCCGTATTTCTCCAGATAGAGGCTTTTACCTAACTCCGCGCTGTTATAGCTTCCGCTGAGGTGGGATGACAGTGTCACCACATAGACCTCGTCGGCATCACAGTGATACGCCTCCATGAATTTCTCCGGAGACGGGCAGGAGGATTTCGGGCACTCCGGATAAGCCGCCACCTTTTCCAGAAATTCCTTCTGNTTAAANTTTTCATCATCCCAGATCAAATCATCCCCCACTTCCAATCCAAGCGGGACNCGCTCAAATCTNTNNTCATTCTTACATTTTCCCGGCAGTTCACAACAACTGTCTACTACGATTTTATAACTCATAAAGCCTNCGCAACCCTTTCATCTAGTTTTTATTACNATTTATGATAACATANCANGCCANANGATGNAAACATAAATTTACATTTTACCTTCGCTNTCCCTTGACGCNGCNATGAATCTGATAGTATATTATTTGTATTCNAAACAATCATAATTCAGAAACGGAGTACTTATGATCGCACTGAAAATAACAAATGTCAAACAATTNATGGGAAAACTGCTCGGAAGTGACGCTTTCGATTCTTTTCTGTTAGAGGAGGCTTCCATCAGCACTTACAACACCTTTCTCATCGACGGCCATCAGAATCNNGAGTTCTATACGTCGCAGGAATGGGAAGATGAAACGATCCGCCCCTATGATTTCTCNGAGTGGAAGAATATCCGCCCNATCTGTTTTGATCTGATCAAGGGCACCCGCACGCCCTCGGCGTTCCGNTTCGTGCTCCATCTGATTCCGAAATATGTATCTTCCATCCTGGATAAAGGCGATACNANNGTGGAAGCCAANCAGGTCAAAGCCTTCGTGCTGAACATAAAATATGACGGCACCGGTCTTACANTGGTGACCGGTACCGCCTTCCATACCTTTCTTATGGANAAAAGCCCTGANGCCCTCTGGGACAAGTCCGTCANACAGTTNCTCTCCCAGAANGNAATCGCATATGANGANTTGTAGAAANTATAAATATCAGAAAAGACCGAATGTNNCNTAACCCATTTCATATGCCATCTCGAANTCAAATACTGCCATAATCATCGCAAACAACANCATGATNCCCAGCATAAGGATTGCNGCAAANTCATACACCATCTTCCACTCCTGCGTATTGCATTTGNGNTTTTCCACCAGAATCTCGCCGCCCAGCAGAATAAANATNACGGGCCAGCACCNGAATATCATATGATACCGCAGNGTCGGCAGGAAAATGTGTATCAGGAANAGGATNCCGTAGCATACAAGCGTAANTCCGAATGTCACGGAGCCNACCCGGCGCGTCCGGCATNCCTTAACGCCCNTCTCTTCCNTTGACTTANGANCGTTTACGCTCTCCNCACNCNTTACCGAANTGCNGTTTATATCTGTGTTCTGTTCCATACTGCTTTCCTCCTCTGCCATACTAATTCATATTGTCAAAGTTACCGGAATCCGCTTGTTCGCCNGGCAGTCTACGCTCCCCCGCNTCGAAATCTGTTTTCTTGCCGCGAATCAGCACAAGTCCCCACCAGATTACCGCAATCCCGATCAGTATCCTCGGTAAATCGTCCCGCATGAAATAATAAATGCTGCTCAGATAATAATTATCCCAGCCGAAGATCTCGCACAACAGACTAAACACCGTCTGCCACAGCATCACCACACCGATCACNATCAGGATGACCGCCGCAATCTTCTTGGTTTTACCGTTCATCCTCGCTTTGAGCTGCTCCAAATCGCTGACATTATCCATCCCGAAAAGATACTGATCTTTCATCATCATAAAAGTCTGGTCGTCCAGCGCTGCCAGATTATTAGCATGGAAAAANCTGTAAAACCACATNGTAATCGGAAGAACCGACAANGCTCCTATATTNGTGAGCGCCACCAATATAATCAGCCCCATAAACCCAANCATAAGACTGAGTCCCATCTTCATAAATCCTAAATACATCTCACCNGCGCCCGGCATGAGCGACCAAATAAATGACCAAAATCTGCTTTTCTTTCTCTGCATTTTTATAAACCTCCGTCTNCGTTTTCAGTTGTTTTTTCGTACCTGTTCAGTATCTTCCNNTATTCCTTGTCTGNTCCNTTNCCTATANTCTCGTACAGNCTCGTTCCAAACTGTGTCACTCTCTCATTCATGTCATCCAGAAATCCTCTCACNCCGCCGCGNTCACGCTCGGCAAGGTATTTCTCCCAGTTGTCTTCCTTGTCCTTCTGCCGCTCTGCCGCCATCTTTTCAANATCCTCATTTNCCGTCNGGTGTTCCNCAGGCNCTCTNNCGATNTTCTCCGNCAGATCGTTCGGCANNAGNAACAGTACTGCTAANGCTGCNGCCATGGCGGCCAGCACTTTAANCCGGTAGGCGAAAACCTGTCTTTTCTTNGCGGCGCGNCTTTCACGCCGAATCTGAGCGAAAANATTGCCCTTAAGCTGTNTNGGNGCATGGATCATCTCCTGTGCNTCCACTTGNCCGATCAGNTCNGCAAGCGCCTCGTCGCTCAGCCCTCCGGAGAAGTCATCGCCTCGGTTNCGCCTTATTTTTCTTTTTTCNTCTTCAATATCATGGATCATGCGCCCTTCTCCTTTCCGTACAGACTGCGCAGCATCGCCCGTGCACGATAAATCTGTGTCTGTACTGTCTTAAGTTTCATGCCCCTTTGCGCTGCGATCTCCGAGACCTCCATCTCGTCATAATAATATGCCTTCGCGATCTCATCATAGGGTGGTTTTAATGACTTACATCTGTCCAGTAATGTCTGTCTCACTTCCTCTTCCAGACAGACATTTTCCGGTGCCCCCTCATAAGTGCCTGTATCGCTCATCACCACATCTTCCGTAGGAATGACCCTTCTTCCGGCGCTTTGCAGATAATCCAGACACTTGTTCGTAGCGATTCTGCACAGCCATGCTTTTTCGTATTTGCCGTCAAAGTCCTTGAGGTGGCTGTATGCCGACAGGAATGTCTCCTGCGTCAGATCTTCGGAGGCAAAATAATCCGATGTCATTTTATAACATATGGAAAAAACAAGATGTTGGTAAGAATCAATCAGCGCTGACAATTGTTCTTCCCTGTTAATGTGATCTGCCCCCTTTCTCAAGTGACTCTATCTATTATAACGAAAGGCGGCTTCGATTGTCTTCAAAATATCCGAATTATTTTGATGACCTCTAAAAAATATAAAATATATAATTTTTACCTCTTTACTTATTGATGCTTTAGAGCTATATTCATATCTAAGCGCATACAATCGATTATGTTCAAAGGGTATGCGCAAGCATGATTCGGACAGCTGCGGCTGCATTACTCAACTGATAGTGAGGTACATACCCATGACACCCATGAAGTGGTTTTATTCTTTTCTAAAAAAACATACACGCCGCATGATCTTCGGGCTCGTGCTTGTCACGTTCATCTCCGTTCTTGCCATCGTTAAGCCGATCGTGTCCGGTTCCATCGTAGACGATGTGATCATGGCCGGCCAATATGAACTGCTTCCCGGACTGATTGCACTCCTTCTTATGATCACGATCCTGCGCGGCCTCCTTCGCTATCTGTCTCAGGTGATCTTCGAGACATGCTCGCAGGATGTGCTCTACACCATGCGTGACACGGTGTACCGCAAACTGCTGCAGGAAGACTTTAACTTCTATAATAAGAAGAGAACCGGTGATCTGCTCAGCCGGCAGACGGGTGATATGGATGCCATACGGCATTTCATAGCATTTGTTATTTATCAAGTCTATGAACATGTATTTATTTTTCTCTTCGCTCTGGTTATGGTGTTTACGGTCAACTTCAAGCTGGCTCTGTGCATGTGCCTCGTACTCCCGCTGGCCTTCCTCGTGACCCTCAGCCAGAAGAAAAATGGCCGTCCCTGTTTCCAGAAGATCCGGGAGCAGTTTTCTTCCTTAAATACTTTCGTACAGGAAAACATCAGCGGAAACCGCGTTGTCAAAGCCTTTTCCAAAGAAGATTACGAGATCGGCAAGTTCAACAAAGAAAACGATGGCTACCGGGACGCTGAGCTTGCAGCGGCGGAGATCTGGACAAAATATGTGCCCCTGTTTGAATTTCTGTCCAATCTCCTCACCCTCATCCTCATGCTGGTAGGCAGTATCATGGTGATACAGGGCGAAATGACGTTAGGAAGCTACGTGACGGTAAACGGCTATCTGTGGATGCTCATGAATCCGCTGCGGCAGATCGGATGGCGTATCAACGATATCCAGCGTTTTACCACCTCCGTTGAGAAGATCTATGCCACCTACAGCGAGGAACCGAAGGTCAAACGTCCCGCCAATGCGATCCCCTGCACACGCCTGCGGGGCGACGTGGAATTTCGCAATGTATCCTACAGCGCCGACGATGAGGATATCATCCATCATGTGAATTTCCATGTCAAAAGCGGACAGACCGTAGGAATCCTCGGTTCCACGGGTTCCGGTAAGTCTACTATTATGAACCTGCTGTGCCGTTTCTACGATGTAACGGACGGGGAAGTTCTGGTGGACGGCAGGAATGTCAAGGATCTCGATCTGTATAATCTTCGTCAGAATATCGGCATGGCCATGCAGGACGTCTTCCTGTTCTCGGACACCATCGAGGGCAATATCGCCTACAGCCGACCGGACTGCCCTTTTGAGGAGGTAGAAAAAGCGGCTGTTATGGCGGACGCGGACGGATTTATCCGCCAGATGCCGGAAGGCTACGACACCATTGTGGGTGAACGGGGCGTGGGTCTCTCCGGCGGTCAGAAGCAGAGAATCTCGCTGGCACGGGCTCTATTAAAAGACCCTTCCATTCTGATTCTGGACGACACTACCTCCGCCGTGGACATGGAGACCGAAAGTTATATTCAGGATCAGCTTCGCACATTAGATCGGGACTGCACGATCTTCGTGGTCGCCTACCGCATATCCTCGATCAAGGACTCCGACCTGATTCTCGTACTGAATGACGGTCGTATCGTAGAACAGGGCACCCATGATGAGCTGATTAAAAATAACGGATATTATGCTACCGTGTTCCGGCATCAGTACGGAGAATACGAGAAATATGTAAGAGAACTCAACGCTTCCGGCAGGTGACTCCCGCATTGCGGAATCCTTGTCGGCAGCACACACCTGACATAAGCAGAACATACTCGGAAATGAGGATAATACAATATGGCACGAAACAAATACGACATTGATGAAATCATTGAAGAAAGTTATGACATCAGGCAGATGAAGCGCGTATTACAATATGTTAAGCCTTACCGTGGACAGCTTGCTCTGGCGCTCTTTCTCATGCTGTCTTCCTCTGCGCTTACCATGCTGTTCCCGATCTTTATCAGCAAGATCATGGACACCTATATTCCTGCCGCAGATATCCGCGCCATCGCAGTGATTACAATCATATCACTCGTTATTGTATTGTATGCCTGCATCTGCATTCGTTTTAAAATACGGATTACAAGCCGTGTCGGACAGTCCGTGGTACACAAGCTTCGTTCCGATATCTTCTGTCATCTGCAGGAGCTGCCTTTTTCCTATTATGACGAACGCCCCCACGGCAAGATTCAGGTGCGTGTGGTCAACTATGTCAACAGCTTAAGTGATCTGCTGTCCAACGGCATCATCAACACGATCACGGATCTGTGTAATCTGATCTTCATCCTGCTCTTCATGTTCGCGCTCCACGTGCGACTCACGCTGATCTGCCTGTGCGGTCTTCCCGTGCTGATGGCGGTGATCATCTTCATCAAGAGACGCCAGCGTCACGCGTGGCAGATTCAAAGCAACAAACAGTCGAACCTGACCGCTTATATCGCGGAGAGTATTAACGGCATACGAGTCACACAGTCCTTTGTACGGGAAGAGGAAAACACCTCCATCTTCAACCGGCTCAGCGACGGCTATCGCGGCTCATGGATGAGAGCCGTCAAGTATAACTTCATAATGTGGCCCTGTATCGATTCCATATCCACCGTGACTACAGCCTTCATCTATGTCATCGGAATCGGCTGGATCTCCGGCGAACTCTACGGTGTGACGATCGGTATCCTGATCGCTTTTACCTCCTACATATCGAGGTTCTGGGAGCCGATCAACACACTCGCTTCCTTCTATAACTCGCTGCTCACGGCAATCGCCTATCTGGAACGTATCTTTGAGACGATAGACGAGCCTGTCAACGTAAAGGATGTTCCGAATGCCGTCCCAATGCCGCCGATCCGGGGCAGCGTCGTATTTCAGGACGTATGCTTCAGTTATGAGGACGATGTGCAGATACTGAACAAGGTAAACTTTACCGCCAATCCGGGCGATACCTTTGCAATCGTAGGACCGACCGGCGCGGGGAAATCCACCATCGTCAATCTGATCAGCCGGTTCTATAATGTAGACTCCGGCACGATCCTGATCGACGGCACGGATATTTCTAAGGTAACCCTAAAATCCCTTCGCAAGCAGATGGGAATCATGATGCAGGACAGCTTCATCTTCTCGGGCACTATTATGGATAACATACGATATGGAAACTTAGAGGCTACAGACGAAGATGTCATCAATGCGGCCAAGACCGTCTGCGCCCACGATTTCATCATGGAGATGGAACAGGGTTACCATACACAGGTCAACGAGCGCGGCAGCCGCCTGTCGGCCGGACAACGACAACTCATCAGCTTCGCCAGAGCATTACTGGAGAATCCCGCGATTCTGATTCTGGACGAAGCGACCTCCAGCATCGACACGGAAACCGAGATCCTGCTGCAAAAAGGCTTGAACCGTCTGCTGGAGGGACGTACCTCCTTCATCATCGCACACAGACTTTCTACGATTAAAAATGCCAGCTGTATCATATATGTGGATCAGGGAAATATCCTTGAAAAAGGTACTCATGAAGAATTACTTGCCTTGAAAGGAGAATACTATAAACTGTTTATGTCCCAGTATGATTTCCTGACGGAGCAGAAACAATAGCTATAGTTATCTATAACACGTGTTATGGATATAAGCCTTTACGCGGATAAGATTCAGTGTCCTGTCCGCGTAAAGGCTTATTATTTGTGTTTGTATTCTTATCTCTTCATCTTCGGCTTAAAGACAAGGCTCGCCAGATACCCGAAGACAAGAGCCGCGCAGCACCCTACCGCGCCTGTCTTGAAACCGCCCTGAAACAGTCCGATAAAACCACTTTCAGATACCGCTTCCTTAACGCCCTTCATCAAAATATTGCCATAGCCGAGAAGCGGCACGCTTGCGCCCGCACCGGCATATTCCATAAAAGGCTCATACCATCCGAAGAAACTGATCACAGCGCCTGTACACACAAGCAGCACCATGATACGCCCCGGCATCAGTTTCGTCTTCTCCATTAAAACCTGTACCAATGCACAGATCAAGCCGCCTACCCAGAATGCATTGAAATAATCCATCTTAAACCACCGTCCGTTCCTTCGCGGCAGTAAAACTTCCGGCTTTACTGTCGCTTGTTTTTTACGGTTATTTTCTGCAAATTTGCGGATATTATACAAGGACGGATCAATTCAACAACTTCCCTAATCGACAACTCCTCACAGTCTATCGTAATGTCGGCATATTTTTCGTACAAGGGGACTCGTTCCGCATAAAGCTCTGGCAATGTTTGACCTTCCCGCAGCGTTACACCGCGTTCATTCAGATCACCCAGCCTGTCGGCAATCGCCTCGCAGGACAGTTTCAGATATACGACCGTGCCGATCTGTCTGAAATGTTCCATCGCCCTGCTGCCATACACTGCACTGCCGCCGGTGGCAATTACGGTTTTGTGCACGTCAATGGAAGCATTTGTCTCCTCTTCTACAGCCCAGAAACCTTCTATTCCCTGCTCTTCTATGATTTCATGTAACAATCTGCCTGCTCTGTTCTGGATCACCAGATCGGAATCCATAAAAGCGTAGCCCAATTTCTTGGCAAGCACCACGCCGACAGTACTTTTGCCCGCACCGGGCATGCCTATGAGGATAATATTGTCTTTGTTCATATCTCTACCCTAAATATGCCAGAACTTCCACTTCACAGAGTACATCCTTAGGAAGCTGCTTCACGGCAACGCAGCTTCTCGCCGGCTTCTCTGTAAAGTACTTCTCATATACTGCATTAA
>JAAUZY010000035.1 GCA_014804355.1 Lachnospiraceae bacterium
CATCCGCATCCAGACGAATAATTTCCTTTTCATGCAATTTGGGAAGCGGAACGAGAACCGCAGGGTTTTTCTCAATCAATTCCGCTTGAAAATAATAATTATAAAAACTTCTGAGAGCCGCCAGTTTTCTTTTCTTGCCACGCTCATCATTTGTGTAGACTTTGCCGTCTTTCTCATAGTAAGTAAGATATTCAATATATTCTTCGATATCTTCCCTCGTAAGCTGCTCCAATATAGTAATAGGAAATTTCTGAATATCCATCTGCCCGCAATAACTGTTATTATCATGCAAATATTCAAAAAAAACCCTGATGTCGTACGCATATGCAAGCCTCGTCCGAGCCGAAGTATATTCACTGATACCACGGAAAAATTGTTTGCAGAAGGGCGGTAATGTGCCGATTACCTCTCTCATTTTCTGAACATTACTTATATTCTGCTGATCATGGTAATTTTGATCTTTTGCATTCATGACAGTTCCCATCCTTCCAATTTTCCGCTCTGAATGGCGGTAAACATTCTTTCTTTAACTCCGGGGGTTTCCAGATTGATCTCACGGACAAGGTTTTTAATATATTCCCGTTTTGTATGTCCGTCTGCCGGACAGGGACTCTTTACTACGGGAACATTATATTTATTGACAAAACCGATCACATCCGCTTCGTTCATGTAGATCAACGGACGAATCACGGTAATATCCGTGCGGTCCAGATAAGTGACCGGACGGAAAGTATGGAAGCGACCCTCATAGATCAGAGACATCATCATGGTCTCCACAACGTCATCCTTATGGTGGGCATATGCGACTTTATTACATCCGGAAGCCTTCATAGCATCGTTTAATGCACCTTTTCGCATTTTTGCACACAGGGAGCATGGGTTTGATTCTTTACGGTCATCGAAAATTATTTTGCCGATATCTGTCTTGATAATATGATACTCTACGTTAAGAGAAGCACATAATTCTTTGATCTTATCCAGATTCAGGTTATCGAATCCCAGATCTACCGTAACGCCGCACAGTTCAAATGGCTGCGGGTAGAATCTACGTAGTCCCTGCAAGGCATAGAGCAATGTCAGGCTGTCTTTACCGCCGGAAATACCGACGGCAATCTTATCACCCGCCGTAATCATGTGATAATCATCTATGGCCTTGCGCGTCAGGCTGTATAGTTGCTGAAGTTTCATGTGATATTCCTTTCCCTCTGATAACTGTGGTCACCGCATCTATTATACAAAACAATCAACTCCTTAGCACTAAATTTTTAAATTTATAATGCAGATTATGAAAAAAATGGTATACTAATATATATCGTATCTTTTATAGTAGTATACGGATACGGAATGTACATAATCTATAGCGGGGTTAATCTAAATGAAATTTAAGTTTGAAAAGAAATACTTTTGCTGGGGACTCACGGCATTTCTTGTGATTGTTGCAAGTATCTTATTTTATTATGTTCTTTTTCACAGATCCAGTTTATCTAGCAATATTGCAAAATTTATCGGGATCTCTATGCCGATTATAGACGGTTTTGTGTTGGCATATCTGATGACGCCTGTTCTCAATAAGATTGAGAAATGTATTATCAAACCTCTATATAAGAAGGCTAACATGCCGATGACAGCCAAAAATAAAAGGAGGATGAGAGGTCTTTCTATATTAGTGACCATCGTTTTGATCCTGATTATCCTATATGAATTTTTCGGACTCATTATCCCTGAGGTGATCCGTAGTATACAGAGTATTATTTTCCAGTTCCCGATCTATGTCAATAATTTAAATACATGGGCACTCGGACTGATGAAGAATAACCCTGATCTTGAGCAAGTCGTAAACGGACTGATTGCTCAATATTCTTCCAAATTACTGGATTATTTCAACAGTAATCTGCTTCCTCATATGAATGATCTTTTAAAGACACTGTCTTTGAGTGTGATCGGTATATTTAAGGCACTGTGGAATTTTGTGATCGGGTTTATTATCTCCATCTATATTCTCGGCAGCAAAGAGAAATTTGCCGGACAGGCGAAGAAAATAGCATATGCATTGTTTGACCGCAAGGCTGGAAATGAGGTCATCACTAACTTTCGGTTTATCCACAGCACTTTTATCGGATTTATCGGCGGCAAGATCGTGGATTCCATTATTATTGGTGTTATATGCTTCGTATGTACCAGTATTATTGGAACTCCTTATGCAATCCTTGTGAGCGTAATCATCGGTGTAACTAATGTTATCCCTTTCTTCGGTCCGTGGATCGGCGGAGTACCGAGTGCTCTGCTCGTTTTGATGGTTGATCCGATACAGGCGTTGTATTTTATTATCCTGATCCTTATTATTCAGCAGTTTGACGGCAATATTCTCGGACCTAAGATTCTGGGTGATTCTACAGGTCTTTCAGGTTTCTGGGTTATATTTGCGATCACAATATTCGGCGGTCTGTTCGGAGTGCTCGGTATGGTGGTCGGTGTGCCGATCTTTGCGGTTTTCTATGCGGGTGTCAAAGCTATGGTAAACAGAATGCTGATTAAAAAGGATCTTCCTACAGATATACAGCCGTATATGACGGTGGGACAGATCGACGAGGCTAAAGTATTCACAGAATATGTACCGCCGGTCAAAAAGAAAAAGAGAAAAGAAGAGAGTAGTGACAATGAGACTTCTGATTCAACGCGTAAGTAAAGCAAGTGTAACGATAGAAGACAGGATCGCCGGAGAGATCGGGCAGGGATTCTGTGTATTTGTCGGTATTTCTGACAGCGATACAAAAGAAATTGCCGATAAGATGATCCATAAGCTGGTTAATCTACGTATTTTCAGTGATGAGAATGGAAAGACAAATTTGAATATTTCTTCTGTCGACGGCGAATTGTTAATTATTTCACAATTTACATTATATGCTGATTGTAAGCATGGAAACAGACCATCATTTATAAAAGCCGGCAAACCCGAACCTTCGGAGCTGTTGTATCAGTACATTATAGAAAAATGTAGAGAATTTGTTCCGAAAGTTGCCCATGGCGAGTTTGGCGCTGATATGCAGATATCGCTTGTAAATGATGGTCCTTTTACAGTCTGGCTGGATTCTGAAGAAATATTTTATTAGCCGTTCACGAGCCCAACTATTCGTTAAACTTGTGTTTTGCGCATAGTTATATATCAGACCAATCCACGCTCAAGTCATCCAAACTGCTACAAAATGCAATAAAATCAAGCTTATGCGGGGGTTTATAAAATACAAATTATAATCAATCGTCTTTCATTGCAGCGCGACATATCCGGTATCAGATACGATTTGCTGACCTTGTGGTCCCGTCATCCATTCTAAGAATAATTTTACATTTTCATTTGGATTATCGACAAGCGTAACCGCATAAAGTTCTGTAGTGAGCGGATATTCTCCGGATCGAATTTTTTTCTCATCAGGATAAATGCCATCTACTGACAGATATTTAATATGATCCGAGTAATTCATATCTTTTACCATAATAGTTGCAAAATACCGAAAAGAATATCCGATTGCCGAAGACCGATTCTGATAATTGGCCGTTCTTAAGAACAGATCGCCCATACCACCAACATGTTCGGTTTGCAGAGGTTCTTTGAGCGGCACATCACCCATAAAATATTCCATCATTGTTTGAGAACCGGAATTCTCAGGACGTTGGAATGCTAAGATTCGTTCGCTTGCTCCGCCGATTTTCTTCCAATTTGTGATTTCACCGGAATAAATATCACGTATTTGGTCGGAAGTCAGACCGTCAACCGGATTTTCGCTATTGACAAAAAAGATGAACGCTTCTTTGCCTATTGGTGTCAGAAACAGCTCCTTACCGGCTTCTGCAGCCAGTTTCTGTTGCTCTTTTGATGGTTTTGCACCAAAAAAGATATCTGTTTCTCCTGCTACCAAATCCTCGAAAGCAATCACGCTGTTATTAAACTTAACAGGCATTGTGACATCAGAATCTTTGGATTTGTTCTGTTTGGCATATTCCTGTATTTCACTAATATTCTCATAGCAGGCATTAGCAAAAGCAGAATAGACCGGATATGCCGCTTCTGCTCCATCCAATACAGGCATTTGGGCTGGTTCGGAAATCATAAATATGGATGGCTCATCTAATCCGGCAAGAATATTTTCTTCATTCTCAACATAGTACGGTTCTAAATTAGTGCTTGAATAGCCGTTTTCATAGGCAAATCCATATCCGCTTTGCTCCGGATCCCGTTCTATAATATCTCTCCGCTTATAAAACCAGGCTCCTTCACTTATTAACATCATCATGGCACTGCCAATCAGTATCAACCGTACATATTTGATACGAAAGGCTTTCCGCACTATTTTGGTTTTGTGAAAGGCAAGCCGCTCTCCTGCTGCGAAACCGACTGAGAGCAATAAATTATAAATCCAGTTAAAAAGCAGTACCAACTGCCAATCAGGGTCATACATGACTCCGTAAAAATTCAAAGACAACAACGCATAGATAAATGCACCATCATAGATAAATAAGGTAAATATCACCGAGAGAAATAGCTGCCACCCCAGATAGGCGATGATTGGTAAATATAATCCAAACAGGCTGTCAGGTTTATTCAATTTGAATTTGACAATACACAAATATGTATATAGAAACATCATAAACGCGACAAATAGAGGCGTATATTCAAATATGCCGTTGACTCCCATTATAATCGTTATAGCAACAGGTACAAAAAGCACATAAAGTACTGTAAACATGTAATATTCATCATAATTCGGCGGCGGATTAGATGTACTATTGCTTCTGTATGAATGCTTCTCAACGTACGGATTATGTCGTGCCCGCTTTTTCCTGTCCATAAGTTTTCTCCATAGTCAAAGGAAAAGGACGAAAGCAAAACACCTTCGTCCTTATTTATATTATCTATTCTCAAAATCCTCAATAAACTGTGTAATCAGCTTCACAGAACCATCGATACCGAGAACACCGCTGTTGATGGATAAATCATAACTGTCCGAACGTCCCCATTTCTTAGAAGAATAATAATTATAATAGCTCTGACGCGACTTATCCTTCTTATTCATCATATCAATCGCCTTCTGTTCCGATGTCACATCTTCGTAGCGCTCCATGATTCGTTTCACTTTGCTCTTCTGGTCTGCATGGATAAACAGATGAAGGCAGTTCTGATAGTCGTGAAGCGCATAGTCCGCGCAACGTCCTACAATCACGCAGGGTCCCTCTCCTGCGATCTTCTTAATCGTATCAAATTGTGCCAGAAAGACTTTATGACTAATCGGCATATCCACAAAGGAAGAAGAATTATAGCCGAAAGAATAAGTATCCATCACCAAATTGTAGAGAAATGAATTAGTCGGACGCTCGTCATGGGTCTGTATCATTTCTTCACAGAATCCACTCTCCTTTGCCGCTCTTGTCAGAAGATCCTTATCATAAAATTTTATTCCGAAGTGATCGGCTACTTTTTTTCCAATCTCGCGACCTCCGGAACCAAATTGACGACCGATTGTAATAATTGTATTCATAAAGCATCATCCTTTCTGCCATAAGATTATTATCTTAACAAGATAATTATATTTATATTATATATATTTTCCACATAAAAAGCAAATATTTTGAGCGTTTATTATACAAAACATATAAAAATACATAATTGTATTAATATTCAACAAGATTCTACATTCTTTTTTGTTGTTTATATTGGGTTTGTGTGTTTTATCATGTACAATATAAGTCTAGGACAAAGCAGCGCCCGTGAAAATTTCTAAACATCAAGGAACGTGAAAGCACAATATTCAGCATACAAGCAGATTTGCCTGTTTTGTTTGCAATATATTTTGCATAAGAAATGTTTACAAGGGAGAAAACAGAAAAATATGAAAAAAGATTTACACAAGTATATAAAAAACTATCTGGACTATTGCCGATACCAGAAACGACTTGATGAAAAGACTCTAAAAGCATATCGCATTGACTTAGGGCAATTTGCAGCACAAATCGCACTAACAGACATCGCAGATATTACGCCTATCGTATTAGAAAATTACATTGCATACCTGCACGGAAATTATAAACCGAAGACTGTGAAACGCAAGATCGCATCTCTCAAAGCACTCTTCCACTATCTGGAATACAAAGAAGTCATTGAACGAAATCCGTTCAGCAAACTCCAAATAAAATTCCGAGAGCCCTCTATTCTTCCCAAAACAATTCCTCTTCATACGGTGGAGCAGTTTCTATCTGCCATTTATTCACAATATAGAAATGCAAAGACAGATTATCAAAAGAAAACCGCGCTCCGCGACGCGGCAGTCATCGAACTGCTCTTTTCCACCGGTATGCGGATCTCGGAGCTGTGCTCTCTGGCGGGCAGCGACGTGAACCTGTATGACAGGACAATCCTGATCTACGGCAAAGGCGCTAAGGAGAGACGAATCCAGATCGGCAATGACGATGTCATCAGCATATTGGAGACTTATCGGGAGCAGTTTCGTGCGGAAATACAAGATTGCGGGTACTTCTTTACCAACTTGTCAGGAAGACCGCTGAGCGACCAGTCAGTCCGCAGGATGATACAAAAATACTGCGCGCTCGCGTCTATTGAACTGCACATCACTCCGCATATGTTTCGCCACACGTTTGCCACAAGCCTGTTGGAAGCCGATGTAGATATCCGCTATATTCAGGAGATGCTTGGTCACAGTTCCATTAATATCACGGAAATCTACACCCATGTGGCAACGGCGAAACAGCGGGATATCCTTACCACGAAGCATCCGCGAAAGGATTTTAAGATATTTGACTCTTAATGATGACCGGACTGATGATGTCCCCCACTATTTCCTCCGTGGTGGTGTTCGCCAATTTGTGTACAGCCGTCAATTCCACAAGCCCCGTGTGTATGGGCCGTTTTCTCCGTACAGCCTGATACGCCGCAATTATGGTATGCGTGTCCATCATCTGCACTATGTGGATAACAGTATTCTCCGTTGTGCAGATGTGTTTCTGTTTCAGTACATCCTGCTATGTCGCATATGCCGTGGCTGTGCTCGCCAATCTGTATGCAGCCGTCAATTCCGCAAAGACCGTGCTGGTGTGCTTCGGTCTCTGTGCAGCCTGACACTTCGCATGAAAACGTCATTTCTTCTGCCTGAACCGCACCCTTAATCTCGGCCTCCTCCATTTGCTCATTCTCTGTCTGTACCGTTTCTGCACTTGCTTCCTGTGATGCACCTCCCACGATGTATGCAGGCGTTGTGGTATCGCTGTTTTCGGAAGCTGCTATAATGTCTGTCGCTTCAAGCTGATTTCTTAAATCATCAGTAAATATTTCGTCCGGCGGATAACAGTCATTTTCAAACAAATAGGTGAGGTAAGAAAGATCGTCACCATTCTGCTGAAAAACCAAAAATCTGCTGTTGGAATAGTCCGGCGTGACCCATCCGTCCTCAGTGATGCTCATACCTCCTGTCAGCATGATATTTTGGGGTTTTTCGGATAATAATTCATAGTTTAACTGATAGATTTGCACAGTCATACCTTCAAAATCATCATAAGTATGGCAATGGGTTAATAACTCAATCCTCCAGTTGGCATAACCGTAATCCGGAAAGTCCGCCTGAGCGACCGCATACCATTCCGAAACCAGTTCTTTTGTGTGATTCAGTACAATGTCCGGGACATCTACGCTATTCGCCACGATTCCTTCTAAAGCACCCTCTTCAGCTGAAGTTTTCTCCAAGCGGTCAGGTTCGGAAACAGAGCATCCGATTAGGAAACCAAGCCCCATGACAAGACCCAGGGTGCAGAACGGTATGTATAATCCGCTTCGCTTGCCCGAGCGTTCAAGAATGTTCCGAAACCGTTTCTTCATCACCTGTTTCCCACCGTAAAACTGTGTGGATAAAGGAGTTTTATTCGTACATTTTTTATGCAGTATAGAAAAAAGTATCTCGGTGTAAGTTTTTCTGGCAGTATAGTCCGCATTGAGCATTACGTTTTCATCGCAGGACAATTCCATATCCACTACCGCTTCTCTCTGCATAAGCCAGACGACAGGATTAAACCAATGAACTGCGTTAGCCAGTACAAAAAGCAGTTTAAAGCAGACGTCATGCCGCTTGTAATGGATTAACTCATGTTTGAAGATAAAGTATAATTCTTCGTCAGAATATTCTTCTGCCGGCAGAACCAGAACAGGATGAATAAATCCCAGAACCATCGGACTGTCTGCCCTGTCGCAGACTACTATAGGGATGCGCCGGTCAAGCTGTAATTCATCAAACAGTTTATCATACAGAACACAGATGGAGTCATTCACGATCCGGTGCCCATTCTGATTTATCTTCCGTCTATATAACAGATAGCTGCACAGATGTACGGCGCTAAAGAGTATCCCGCCTGTCAGCCAAATAAATTCCACAATCATAAGAAATGTGACGTTAGAGGTTGCCCCAATCTTTTTTGGCGGTGATAGAGGTTCTGTCATTCGCGATGGTATTTCCAACAGGATCTTCTGTGATGTCTGTATCGTTGGTCCGGCAGTGTCGGACTTATAAGTATTACTCTCGTACGGCATTACTACGTCCGTCAGACTCCGGCTTAAGTTTTCGAGCATATTTTGCATATCTGACATATTGAAAGGTATCATCAAGCGCAGCGCAAGCAGAATCCAAACCCAATATTTCCATTTGGCGGCATAGCGTCTGTTGATAAAGGGTGACAGAATCATGAGAAGTATAATGATGATGCTTGTCACCAATGAAGTGCTTAAAACAGTAAGAAATATACGCTCTAACATTGCTCCGCCTCCCCATGCTCCATATTTTCCAATGTATCCAGATAACCCCGAAGTTCTGCCAGATCGGAGTCCTTAAGCATTTTACTGCTGTATAGGGAAGCTACCATATTCTGTATGGAATTGTTGTACAGCTGTTCCAGAAAATGTTTCCCCGCAGTGGTCTTGTAATCGTTTTCGGAAACGATTGCGGTATACAGATTCGTACCCGTGGAACGGTCGCAGATAATATACCCTTTATTAGCCAGTCTAGATAAAGAGGTCATAAGAGTGGATAACTGCCATTTCCTGCGATCTTGTAATTCTCTGAGGATATAATTGGATGTAACGGGTGCCGTATTGTCCCAGATGACCTGCATGATCTCCAGCTCGGCTTCTCCCAGCTTTTTCAGTGTGTTACACATAGCTTTATCTCCTTAATTATACGTTTGTATAATTATTATACAGCGGTATAATACATCTGTCAATGTTTATCTGCAACGATTTCTATATGAAAAAGCACACCCGATCTTCCACAGATCAGATGTGCCTTTATCATATTACATTCTATTTCTAAAACATAATTTCTTATGCCTCTTTGCCCCAAAGAACCTTGCCGCCATCGATCAAAAGAATGATAGCCAGAATCACAATCGGAACAATGATAACATCCTGAAGTACGTTCGTGAAGATTGCTGTTCCATCCAATCCGCCATTCATCAATGCAACAAGATTGTTCTTAAATGAGAAGAACAGAGATACCAGTGTCGCACATGACATGAAGATGATCGGGATATACAGCATCTTGTTGTTTCTCTTCTGTTTCTTTAAGTATGTGCCGACCGCAAGGAATGCAGGAACAGCAACTAACTGGTTACATGCACCGAACAGAGGCCATACTTTCTGATAGCCTGCCAGACACAGCGCAAAGCCACAGATCGCAGTGATAACTGTTGCCACATACATATTGTCCAGTTTCAGCTTCTTGCCGACCTCTGTACCTGCAAACAGTTCTTGGAACATGAAACGTCCAAGTCTTGTACCGGTATCTAAGGATGTCAGACAGAAACAGGATACTGCCAGAGAGATAATGGTATAAGTAGCGCTTACCGCCCCATCCGGGAAACCAACCATCTCAAAGAAACCGGAGATCGCCGAAGCAAATACTACTGTCGGTGAACCGTAGCCTGCATCGGCAAACAGTCCGTCTGATGTCAGAGTTGCTACCGCAATCAGAGAAATCACTGCAAGCACACACTCAATCAACATGGAGCCGTAACCTACTAACAGAGCATCTTTCTCATTATCCAACTGCTTGGATGTCGTACCGGAACCGATCAGTGAATGGAAACCGGAAATTGCTCCACAAGCGATGGTAATAAACAACGTCGGGAACAGATAGCTACCTTCCACATGGAAACCGATGAAAGCCGGAATCTCTATAGCAGGATGTGCTGCAAAAATACCGATTACAGCGGCAATCATCATAAAGTAAAGCAGGAAAGAGCTCAAATAATCTCTGGGCTGCAACAGAATCCACACCGGAGTTACAGATGCGATCATGATATAAACAAATACGAAACCAAGCCAAAAGCTCTTCGGAAGAACGATCGGGAACGCAAGACCGATTGCTACACATGCCGCAAGCAGAATGACACCAATCACGGATGCTACTGCCATCGGGGCATTCTTCCTATACACGAAGAAGCCGAATGCAATCGCAAGCGGAATGAACAGTATGGAAGCTGTTGCAACGGAACCGTTTGCGTCACTGCCCGTAAAGGAGTTCGCAACAATATCTGCAAAGGCAGCGATTACAAGAAGTAATACGAGCCAAGCAAATACGGTGAAAAGAACTCTGCTCTTCCGTCCGATGTTCTCCTCGATAACCTCGCCGAGGGACTTACCCTCATGACGGATGGATACGAAGATGGAACCGAAGTCCTGAACGGCTCCGAAGAAGATACCGCCGATCACGATCCATAAGAAACACGGAAGCCATCCGAAGAATGCTGCCTGAATCGGTCCGTTGACCGGGCCGGCACCGGCAATAGATGAAAAGTGATGTCCCATCAGAACCGGAGTCTTGGCAGGACAATAATCAACACCGTCTTCTAACTCATGTGCCGGTGTTTTGCGACTGGGGTCGATTCCCCATGTCTTGGCTAAGTATCTGCCGTATGTAAGATAAGCTACTACGAAGATTACGATAGCCAGCAAAATTAATACTACTGAGTTCACACTAATCCCTCCTAATTTGATATATTTCTTTAGTGCCTGTTCTTATATGAAATAGATTGCTCTATTCTATAAGCAAATGTCTTTGAAGTTATCCTGAAACAACTTCGCCGATTTACGCCCCACGTAATTGGTGTAGACTTTCTTATCTTCCATAGTTGCACAGATGATATGTGCCTGTGAGAAACCGCGGATATTGAACTTGTAACTCTTTTCATATTTAAAGTGCTTAATGACTTTTTGCATCTCTTTCGATAAAGGCTGTTCGGAGAGCAGACTGATCGTCATATAACTATACATATGTCCTTCAGCCGGCATATCTTCCCCTTTACGCACGAGAACCGGTTCCATGTAATCTTTTACGATGGAATATGCCTCATCAATCAAATCCTGATCTACATTTTCCGTCTCGATAAAAAGAATATGTTCATAGCTGTCGGCGGACCACATATTTGCTTCACGCACAAGAACGTATTTCTCTATATGTGAAAAAAAGTACCCATATGCAGGGTACTCTTTACCATGAATGACGTATGGCTGATAGATATCAAATGTACCCGAGTATTTGCGTAACAGTTGATCCAGATAATCAGCAGTTCTCATTCTAATACCCCTTTGTATTATGTGCGTAATCATATACAGTGGTAATAAAACATATATTTTGTTGCAAGATTCTTCTATTACACACTAATAAAAATTTATCACAAATGTATAAAAAAGACAATGTTTTTTATACAGAATGTTTAGAAATCCTTTAGATTTTCTTTAGAAAAGCTGTATACGCGCAAGCAAAAAATATACATTTAATACTGCAAATTTATGCATATATTTCTATTTTCCATGAAATATAGAACCGGATATCAGAATCTTCTTACAAAATATGCAGTAAATGTTCAAAATATTCCGGCAGCGGCGCGGTCACTTCCGTATATTCTCCGGTAGACGGATGTATGAAACCGATCACCATGGCATGAAGTGTCTGCCCTTCCGTATGATAGGCAGATTTACGACCGCCATAGACTTCATCCCCAAGAAGCGGATACCCGATGCTCGCCATGTGAACCCTGATCTGATGCGTCCGTCCCGTTTCCAACTGACATTCTATATAAGTATACCCTTTAAATCTTTGCAGAACCTTATAATGTGTCACCGCGGGTTTCCCGCTTATTTCATTGACAGCCATCCTCTTTCGCTCTTTCGGATCTCTGCCGATAGGTGCCTGAACGGTGCCATGGTCGGAAGCAATAACACCGCATACAATAGCACGGTATTTGCGCGTGATACTGTGCTCTTTTAGTTGTGCCGCAATAACATTGTGCGCATGGTCATTCTTACAAATAATCAGTGACCCTGTTGTATCCCGATCAATCCGATGTACGATTCCCGGGCGCAGCACTCCGTTTATTCCGGAGAGATTCCCTTTACAGTGATACATGACTGCATTGACAAGTGTGCCACTGTAGTGTCCGGGTGCAGGGTGTACCACCATTCCCTTCGGCTTGTTGACTACCAGTACATCCGCATCCTCATATAAAATATCCAAAGGAATATTTTCGGCGGCAATNTNCGGTTCTACNGCTTCCGGAATATGAAAAACGATCTCATCATCCNCCCGNAGCCGATAACTTGCTTTCTGCGGTTTNCCGTTTACCANCAGNTCATCGCTCTTGATGCANTTCTGGATATAAGAACGGGAAAGGTCAGGCAGCGCNCTNCNAATCCATTTATCCAGCCGCTCATCGTCCTCTCCCANTCCAATCTGATAANTAAATTGTTCCATAAAAATNTCATTCCCAAAATCCGAGTTNACNAAGCGAATCTCGAGAAGTAAATTCCGCGGAGTAAATCATACCGCGTTTCCGAGTTTGCGAAGCAAANCTCGCAATCGAACTTGTTCGATTTGTTAATTTCCGAAGGAATTTACTTCACTTCACCTCTCGATAACGTTTCTGTTTAAAGCTGATAAAACTTAAGTCGTTTTCTTTATACACAAACAGTAAAAGAAATACGAGTACTACGGTGGAAACCGTTACATANATATCTGCTACATTAAAGATCGGAAAATTGATCAATACAAAATAGATAAAGTCTACCACATAGTCGAAACGGATCCGATCNATCATATTGCCGATCGCNCCGGCAGCAATCAGACTGAGCAGAAGNTGCANNATCCNATATTTTTTTCGATCNGGNACTTTAAANAGTACATAACCGATAACGCTGAGTGTNACGACTGCCACGAAGATAAAAAANGCTTTCTGATTCTGCAGCATNCCNAAAGCNGCNCCTTTGTTCTCNAGATAGTTNAACTCCAGAACNCCNTTTATGATATTATATGCCGGTTTATCNTTTAAATGGATCACNGCAAGATATTTNGTNTACTGATCCAGAGCAATTAATGCGCAAATTCCCAGCANATCTAAGANCAATAACAGTTTCTTNTTCAGACTCATTCTTTTGCATCCTCATCACTAAAATATATTTCGCGGATNGCNTCCAAGATNTCCTCNTCNGTAATNGTCTTGTCAATTACNGCTTTGCCGACTTTCTTAAGCAACACAAATTTGATNTGNCCGCCATCCATCTTCTTATCGGATTTCGTCAGCCGCAGAATTTCTTCNGGGTCAATGGAATCGATNCTGATCGGGAGGTTAAANGGAACAAACATATCCCGTACTTCATAATATTCCTCCATGGANAGCCAATTATGTTTCCATGANATGTATGCNGCNGCAACCATACCGAGCGCAATGCATTCTCCGTGNACCATCTCAAAATGCATNGCCTTTTCAATAGCATGNCCNATCGTNTGNCCGAAATTCAAAAGNGCACGGTCTCCCTGNTCCTTCGGATCTTTCTCNACCACCAGTTTCTTNATNGTNCAGCTTCTCATAACCATTTCCTCAAGCACCTCAAGTTCNCGNTCATGGATTCCGTACATATTGTCAAGCAGCCATTCATAGAACATNGNATCTTTAATNAGACCATGTTTCATGACTTCNGCAAANCCGGCATAAAACTGCCTGTCGTCCAGTTCTTTNAGGACTGCGATATTCATATAGACCAGCTTCGGCATGTAGAAGGCACCCACCATATTCTTGTATCCATCGAANTCTACNCCTGTCTTGCCNCCGATACTGCTGTCCGACTGGGCNATCAGGGTNGTCGGAATCTGGATAAAATCTACTCCGCGAAGATATGTAGCCGCCGTATAGCCGGTAANATCNCCNACAACACCGCCGCCCANGGCAATTAGCAGATCCTTACGGTCAAACTTTGCCTCGATCAGGGCTTTATAGATGTCCTTGACCGTATCTAAAGTCTTGTTGGNTTCCCCNGCCGGAAATGCATGAAGCATCACTTCTTTNCAGNGGCCTTTCAGCAGATCACACACCNCATTTCCNAACAANCGCTCNGTGTTGGAATCNGTAATAACNGCNACCTTCCGGTTTTCCNNATCAAATGCCTGCANTTCATCGGGAAGCAGNTCNAAACTGTCNGTAAAAACGATGTCATAGCAGGGNTTCTTCTCATAATTGATTGTCATTCTGTTCGCCATAATTTCCTCCGTAAAAAACTTCCTGACCGTACAGTCAGGAAGTCGTNTTGCTTAACTTACATTCCGTTGTTGATCGGCACATCAAAAGAACCGGATAAGATTTCCTGAAAATCACCGGAAATATCAACACTCGCCGGTGTGATAATAAAGATATAATGTGATATCTTCTGCAGATTGCCTGAAATAGCAAAGCATGATCCCGATGTAAAATCAATGATCCTCTGTGCAATATCAACATCCAGTCCTTCCAGATTCANNACGACGGTNCTGTTCGCAAGAAGCGTNTCCGTAATCTCTCTGGCATCCTCCACCGTAGTGGGNTTGATCACACAGACCTCCATACCGGTTCCCGGCATTTTCTTCATCTGTCTCATCGGTGTTACTTTNGGTGTAGATTTNTTGACCGGCCNGTCGTCATCCATAGNGGGATCTTCCCGCATCGAGCTNGGTTTCTTAATCGGTTCCGGTTCATCATCATAGAAATCATCGTCGTAGTATTCGTCTTCTTCATCATTNAGTTTCATTGCATTTAAAAACTTGTCCATTACACTCATATGCAAAAGCCTCCGTCGTTTCGATTTCCTTCATTACGCATTAACTTATGTATACTAAACATTNTGATATTGTCTTTCTCCGAAAATACCGGTTCCGACGCGGATATATGTCGCNCCCTCTTCTATCGCGACNTCATAATCTCCGGTCATACCCATAGAAAGTTCTTCCATAAAAACATTATCAATGTTTTTATGTATTATGTCAACATATATTTGCTTTAATTTTGCAAAATATAGTCTGTTCTCTTCCGAATTCTCAACATATGGTGCTATTGTCATTAATCCTTTAATCACGATGCTGGGCAGTTTCGCTATTTCCTCTACAAGAGAAATTGCCTCCTGCGCAGTGGTTCCGAACTTTGTCTCTTCACCCGCAACATTGACTTCTACAAGAATGGAAACAGTCACGTTTTTCTTAACCGCTTCCTTGCTGATCTCCTCGGCAAGCCGCAAAGAATCCACGCTGTGAATCATAAACACCTTATCTACGATATATTTTACTTTATTGCGCTGTAAGTGTCCGATCATATGCCATCTGATATCTCCAGGCAGTTTGTCGTATTTATCCATCAGCTCCTGCACTTTATTTTCGCCGAAATCGCGACATCCTAAGTCATATGCTTCCCGCAGCATTTCTACCGGTTTGGTTTTGCTGACTGCAATTAACTTCACGTCTTCCCGACTGCGTCCGCTCTTATCACAGGCGGATTTGATATTCTCTTCTACGTTCTGCAGATTATCTCGAATCATAGTTGTTATGTAAACCTTTCTTGCTATTCATAAATAAACTGGTTATCGTTTACCATCGAGGCATCCAATACGATATGATCGTAGACATTTAAGCCGTATACGGTGTTGGATCTCACGACAGAATATTCTTCGTTCTCATAGAGAACATTTACCTGCTTAAAGTCCGCATATCCTTTGTTAATGTTATATACGCCGGTAAGAGAGCCTGTTTTACTAATCTTGTATTTCTCCGTGGATTCCGGCTTGACAATATAGTTGTCGGCACGCAGGACCGTATCATCCAGATAATACTCCGTCTCCGTGGCATCATAGATCGTAGTCGGCACAAATTCTGTGGTGGCATTGCCCTCATCGTCATATGTTTCCAGAAGTACGCCGTCGCGGCCGCTGTTACCGCCCTTCGTAAGATATTCTTTGGGAACGATGAAAAACTCCTTCTCCACAATGGCGGAATTCGGTATCTTAAGTCCTTTTTCATCTTCCAACAAAAGCTCGATATCGATAAAGCGGTCATTACAGAAAGTAATCATGGAATTCGTAAATGTCAATGAAACCAAGTTGTCTCCCGCCTCATTCGTATGGGTCTCAACCGTGCCCCATGACGTATACTGATTCTTTAAAAACCTGACCTCAACGACCTCTTTCTCCACGAGCTGTTCCAGAATATTTTCATCATCTACCTGTATCACGATAGACCAATCTTCGTTTGTAGACAGTTTATATACCGGATCTCCCTTGGCAATCAGTTCATTATTGACAAGATGTTGTTTTTCATACTGTTTCTGGTCAAAAAGCTCTTTCGTCAAATCTTCCGGCTTCAGATTCTCATAACCGTCAATGTAGTATGTAACAATGCCGCTTTTGGCTGCACGGCGGTAATTGATGAATGCTGTGCCGGAGGCATCGTTTAATGCGCCTGCGTTCTCCAGAATATTGTAATTGGAGAGTTTCAGCGCCGTTCCTTCCACACTATACTTGAAATTATATACATCCATAAATTCTGTCCGGTCAAATCGACTTGTAAAAGCGATGATCTCGGTCTTTAGCTCTGACAGATCTGCGTCTGACAGGGAGTTTTCCCCACTCTCGCTTGCATGAATATAATCGGACAGCCGCCCGGTTTCATCAACGGTATAAATCAAATTGCCGACAGCGGCACGCGCTCCTTCTCTGGCAAAATAATTGATGTACCCGGCATCGTTACTTGTTACGATCTCCTCTGTGCGCAGTGCGATGCCGGTATAGATGCTGTTGGAGGTCAGGGAACCTTCCTGAACATTGTAGCCGACAATATGATCTGTCCTAAAGTATGTTGCTACGCCGATGATTACATAGATAAAAATAGCGACGAAGATCAACATACCAATGTTTAAATTCAACGGACGTCTGTATTTAGTTATCTTCCTTCCGTTATCTGCCACGAACAATTTCCTCCGAAAAGCAAAAACCCCGGATTCCCCGAGGTTTTATGGAATTACATATTTATAAGATTATGTATCGTTTATAAAGAGATAATAACCTCGGATTTCAGATCTTCGGGTAATGCACTCTCATCAACGGAGATGCTGAGTACAAATTCAACATTGAATTTTGTACTGATGGTTTCCAACTTGGCAATCGTAGCGCCGATCTCATTTTCGCTCAGGCAGGCAATTTTTAAGAAACTGTCAAAATACATATGCTGCAGATCATGATCCTGCGAGATGATACCGCAGATAAATCCGATAAATTCGTCACTGTTTGTCACCAGATAATCGGAAACATCAATCAGCCTGATCTTGTTGTTAAGCTCGAACATGTGCTTAGTGCTCTTGTCAAGATAAACGACATTTCCCTGCACGTTTTTGATCTCCGTATTTACTTTATCCAATAAATGCTTGGTTTTTCCTTTACCTTTATTGCCTACGATTAATTGCACCATGGCGAAACCCTCCTAAAGTAAATTATTATGACATCTATGATATTACTTTGTCTATCCATATTATAAGGGAAAGACATCAAAAAAACAACTAAAAAAAATCATTTCACCAGCCCTAATAATTTTGTCATATCGGTATACAGATCATCCCCGGAAGTATCCTTCATAATAACGGATATGTAAGGGGTCCCGTCGCTGCTCCTTGACAGCAGAATCAGACAATGCCCGGCAGCATTGGTCGTTCCTGTTTTTCCGCCGATCACGGTAACATTCGGCGGCATCTCCCACGTACCCTTCAGATATCGGTTCGAGCTATTCACTTCCAGCGATTTCTCGTTGCCGTTTCTGTCCGTATATGTGGTAGTGTATGAAGTCATCTGAATGATCTGGTTAAAAAGATCATACTGCAGTGCTTCCTGAAAAATCAGATATAAATCATACGCTGTCACATAATGTCCTTCCTGAGTCAAACCGTTCGGATTGGCAAAATTGCAGTTCGTCGCACCAAGTTCAGCGGCCTCCTGATTCATAAGAGACACAAACTCGTCCACAGACCCGGCAACGCCTTCCGCGATCAGAATCGCCACATCATTGGCTGACTGGATGAGCAGGATGTGTAATGCCTGATCAAGCGTCATTTGATCTCCCGGATTCAAACCGCACAATACCGCTCCTGATTCCGTGACCAAGACGTTTTCTGAGGCTGTCAGCATTTGATCCGTAGATGCATGCTTCATGGCTACGAGTGCTGTCATGATCTTCGTCAGACTGGCAGGATTGACCTGCGTATTTGCATTCTTCGCATAGAGTGTCTTCAGGTTCTTGGTGTCGAACAGCGCTGCCGCTCCTACTTCAGACAGATCGATCCCTGCCGCTTTTACATCATCGCTCACAACGCACAGATCCGCGGCAAAAGGCTCCAGTGTTTCCTGATTTGTCGTATTTAAGAGCTGAAAACTGCTCACATCATTATTTAGTTTATATGCCATATCATACTTGCTGCCGCCGCAACCTGTTATGGTCATGGCAAGCATAAGAAGAATGGCCGTCGTGCTATATTTTAAATTTCTATTTATACATTTCACGCCACTCAAGGTCTCCTCTGTCGAGTGATTTGATCAACAATTCCGCTGAAGCCAGATTGGTAGCAAGCGGTATGTTATGCCGGTCGCACAGCATCACCACATTGTTGACATCCGGTTCATGCGATTTCGGATATAAAGGATCACGCAGGAAAATAACAAGGTCTATCTGATTATGCTCGATCTGCGCGCCGATCTGCTGCGCACCGCCCAAGTGACCGGCCAGATATTTATGAATGGTCAGATTCGTCACTTCCTCAATCAACCTGCCCGTTGTTCCCGTTGCAAACAATTCGTTCTTGCTTAAAATTCCCCGATATGCGATACAAAAGTTCTGCATCAGTTTCTTCTTTGCATCATGTGCAATTAATGCAATGTTCATAATTGATAACACCCTTCTTTGACTATATTATTTTTTGCACTGTAATCGTACGTTCAGTACGAATCCAACCCCAACATAAAGACTGACTAAAGAAGTCAATCCATAACTGACAAATGGCAATGGTATTCCCGTGTTCGGAATAACGCGAGTGGCAACCGATATATTGATCATTCCTTGAAAACCGACCAATGCTGCAACCCCAACGGCAATGATCGTCCCGGCTATATCTTTCGCCCTCCTAGCTACCATAATACATTCAAATGAGATTAAAATCAATAAGACAATTACGGTACAGCCCCCTACAAATCCAAATTCTTCCCCGATAACCGCATAAATAAAGTCTGTTTGCGGCTCTGAAATAAAATTACCATTTTTTACAGAACTGGACTCATTGTTTTTATATCCTTTTCCGTACAGCATACCGGATCCGATGGCTGTTACAGAATTATTTTGTTGGTACGCCTCGGTAGTAGCGTATTCTTCCGGATAAAAATGTGCAAGAATACGTCTTTGCTGGTAAGGATCAATGATCTCCTGATCCGGCTGCAGCACAAGTGTAAGCAGGATGATAAAGGCCGGAATCGCCACTGCGATTGCCATGATAATATATTTCCAACTGATACCGCCCACGAAAAGGATGATACAGAATAACAACACGATCATGATACTCGTGGACAGATCCGGCTGCTTATAGATGAGGGCGATCGGCGGGATAAAGAAAAGCACACACATACCGATCACCTTAAGTGACCCCATTTCGTCCTTATGCCTCAGTATAAACTGTGCAAAAAAAAGAAGAAGTAAGATTTTTGCCGTTTCCGACGGCTGAAACTGAATACCAAAGATATTCAGCCATCTCTGGGCACCGCCACGCTCTACACCTTTCTGTCTGACCAATTCCAGAAGCACAATGTTTGCCGCATACATCACCCAGTAAAATCGCAGGATGATTGAATAGTCAAACAAAGACAGAACGATCATCAGAAAAAAACCCAGAACAAACCCCGTAATCTGCCTGGACTGCAGGGATTCCTGCGCGCTGCCGATGGCAAAGATGCCGATCCATGTCAGCGCCACCACAAGAATAATCAATTTGAAGTCATAATCCCGTATATGGTATTGTCGTGCCATTCAAGCGGCTCCTTTCCGGGCAATTCTGTCGTATCATCCGTCATCTGTATAAATGCGTATAGCCTAATCGTGATTCAGATCCAGGATCGGTATATTGGCATAAAGCGTCGGATTTTTCAAGCTGCGTCCCTTGCTTCCGGTCTTGGTGATCTGTATTTCCATGCTCTTAGTGTCTATCTTCATGTATTTGGAGATCACCTTCGCAATATCGTTCTTGATCATCTCCATCATCTCCGGAGAACAATTGACACGGTCTGAAATCAACAGAATCTTCAATCTGTCTTTTGCAATCTCTCTGGAGCTTTTCCGTTTTAATATATTTTTAAACACTGCAATCCCCCCTAACCCTTATGAAAGATACCTGACACTCTCGCCCAGAAAGAAACGCCTTTCTCAAAATCAAGAAAAGGTACCTCTCTTCCGAGAACTCTGTGACAAATATTCTGATAGGCTCTGCCCGCCAGTGTGTTATTTCCGACTAACGGTTCACCCTGATTGGTGGCGATTACCACGTTCTCATCATCGGGAACCATCCCAATAAGGGGTAAGGAAAGGATGTCTACAACATCTTCCGAAGACATCATATCTCCGCGTTTTATCATATCGTAGCGAATACGGTTAATTACCAAATCTATCTTATGTATCTCATTAGCTTCCAAAAGACCGATGATCCGGTCCGCATCCCGGATGGCTGATACCTCCGGCGTCGTGACGACAAGCGCCCGATCCGCACCGGCTATGGCATTCTGAAACCCCTGCTCTATACCGGCAGGACAGTCCAATATGATATAATCAAACTGATCCTTAAGATGGCTGATCATTCTGACCATCTGTGATGGATTTACAGCGCTTTTATCTCTGGTTTGCGCGGAAGGAAGCAGAAATAAAGTGGGATACCTCTTATCCCGTATGATTGCCTGTTTGATGCGGCAGTTACCTTCTACCACATCTACCAGATTGTATACGATCCTGTTTTCCAATCCCATAACGACATCAAGATTCCTCAATCCGATATCGGTATCGATCAGGATCACTTTTTTCCCCATAGCTGCCAGACCTGTACCAACGTTTGCGGTAGTAGTGGTCTTGCCTACTCCGCCTTTACCTGATGTGACGACAATTACTTCACTCATATCTTCTCGTTGACCTCCTGAATATGATGTATTATCGTCCCCTGACCGTTGCCGCTAGATCGGCAGATCGTTCAGTAATTCTTTGGTAATAGGCTCTATGATGACTCTTCCGTCTTTCACATAAGCAATCTTCGGCTGAATCTTGGGTTTGATCGACCATTTGCTCTGTTTTTCCGATGTCTTATATTTGAAATCACCGATCTTAAGCTTTTCCGGTGACATTTCAAGCGCAACGACAAAATGTCCCTCTTCTCCATTCCCGCCGGCATAGGCATGTCCGTACAGACCGCCAAGTACCACGATATCTTTATTGGATATTACGCTAGCGCCGGGGTATACATCGCCCAACACGATCAGGCTGTTTTCCGTTTCCAGAACTTGTCCGTCCTTCAAGGTTCCCTTATAGAACTGTCCGGCATTCTCAAGTGCCTGTTGGTGATAAGATACCTTCTGCAGAGCCTTCACAAAGTTCTTGTTGGTCTCCTCGTTCTTACCCATGATACACATCACATTCAGCGAGGAATTAGCCGTAATCGTGTTAACAAGCTGTCGTTCCTCCTGATCGGACAGACTTCTTCCCTCAAAGGAAATCACCATGCTGGCATCCTTAAAGAAATGCGCCGATTCTTTGAATTTAAACGCAATCTCATTAAGGAGTTCTGCAAACGGCATCTCTTCATCCAGGTAGATAGACAACCCGTTTTGAAAACTTTTAATAATAACCGGATTCTTCATGATATCCTCCATCTGACGATAATTCGTCACTTAATCTGCATTGATCGCACCGCCTTCTAAGGTCGTGGCGGTTCCGGTAATGATCTCGCTTTCGTCTTTCAGTCCATAATAGTACGCATAGACATCTTTGGCAATCTGCGCACTGTAATCTGATGTATAGCCGTGCGCCACACGAACCGTAACAGATATTTCAGGATCATCGTAGGGTGCATAGCTGATAAAAAGCGCATGGTTCGGACGGTTACGGTCTTCCTGCGCCGTACCGGTCTTGCCTGCAACTTCCACATCCAGATCAGAGAAATATGCCTTGCCCTCCACAACTCTGCGCATGCCCGTATGCATGGCATCCCAATACTCTGAGGATAAATCGATCGTGTTGCGGACCTGCGCCTCATTATCCGCAATCAAATTACTGTTATGGTCTTTTATTTTGTCTACTAATGTTAAATTATAACATGTTCCGCTGTTGGCAACAGTTGTAACATATCGCGCAAGACCTACCGTTGTAAAGTTGTTGCTGCCGTGACCGATCGCCGAACGGACGGCATCTGTATCGGATATCTCCGGGGCATACTCCTCGATCTCCACACCGGAAGTTTCGGACAGACCGTACAGATCCGCCGCCCTTGCCAATTTGTTAAGCGCAACATCACTATTGTAGGAGTCCCCTACAATCCCCAGCCGGTAACCGACCTCATAGAAGAAATAGTTGCAGGAACGCTGTATGCCGCCGGATACGTTCAAGGAACCATGCGCACCCGGATAAATATGACATCTCGGGCTCTGGGTGCCGGAATCGATTTTATCAAAAATACCTGTACAGGTGATCGTATCTGTCGTCGTGATCACCCCTTCTGTCAATCCTGCCGTAGAAGATACCAGCTTAAAGGTAGAACCCGGAGCTGTCCGCTGTTGTGTCGCATAGTTTATGAGCGGGTAGGATAGATCGTTGTTCAGACTCGCAAAGTATGCAGCGTTTACTCCATTTGCCATCTTGTTATTATCATAACTCGGATAGGACACGAGCGCCAGTACTTCTCCCGTGTTCACATCCGTAATGACGATGGAACCGGAATAAGGATCCAATGCAAGCTGCGCAGGCGTAATATCCAGATTCTCAATGCGGTTTCGCATAAAAGCATACGGCGTTATACTCCCCGCTTCAAACTGCTGCAGTTCTTCCTCCGGCGGTTCGACTACATTCTGCTCTATCAGAAGCTGGCAGATCTGCCGGCCCGTCAGTTCGTCACTGTTGATCATATAGCGGTACATTCTTTTGTCAAAATCACTGTCGGAATTAAGCTGTGCGAAGATATAATCCATGATCTTATTATATATTTCAACGGAATCAGAATACCGTGAGTCAATGGCAAGCGCTGATACATCGATCCAGTTCTGAGCGATCGCATAATTCAGATACTCGTTCAGACTGATTACCTCATCCGTTGTCCATGCAATATATGTGGCATCGTTACGGTCTATCACTGAGCGCATGACAATTTCTTTTCTGTAAAGCATGGATACGATATAGCTCTCGTAATTCTGATATTCTTCCGTCAAGTTTTCATAGGGAGTACAGGTCTCTTCCATTTCTTCCCGAAGCGTGGCAAACACCCGCGACTTCTTATCCAGGTATGTCTCCTGAACAAGTTTCTCCGTTTCACCGGCATGAACAGACTCAAAATGCGCGGTGTCGATGACATTATTGTTGATACATGCAAAATAGACATCATAGATCGGGATCGGAATATTACCGCCGCTGCCGGTTTCCGGTGCATGGTATTCCTTGATATTCTCGATTTTTGCAAGCAGAATACTGGCAAGTCTGGATTCCAAAATATGATAACATGTTCTTTGCAGATCCGGGTCTATAGTCAGATAGATATCATTACCGGCAATCGATTCCACTCTGTCACGGGTTTCGATTACTTTACCGAGGTTGTCCACATAGACCGTCTCCGATCCTTTCTTCCCCTGCAGTTCTCTCTCCATAGATGCCTCAATGCCAGCTTTACCCACAGTATCATTCAGATCGTAGGTTTCATCTGTCTCCTGCAGCTCCTTTAGCTCCTCTGTATCAACTTTACCGGTATATCCCAATATCTGAGAAAAATAGATGCTGTCATCGTATTTGCGGATCGTGCCCTCTGCAATCGAGACACCCAGAAGCTCGTCCGCGTTCTCCATTACTACAGCCACAGTTTTCTCCGAAACATTGTTCGCCACCGTAGTTGCAATATATTTCTGAAAGCTGTTGGCACTCATGGCATAACGAATGGTGACGATCCCTAGAACCTCTTCCTTGGTATAGCCGTACCCCGCTTCAAAAGTAGAAGAATCATCTTCCACCGTACATGCACCGATGCCGTAACGAGAGGAAGGCGAAGTACCGCACAGATACTCAATCACCTCTTCTGCCGTGGCTGCCCGCTCATCCGGCTTAAGCTCATCAATGGTTGGATATCCATAGATATCCGCTAAAAACCGCAGAAGTTGTGTTCCTTCCACGTTAAACTGATAATTTCCGCTCTTATCCAGTATGATATGGAAATCGCTGATGATCTGATCCCCGTTACGTTCGATCATCTTAATCAGTTTGTAGATCGTATTATTGAGATTGGCGTTCTTGGTTCTACCCGACTCATACACATCCTCTATCGTGACCGAATAAGCCAGTTCATTATATGCCAGCAGATTACCGTTACGATCAAAAATATTACCCCTGGTCGGTAAGATTGTCCGCTCTTTCGTAATACTAAGCTGAAAGTTATTATAATACTCTTCCCCATGGACGATCTGCAGTTGAAAGATCGTGTAGATCAGATAACCACCCATACCGAACAGCACAAAGATAAGAACAAGCAGTCTGGAGGTGATCATATTCATGAAATTTTCTTTGAATTGTTCCATTATATGGTCAAACAAACTTTTTACCACTCCTTAGTTCACTGCGCTCCAGTCCGGTGTTGATCCAGAGGATGAGCGGATACAGAAATATTGTTACAACGATCGTATATACGATCTCCGGCAGGATAATATGCACGAAATAATAGCTGAAGTCAAATCTGCTGCGCAGAAGGAACATGATCACATAACAGATCAATCCGTAGAAGCAGTCACTCCCGAGTATCAGTGCAATCGGAAGTTTGATATCCTGCGGATAAAAGATCGTACAGAACTTACCGTTCATATATCCGATATACATGTACAAAAGGGCATAGAATCCTATCGTATTACCGAAAAAAATATCTACCAGCAGTCCGCAGAAAAAGCCAATCAAAAGTCCTGTCTTTTCACCGCGCATAAATCCGAAAGAGGCTGTCAGAACAATCAGCAGATTCGGTACAATGCCGCCGAACGCCAGTGCGTGAAATACGGTGCACTGTAGCAGGAAACATATGAAAATCAAAACCGTGGTGATAAGAAAACGTTTCATAACTCTCCCTAATTTTCTATGGACTGCTTCAACTGCATGATTACAAGCACTTCTTCCAAATGTTCAAAATCTACTGCCGGTGTAATATATCCTGATTTCGTCAGGTTATTGGCATCCTGATTGATGGTGCTGATATAACCTACCAGAATTCCGGGCAAATATTTATCGCTGATATTGGAGGTGACGATCTTATCCCCCTCCACGACCACATTATCGCTATCTACCAGCTGCTCAAATTCAATCACGCCCGAAGCATACAGTTTCAGATTGCCCGATACGATCATATTGTCGGAACTGGACAGCACCATAGCGCTTACATTGGAATCATCCGCAATAATTGCCTTCACCTTCGACCAGTTCGGACCCACATCTACAATACGTCCTACCAGACCGCTGCCCGCCATTACATTCATATCAACGGCAATGCCGTCCGCCTCGCCTTTATTGATCACAAAAGAATAAAACCAGTTGCCACTGTCCCGGGCAATGATACGTGCGCCGGTTTTTTTGTACTCGTCATACTGAGCGTCCAGACTGTACAATTCCCGGAGATTAGTCAGCTCATAGCGATCCTGTTGCAGTCTGGTATTTTCGATTGTCAGATCGTCTACCTGTTGTTTGAGTTTCTCGTTCTCCGCGATCAGATCCCTGATCTGCACCAATTCCTCGGAGCGGTTTGCGAGCCAGCTTCCCACACTGCTGATTCCCTCCTCAAAGGGAACTACCGTGTATCCGGCAACTGCACTTAATGGGCCGCTGAACACAGTGGTATTAAAAGTAAGCAGCACCATGCCGGTGCAGAGGATTGTTAAAATAAAAAGGAGATATTTACCTGGTAACGTAAATTTCTCTCCTTTTCTCTTTACGATTGGACTCATTTACTCATTCCTTCTATTGCATATGCTACGGATTTATAATTGTCATCATTAATGATCTTAGCGAGCCCCAGCGCAACACTGGTCATAGGATTCTCAGACACATTGACTTTAAGTCCCGTTCCCTTGTTCATGAGTCTGGCAAGGTTACTCACCTGTGAGGCGCCGCCAGTCAGATAGATGCCATGCCGGTATATATCCGCCGCGAGTTCCGGAGGCGTGCGCTCTAAGATCACCTTGATATTATCTATAATCGTATCAAAATGTTCGGTGAGACATTCATCTACGAGCGCGGTAGGAATCTCGCGTTCCACAGGAAGCCCCGTGACAATATCTCTACCGTACACAAGAGCGCCCAGACGCTGTTCTTCCAGATCAAGAAGGGATGTTTTCACAACTTCCGCGGTTTTGCCGCCGATAATAAGACTGTATTCCCGACGAATTGCCGCCTTGATTGCATCGTCAAATTTACGGCCACCGACCTTAATCAGTCTGCTAAGCACGATGCCTCCCAACGACAGGATAGAGATTTCCGTCGTGTCAAACCCAACGTTGACTACCAGAACACCCTGTGAATTCTTGACATCGATCCCCATACCCAGACCGTCTGCAACGGCTTTATCCACAACCATAACTTTCTTTGCCTTGACATTGGACTCCTTAATCAGGTCTTTAAACGCACGTTTCTCCACTTCGGTTACGTCCCAGGGGACCGCAATATAGTAATCCGCCGGTCTTAAATTGTTCTTCATCAAATCACTCATGAAATATCTGACGAGCATCTCCATATTCTGAATATCGGCGATAACGCCATTGCTAAGCGGATACGAAATGTTAATGTTGCCGGGTGCTTTCTCATACATCTCAAAAGCAGAATCCCCATATGCAAACAGGTTTTTCTTATTTTCAATGGCGATCATGTTTTTCTCTACAAAAACTTCGTCATCCGAACGATTATATATTTTGATATTACTCGTTCCTAAATCAATTCCAAATGCATTGTAAGCCAAGGCAGCTATTCCTCTCTTTCCTGTAATACACTTTCAGAACATATGTCTGTCAATAATTTGCTTTCGCTGAAGCTGAAATATTTATTATCCCCTATAATGATGTGATCATAAAGCGGTATATCCGCCAGCATACCGATCTGCCCGATCCGTCTCGTGACCCGTATATCATTCTCGCTGGGCACCGGATTGCCGCCCGGATGATTATGCAGGAGCATGATCCCTGCCGCCTGCGCCTGCAGAGCATAAATGAATACTTCTCTCGGAGATGCCAAAGACGCATTGACGGTTCCCTTGGAAAGAATCCGCTCACTGATCAGATGCAGACCGGAATCCAGCATTAAGAGCATAATATATTCCACGCTCTCATGTCGGAAACGCTCCATGTAGTAATCAGCTATCGAGGCAGGACTGTGAAAAGAAAGATTACTCTTCGCTTTTGCCTGCGCCATCCTGGTAGAAAGCTCCGCAACTGTCTTAAGCTGTATTGCCTTCACCTCGCCGATGCCGTCAATTTTACACAGTTCCTTCAGCGGAATGTGGTATAATCCCAGCAGTCCGTTCCCGTAACGTGCCGTCTCAGAGAGTACCTTCTCTCCCAGCATACGCGCATTCATCCCCCGCGTTCCAGTACGCAGCATGATCGCCAGAAGCTCTGAATCGGTAAGCGACCTGCTTCCATAGGAAATAAATTTCTCATATGGAAGATTTTGCATCCTGTAATATTCATTGTTCTCATACTTGCCAGATTTCATTCAACCTCTTTCCCGACAGCTTCTCTCTCCTTAAACGACGGGTAAAAGATCCGTTAAATAAAACGATATATAATGATCGCCGCCGCAATACCGATAATGCTTGCAATCGTGATCTTGATGGTCAGTCCGAATGTTATAACCAAAATCTCCAAATCCAATATCAGCGGCGTGGTCAGACCAAAAGACTTCCCATAATTCAACCATGTATCCGGAAAAAGACTTCCGATGAATCCGCCGATGACGATGCCTGCCAGGATCAGTAGAAAACAAGTCCAGTTATTTTTATGCATACGACCCAGAATCTCCTTTCCCAACGCTCATTTTATCACAAGAGGTTTTTGATGTATACAAAAAATGGTAAATTTTAATAAAAGAATCATAATAACAGATACTATACTCTGCGGAAATCCGCCGTGATTATACCACGATCTATCAGATTTTGTAAGGTCTTCAGGATACCCAGTTTCGCGTGGGGGAAGGTCAGACCGCCCTGAAAATAAACCGCATAAGGCGGCGCGATGGGACCATCCGCACTGAGTTCTATTGAAGAACCCGACACAAAAGCGCCGGCTGCCATGATCACTTGGGAATCATATCCGGGCATGTCCCAAGGTTCCGGTGTCACGAAGCTGTCCACGGAGGCGGCCGCCTGAATTCCCTGACAGAATGCGATTACTCCATCCGGTGATCCGAAGGTAACTGCCTGTATAATGTCATGCCTGCTCTCGGAGCCGTCCGGCACTACCGAAAAACCGATCTTTTCGTAAATGTTTGCAGCATAAATGGCTCCTTTTAAGGCATTCGCCGTAACGGTGGGCGCTAAAAATAAACCTTCATAGAAGGAAGAAAGAATCCCAAGGGATGCTCCTACCTCCTTGCCAAGTCCCGGCGAAGTCAGCCGATATGCCGCATTTTCAACACACTCTTTCTTGCCTGTTATATAGCCGCCGATCGGTGCCAGCCCGCCACCGGGGTTTTTGATCAGGGAACCCACGACCATATCCGCACCCACATCCGTAGGTTCTATGGTCTCCACGAACTCACCGTAGCAGTTGTCAACCATACAGATGATATCGGGCCTGATATCCTTAATAAAGCGAATCAGTTCTCCGATGCGTGCAACGGACAGCGTTGGTCTGGTCTGATAACCTTTAGACCGCTGGATGGTAACCAGTCTGGTACGTTCTCCTATCGCTGCACGGATTCCCTTGTAATCAAATCCGCCGTCCGGCAGAAGGTCTACCTGCCTGTAGGAAATTCCGTATTCTTTCAAGGAACCCTTGGACGGCCTTATGCCGATGACCTCCTCCAAGGTATCATAAGGCTTGCCTACAGGAGATAAAAGTTCATCGCCCGGACGCAGATTGCTCATAAGCGCCAATGCAAGCGCATGGGTGCCACAGGTGATCTGAGGCCGCACTAACGCATCTTCCGTGTGGAAAAAGGCAGCATATACCTTTTCCAACGTATCACGTCCCAAATCGTTATAGCCGTATCCTGTTGTGCCGAGCAGGCATGCTTCGCTGACATTACACTCCTGCATGGCGCGAATTACTTTTAGCTGGTTATACTCCGCGACTTCATCAATTTGTCTGAAACGTTCCCGTAGCGTGGCAAGAATCTCTTCGCCGAAGGTATATACCTTTTCCGATATACCGAATTGTTCGTATTGTTTGTTTAATTCAATCATTTTCTTTTCCTGTTCCTTGGTGAATGATGTTTTTCTCCCGTAGTACGGACATAATATATTCCGTAATCAGATTCTGAATCAGCTCATTATCATAATCCACTTCCGGTTTCTCTACCCACAGCACGTCTCGTTCCCTGCGAAACCATGTAAGCTGTCTCTTGGCGAAATGCCTCGTATCCCGCTTGATCAGATACACAGCCTCTTCCAGAGTAATATGGCCGTCCAGATAATCCAAGATCTCCTTATAGCCGAGTCCCTGCATGGAAACCATATCCCGCGTACACCCTGCGGCGGCAAGCCCGGACACTTCTTCCACCAGCCCTTGTTCCATCATGGCATCGACTCTTTGCTCGATCTTTCGGTACAGCTTCGTCCGGTCTTCATTCAGTACAAAATAGGCAAAGTTGTAAGGAGAATTGTTTTGACGCTGTGTTTTATTATGCGCTGAAATTTTCATTCCTGTTTTCTCGTAAAATTCAATGGCACGAATTACACGCTTCACATTATTGGGATGGATGATCTCGCAGGATTCCGGATCGATCTCTTTAAGCCTCTCATACAACGCCTCACTGCCCTGCACTTTCGCGATCTCTTCCAGCTTGACCCGCAGAGCTGTATCCTCGTCATTGTCCGTAAAATCAATGTCATAAAGAAGTGCCTGAATATAGAAGCCCGTACCACCCACAACTATGGGAATACGACCTCTATCGAAAATCTCTTGCATCGCTTCTTTGGCCTTTTTTTGAAATGTGACCACATTAAACTCTTCTGTCGGCTCCAGTATATCGATCAGGTGATGCGGGATTCCGCCCATCTGCTCCGGCGTGATCTTGGCGGAGCCGATATCCATATGCCGGTATACCTGCATGGAATCTGCGGAAATAATCTCTCCGTCGATCCGTTTCGCCAATTCAATGGAAAGCGCTGATTTTCCCACTGCCGTCGGTCCGGTCAGTATAATTAAAGGCTTCTTCATCAGGTTACGATCCTCTTAAATTTCTTCTCAAGCTCATACTTCGTCATGGATACAATGGTGGGCCTGCCGTGGGGACAATGATAGGGATTATCCAGTGTCAGCAGTTCATCTATAAGCTGCTCAGCTTCTTCGCGGCTCATGCGCATATTGCCCTTAACAGCCGCTTTGCACGCCATAGTCGCAATGCGAATACGGATGCTCTCAGGCGTACCCGTCACGGACTCATCCGCCAGTTCGTCCAGTATTTCCCGGAAAAATTCTTTCTCTTCATATCCGTACAAATCTAACGGAACCCCACGGATTGCATAGTCATTGCCGCCGAATTCCTCAATCATAAAGCCTAATGCCTCGAAATCATCCGCGTGTTTTAAATAACATTCCCGTTCTTTGCCGCTCATGGTCACCACGATAGGCGGATTGATCGTCTGGGAGGCAATGTCATGCTCTCGAAACCGTTTCATGAAACGCTCGTATTTCACTTTTTCATGGGCCGCATGCTGATCTACAATGAGAAGCTTGTCCTCATAAGCGATCAGCCAGTAGGTGTCGAATAACTGCCCGATAATCTCGAAATGAACTCTCGCCTGCTCGGACAGAATCTTATCATCGAAAAGCTCCATCTGCACGGGCTTTTGCGCCGGTAAATTCTTTGCGGCAGATTGATCTTCTATATGATAATCAATCGTTTCACGCAGACTGTCCTGCTCCGATATTTTTCTGAGATTAGTCGGCCGATAGGCGATTGTCGCTTCCTGTAGCTGGCTCTTTCCTGTCTTCTGCGAGTTCTGCCCCTCTGCATCCTGATGACTGCGGTTTGACTGATTTTGCTGATAGATCCTCGCAATGGCATCCGATTTCACCGAACAGGAAGCAGCCTCTGCGATCCTCCGCTTCTCGAAGGGCTCCGGCACGGATACTTTCGCATTTTCTGCTGTTTGGTTTGATTTTTCCCTTCGCTCTTCTTTGCTGTTGGCAAGAGATACCTGCGGGATCATCTCTGTCTCATGAAGTGCTTCGTATATCGCACGCATCACCGTATCATAGAAAGCAGGACCTTCAGCAATACGGATCTCCATCTTGGTAGGATGTACGTTTACATCGATCCGATCCGTATCAATCGTAAAATGCAGAACACAGAACGGGAATTTATGCTGCATAAGGTATTCCCGATATCCTTCTTCGATGGCCTTGCTGATCAGTGTGCTCTTAATGTATCTGCCGTTGACATAGAAAATCTCATAATTGCGGTTGGAACGGTTGATCACCGGCTTGCCCAGAAGTCCGTCGATTAATATTCCCTTATTCTCGTAATGAAACGGAACAAGCTGCGCCGCGATCTCCTTGCCGTAGATACGATAAATAATCTCCTGCAGATCATGATTGCCGGATGTGTAGAATCTGGTTTGCCCGTTTATAATGAATTTAAAGGAAATGTTGGGGTTGGACATAGCCAGGTGCTCCATTAAATCCGCTACATAGGAGCCCTCTGTCTGAGGCTGCTTTAAGAATTTCCTGCGGGGCGGCGTATTATAGAACAGATTCCTCACAAGGACGGTCGTTCCCTCCGGCGCACCGATCTCCTCCTGCTCTTTCTCCACACCGCCATCAATCACATAGCGAATACCAGTCAGCTCCTGAGGCGTCTTGGAGATCAGTTCTACCATGGCAACCGCCGCGATACTGGCCAGCGCCTCTCCCCGAAATCCTAAACTGACCAACTTGGTCAAATCATCTGCGGAAGTAATTTTACTTGTAGCATGGCGCAGAAAAGCATTACGTATCTGAGATTTCTCAATACCGCCTCCGTTATCCGTGACACGGATCAGAGAAGTCCCGCCATCCTTGATCTCTACGGTAACGGCACTCGCGCCTGCATCTATAGCATTCTCCACAAGCTCCTTGACTACGCTGGCCGGACGTTCCACCACCTCACCGGCAGCTATTTTATCGATTGTCTGATGATCTAATATATTAATAAGAGCCATACATTCTCACTCTTCCTTAGTTTAATCCGAGTTTGCGAAGCGCAAGCGAACAAATCTCGCAAAACAAATTTCTTGGTCTAGTACGAGTTTGCGAAGCGCAAGCAAGCAAATCTCGCAAAGTTAATCACAACGCGATTAACTTTTTTTACCATCGGTTTTTCAGTTTATTTTGCAGACGATATAAGGTATTAAGTGCATCAACAGGTGTCAGATGTCCCACATCGATCTCCTGCAGTTCCTTAATGATATCCTCATCCTTCACCGTGTCAAAAAGTGACATCTGCTCCAGATCAACTTCATCGTACTTCACCGGTTTGCGTTTCTCACTCTTGATGTTGACCTCAATATTCTGAACCTTCTCAATAATATCGTTGTCGCTTAACTGCTCCACGATCTCTTTTGCACGGTCGATTACCATATCCGGCACACCGGCCAGCTTCGCTACCTGTATGCCGTAGCTTTTATCCGCGCCGCCTTTGATAATCTTGCGAAGGAACACGATATCATCGCCCTTTTCTTTAACAGCAATACAGTAATTATTCACATTATCCATCTTGTCTTCCAGTTCCGTCAGCTCATGATAGTGGGTCGCGAACAGCGTCTTCGCCCCCAGAATCTTACGGTTGCTGATATGCTCGATGACTGCCCACGCAATACTCAGTCCGTCGAAGGTGGATGTGCCCCTGCCGATCTCGTCTAACACCAACAGACTGTTGACAGTGGCGTTTCTCAGGATATTAGCGACCTCATTCATCTCCACCATAAAGGTAGACTGACCGCTGGAAAGATCGTCGGAGGCTCCCACACGGGTAAAGATGCGGTCTACAATGCCGATATCCGCCTTTCTGGCCGGTACGAAAGATCCAATCTGGGCTAAAAGGACAATCAGGGCAGTCTGACGCATATAGGTGGACTTGCCCGCCATATTCGGTCCCGTAATCACTGCGATGCAATGTTTCCGGTTATCCAGATAAGTGTCATTCTCAATAAACATATCATGTTCAATCATCTGTTCCACTACGGGATGCCTGCCGCCTTTGATGTCAATAACTCCCTTTTCGTTGAGAGAAGGACGTATGTACTGATTACGCTCGGCTACATAGGACAGCGAAGAAAATACATCCAGCTTCGCGATCGCTCTTGCCGTCCTCTGGATACGCTCCATCTCGGCTGCAATAGCCTCTCTGATCTCACAGAACAGATCGTACTCCAGAGAAGACAACTTATCCTCCGCATTGAGAATGGAGTCTTCCAGCTCCTTCAGACGGGGCGTAGTGTAACGTTCCGCATTGGCCAGTGTCTGCTTGCGGATGTAATCCTCCGGAACAAGATCTTTATAGGAACTTGTCACCTCGAAAAAATAGCCGAATACCTTATTATATTTGATACGCAGATTCTTAATTCCCGTGCGCTCTCTGTCCGCCTCTTCCAGCTCGGCAAGCCAGTTCTTGCCGTCTGTCTTGGCGCTGCGAAGTGAATCGATGGTATCGCTGAACCCTTCTTTGATCATGCCGCCGTCTCTGATTGAGATAGGCGGTTCCTCTATGATCGAATCATCTATCAGATGGTAGATATCGTCCAAAGAATCTATATGGTCATTAATATCCTGCAAAAGAGCCGCATCCAGATCACCCAGCACTGTCTTGATAGATGGCAGCATGGCAAGAGAATTGCGAAAAGCGATCAGGTCGCGAGGATTTGCCGTTTTATAGCTCACCTTACCGAGAAGCCGTTCCAGATCGTATATCGTATTCAGATACTCCCGCAGTTCATCTCTGTCTACGCTTTTTTGACTAAGCGCCTCTACCGCATCCAGTCTCTGCTCCATTTTAGCCTTGTCGATCAACGGTTGTTCGATATATTTTCGCAGCAGCCGGCCGCCCATGGCGGTTTTGGTCCGATCGAGGACTCCCAGCAGTGATCCTTTCTTCTGCTTCTCCCGAAGAGTCTCAGTCAATTCCAAATTGCGTCTCGTAGAACTGTCTAACAGCATGTACTTATTCGTAAGATAAGGATACAAGTGCGTAAAATGCGCAAGAGACGTCTTCTGCGTCTCGTATAAATATTGTAAAAGCGCTCCCGCAGCAATCAGACCGGTCGGAAAGTCCTCTATACCCAGCCCGGAGAGCGTGTTTACGTGGAAGTGTTTCATCAATATCTTACGACAATGATCCTCATCAAAATAATGGGATTGCAGAGAATAGACCGTAACTCCCAGACGATCCTTCAGATCATCGATCTCATAGCCGCTGACAAGAAACTGCTCATTGCAGACGATCTCGGAAGGTTCATACTTATTGATTTCATCCTGCAGCTTACGAATATCATCCACTTCTGTCAGATAATAATCACCGGTGGTGACATCCGCTACGGATATACCTGTTTTCCCCGGAAAATAGGCAACACAGATAAGATAGTTATTGCGTGATTCCTCTATTGCCTGCAGATTCAGATTCGTACCCGGCGTCACGATTCGCACGACTTCCCGCTTAACAATTCCCTTGGTAAGTTTCGGGTCCTCCATCTGCTCACAGATCGCGACTTTATGCCCCTTAGATACCAGCTTGCTCAGGTATCCCTCCAGTGCATGATGGGGTACGCCGCACATAGGCGCACGCTCCTCCTGTCCACAGCTCTTGCCCGTCAGCGTAATTTCCAGTTCTTTGGAGGCCAGAAGCGCATCCTCATAAAACATTTCATAGAAATCTCCCAAACGATACAAAAGAATGCAATCCTGATATTCTTTTTTGGTTTCCAGATACTGTTGCATCATGGGGGTTAATTCTGCCATTTATCTTTAACCGTCTTTCTTTTATTTGTATTCTTCGACCACATGCCCCGTATAATAGAACCCATGGCAGGTATCAAGAGACACCATAACAAGCTGCCCGATCTGTATATCGCCTGCCGGAAAATGAACCAGCATATTATTGGAAAGCCGCCCGGTCAGCAAGGAATCATCCTGCTCATTCACTTCTTCCACCAGCGCTTCCATAACTTTCCCCTGTAACAGTGCAGCACGCTCCCTCGCAGTATCCTGAACGACTTTTAAGAGTTTGTCGAAGCCTTCCCTGACGATCTCTTCCGGGACCTGGTTTTCCATCGCCGCCGCAGGCGTGCCCGTCCGTTTGGAATAGATAAAAGTAAATGCATTATCATACTGTACCCTGCGCACGACATCAATTGTCTCTTCCACGTCCTCTAATGTCTCCCCGGGAAAACCGACAATAATGTCTGTGGTTATGGCAATATCCGGCATGGCCGTTTTAATTTTATCCACAAGAGTAAGATACTGTTCTTTCGTGTAGCGTCTGTTCATCGCCTGCAGTATCCGGTTCGATCCTGCCTGAACCGGCAGATGCAGGTGTCGGCATATCTTCGTGGAATGCTTCATCACATCGATCAGTTCGTCGGAGAGATCCTTCGGATGGGATGTCATGAAGCGAATTCGTTTCAGTCCGTCGATCTGTTCTACTTCCCGCAAAAGCTGCGCAAAAGTAATCGGCTCTTTCAGATTCTTTCCATAAGAATTGACGTTCTGTCCTAACAGCATAACCTCCACTACGCCATCCGCAACCAAACGTTCGATTTCTTTTATAATTTCTTTCGGTTCTCTGCTGCGCTCCCGTCCTCTCACATAGGGAACGATACAGTAACTGCAGAAATTATTACACCCGAACATAATATTAATTCCCGACTTATAAGGATATTTACGACTGACCGGCAGTTCTTCGACAATCTGATCTGTCTCCTGCCAGATATCGATGATCATCTCCTGATTTTCAAACATTGTCACCAGAAGCTGTGCAAACTTGAAGATATTATGGGTTCCGAAGATCAGATCCACGAACCGGTAACTTTGCCGGATTTTCTCAATTACGCTCTTCTCCTGCATCATACAGCCGCATAGTGCGATCTTTAGATGAGGTTTCTTACGCTTCAGACTGTTTAGGAAACCAAGCCGGCCGTAAACCCGCTGATTGGCATTATCCCGAACGGTACAGGTATTGTATATAACGAAATCGGCTTCTTCCTCCTTTTCAGTAGGCAGATAACCGATCCGCGTCAGGATTCCCAGCAGTTTCTCGGAATCTCTGGCATTCATCTGACACCCGAAAGTAGTCACACAGCACAGAGGTTTCCGTCCAAGCTGCTTCGACAGCGCGTCCACATAGGATGACGCCTTGTCCATGTATTCATTCTGCAGGGCTGATTCCTGCTCGTCATTTGTAGATGTATACTCCATTATATTATGATCCGCCATGTTCCTTCTCTCTGTCATTTTATCTTCTTACAGCAGGCGACCGCAAGTGAACCCGGACCGATATGACAGGCAACACTTAAGGACAACGGATCCACATGTATTTCAAAGCCGGGGAACTGGGCCTGCACTTCCTCTTTGAGCTGCAATGCCGCCTCGCGATCATAAGAATAAGCGATCTGTAACCAGATATTATCCGGCGTGGCACCACCGAACCGCTTCTCCATATCGCTGCGGATCGCGTTGATCATGATAGATTTCCCTTGGGAGACTGTTCTTGCCTTGGCAAACGCATCCAGTTTATCACCCTGTATCTGTAATACCGGTTTTAATCTCAGAATTGTACCCAGCGCTGCTGCAGCCGGTGTGATTCTTCCGCCTTTTTTCAGATAATACAGCGTGTCCAGCATAATATAGATACTGGAATTGAATTTGTCCTGTTCCAGAAAGTCTTTAATCTGCCGGGCATTCATGCCCTGCTTTGACAACTGCAGCGCATCTAATGCGGATTGTCTCTGGGTAACGGATATCCGCTGGTTATTAACCACTTCCACCTTCCCCTCATAGTCCTGCGCAAGCATAATCGCACTCTGACAAGAACCGCTTAGGCCACTGGACATGGGAATATGGACAACCTCGTCATAATCCTGCAGCAGTTCATCCCACAGATTCATGACAGACTCCGGTGTGGGCTGACTTGTGATCACTTCTGCACCTTCCGCCAGGCGACGATAGAATTCCTCCTGTGTCAATGTGATGTCTTCATAAAATGTCTCGTTATTGATCATAAATGGCATAGGCAGCACATAAATGCCAAGCTCCTTAGCCTGTGCCTGCGTAATACCACTGTTGCTATCCGTAACGATTGCGATTTTCTGTGCCATAGCTGCTATCCTCTCCATTTCCGATCCATCAGGGATAGATCTTATCTCCCTTAACCATATTACTTTTAGATAGTTCTAAAGTCAACCTCATTTATTGCGGCATGTTCCAGACGTTCCCGCAGTAAAGCATACCGTACATCTTTATAAAATGCCTCTTCGGACAGGATCATGTCCGCCCTGTCGCTGGCACGCTGCAATACCCCGGCATCCTGATAGATATCACCTAGGGCAAAGTGAATATCTCCGCTCTGTCTGATACCGAAAAGGTCTCCGGGGCCCCTAAGCTTCAAGTCCTGCGATGCAATATAGAATCCGTCATTGGACTCATTTAATATCTTAAGCCTTGCCATGGTTTCGGGCTTCTGCGATCCGCTCACAAAGATACAGTAGGATTGTTCGTCTCCCCTCCCCACACGTCCACGAAGCTGATGAAGCTGCGCCAGACCGAAACGTTCTGCATTTTCCACCATCATCACCGTGGCATTTGGTACATTGATCCCTACCTCGATCACAGTGGTAGATACCAATACATCAATCCGTCGTGCAGCGAAGGCTTCCATGATCCGCTTCTTTTCCGCCGCCTTCATCCTGCCGTGGAGGGCGGCAATTTGGACGGACGGGTTCATTGTACCTTTTAATTTAGCCGTATAGGAGACGACATTTTCCAATTCTTCAGCCTCTCCCTCATCCACCATGGGGCAGATCACATAGACCTGATGTCCGGCAGAGACTTCTTTCTCGATAAATCGGTATGCAGTTTCCCGATAAGATGTGTTTACCACACAATTCTTGATGGGAAGACGATTTGCGGGCAGCTCATCCAACACGGAAATGTGCAGATCGCCGTAGAGAATGATCGCCAGCGTCCGCGGAATCGGTGTCGCGCTCATAACCAGTACATGTACCGTATTGCCTTTCTGTGCCAGACTTTCCCGCTGTCTTACCCCAAACCGATGCTGCTCATCGGTAATCACCAGCGCCAGATTGCGATAGATCACTTTATCCTGAATCAACGCATGAGTTCCCAGAATAATATTGGCCTCACCGCTCTCAATCTGCGCATAGATAGATTTTCTGTCTTTCGCTGATGTGGAACCGGTCAATAACACAGGATGAATCGGCAGCTTGTATTTCTTCTGCATCTGTATCAGCGTCTCATAATGCTGCGTGGCAAGCACTTCCGTGGGCGCCATCATCGCTCCCTGATACCCGTTTGCCACACACATGATAAGCGACAGAAAAGCCAGAATCGTCTTACCTGATCCCACGTCGCCCTGAATCAACCGGTTCATCGTATGCTCCGAAGTCAGATCATTCTGTATTTCCGTCCACACCTTATGTTGTGCCTTCGTCAGGTTGTAAGGAAGCGCCTCGATCAGCCTCTTTGTCTGTGCAACATCGATCATCGGATATTGATTGCTGATTTCTTCGTTGCTGTCCCGCATCCTGCGTATCATGAGGATAAAAAGCAGAAATTCATCAAACACAAGCCGTTCTCTGGCTTTCACCAGCGAATCTCTGCTCTCGGGAAAATGCATTTGCTTAACTGCATCCTCTAAACTGTAAAGCCCTTCTTCCTCGCGGATATGCTCCGGCAGATAATCATCAGACAGATTCACAGCCGTAATCGCCTGACGCATGGCTTTGGTAACCGCATTATTACTCAGGCCTTTCGTGGTCGAATAACGTGGAAGCATATGGGCTGCCATCTTCCCATACTCCTCCGGTTTATACATCCTTGCCTGCTCCATCACATATCGGCTGCCTCTTAGCTGTAAAATTCCACGGAATATATATAATATGTCCCGTTTCAGACTGTTTTTCAGATAAGGCATGTTAAAATAAGTCATATGCAAAGTCCCGCCGCCCACACATTCTACCTCAAAGGACGTAATACTCAACCCTCTCACATGTCTGGTCGCAATATTCCCGCGGATTTTTCCCGAAACCGCTGTCATCTCATTCACACCGGCATGAATCAAATCTACCGGATCAGAGAAATACTCGTAATCTCTCGGATAATAATGCACCAGATCCTCCGCAGTATATACATGCAGTTTATGAAAAAGCTCCGCAGTCTTTTCCCCAATCCCCTTAAGCGCCGTAATCTCCATATTTTACAGCTTTCCTTCCTAAAAATCCCCGACAATAATAAAAAACTATTGTCAGGGAATGTTTAATCACAATCGTAAGCACATAATATAACCGTATCAAGGGAAGAATGCAGGCTTGCTTTTCAGCCGCATTCTTCCGGACATGACTTAGTGATTCTTAGGCTGTGTATTTTACAGCCTTAGAATCACTTCATGTCCTTTTACTCGGCAGACACAATATAATAATAAATCGGCTGCCCACCATACTGCAATTCAATATCGCAGGAAGAATATTTGCTCTCAACCCGTTCGCGAAGGCTGTCGGCATCCTCCTGTGTAATCTCCGAGCCGTAATATATGCTGATTAGCTCCATCTCGTCTGACATCATCTCGTCGATCATGTTCATGGTTACATCCGATATGGCCGTACCCACAGAGAGAATGCCTGAATCGCCGATTCCCATGAAATCTCCCTGCCTGATCTCTTTGCCGTCTATACTCGTGTCTCTGACCGCATAGGTAACCTGACCGGTTGCCACATTAGCGATCTCTTCCGTCATGGTCTTCGTATTCTCCTCCACAGTCAGATCCGGCACATAGTTAATAACCGCCGTAATTCCCTGTGGAACGGTTTTCGTAGGAATCACCACAATCTTCTTATCCTTGACAAGTGACTGTGCCTGATTCGCCGCCAGAATAATGTTCTTGTTATTCGGCAGGATAAAGATCGTATCGGCATTGACCTGATCAATGGCGTTGAGCATGTCTTCTGTGCTCGGATTCATGGTCTGTCCGCCCTCGATGATGTGATCCACACCGAGCCCCTTAAAGATCTCATTAATACCGTCACCCACGGAAACCGCGATAAATCCTACCTCCTTCTTAGGCTGTTCTTCTGCTTCTGACTTCTTGGCCGCTTCCTTCTGCGACTGTTTGAACAGCTTCTCCTGATGCTCCAGACGCATATTGTCGATCTTCATATTCGATAATGCACCGTATTTCAGTGCTTTCTGAATGGCAAGACCCGGATCGTTGGTATGTACATGTACCTTTACCACATCCTCATCTGCCACGACTACGATGGAATCACCGATCGACTCTAAATATGCCTTGAAATCCATCTCTGTCTTAATATTAAACACTTTATTTAACATAATAATAAATTCTGTACAGTAGCCGAATTTAATATCAGCATTTGCCTGCGCTTCCAGACCTGCTCCCGCAGATTTGCCGCCTGAATGAGACGTCTGCTCGGAACTCAGCGTCAGGTCAATTTCTTTACCGGTGTATGCATCATATACTCCCTTTAACACCTGCATAAGTCCTTGACCGCCAGAGTCAACCACTCCTGCCTGCTTCAAAACAGGAAGCATATCCGGAGTCTGCTCCAAAACTTTATCCGCATGCTCAATCACCTGCGCCAGGAAATCCGCCATGTCTTCCATGCCGCTGTCTGCCAATTCGCGCGCTTTAACTGCCGCTCCTTTAGCCACAGTTAAGATCGTGCCTTCCTTAGGCTTCATGACCGCCTTATAAGCAGTCTCTACCGCCTTTTCAAAAGCCGAAGCGACGACCGGAATCGTAACTTCCTCATATTCCTTGACCACCTTCGTAAAACCGCGAAATAACTGGGACAAAATAACACCGGAATTACCTCTGGCGCCTCTTAAGGAACCGGAAGAGATGGCTTTGCACAGTGACTGCATATCCACATCGCCCATATCATGAAGAGCAGCAACCTCCCTTGCCGCCGACATAATTGTAAGCGTCATATTCGTACCGGTATCTCCGTCAGGAACCGGGAAAACATTTAATTCATTGATCCATTCTTTCTTACTTTCAAGATTCTTTGCTCCTGCCAGAAACAACTTTGCCATTGTCCCGGCATTAATCGTATTTGAAACCACCTCACTGTCCTCCCTTAGTCAATCACTCTGACACCTTCAACGAAGATGTTTATTTTTTCTATTTCAATTCCGGTAAACTCTTCAACTTTATACTTTACATTGCTGATCAGATTATCCGATACTGCAAGAATACTCACGCCGTAAGCCACGATAATATGGAAATTAAGCGTCAGCTTATTATTGTTTAAAAACACCTGAATTCCTCTTGTCATACTGTCCTTCTTGAGCAGTCTTACAAGTCCGTCTCTGACGTTCATGATCGCCATACCGACTACGCCGAAACATTCCATCGCTACCGTACCGGCATACTGCGCAACGACTTCCTGATCAATCGAAATATTCCCCATATGAGTGTCCATTGAAGAAACTTTCATAAGTTACCTCCTTATTATTCTGAATATACATTGATATTATAACCCGATCTACTAAAAAATGAAACAAAAAATATCCATAATTTACCGATAGTTCATTTTTCATCTTATTTTTATGTCCAAAATATGTAATTTTTGCTTGCATTCCGATTTACTTTCTGCTATTATACAAATGTTGTGTGGGTGAATCACCGACACAAGAAGCTTTGAGATAAAGCAAATAAGAAGCGATTGTATCGTTAGGAGGTGCAAAGATGGCTAAATGTGATATTTGTGGTAAAGGCGCTCATTTCGGGAATAATGTAAGCCATTCTCATAGAAGATCTAACAGAATTTGGAATTCTAATGTCAAGAATGTTATGTGCAAAGTGAACGGCGCAAACAAGAAGCTGCATGTCTGCACACGCTGCTTAAGATCCGGCAAAGTAGAGAGAGCTTAGTTCCTGAGAACAGAATATGAAGTAAAAGTAAAGCCGCCCTTTATAAGGACGGCTTTTTCTGACTCTACTCATTCCTTCGATATATTTATTGCTCCTATGCCTGCTTAAATCCTTCATAAGAACTTTTCAGGCTCTCGTACTCTCTGTTGATCCGCTGGATCATCTCTTTATCTCCCGACAGATTATCTGGATGGAATATTTTGATCAGATCTTTATACCGCTTCTTTAATGAAAGCGGATTGCTGACACCCTGAAAGAAAACCGATACCTCTAATCCGTTTTCATAGACAGTCCGTTCACCCATAATTTCCCGCTCGGCAGCCAATCTCGCCCACTCCTTGTCCAGACGACGTCTGTCTATATCAAGCTGACTGAACCCGCTCTGCAGAATCTCCAGTTTCTTCTCAAAAAACTGGTTGTCCTCCTTGAGCCGCTGCCGTTCCGAAGAAATCTTGTGATTTAACAGCTTCATCTCCTCCTGAAACTGTATCTTCTCCTTAAGAAACTGTTCCTGCATCCGCTCCAGTTCCTTGGTTGCCGTAGCTAAGCGTATATTTTCACGAAAAAGCCATGCCTTCAGTTCCTGCAGCTCTGCTTCCGATCCGTGTACCAATGTTTCCTCAAATGTTTCTTCTGTATTTTTCATCTAATCACAACTCCTGCCGTGCCGTCCTTAATCAGTCACAGCAAAAAAAATTATAACCAATCAGTAACAATAAGACTATGAGAACCAAACCGACAAACCGATTGACTAAAAAGAGCATAAACAGCATACCTGCGGCAATGCAAAAAGCCACAAGACCGATCAATTTCTTCATATACTACTCCTGCCTATGCTTCTTTAATATAGTATATGATAAAAGAGACTGAATTGTTCCGTTTTCATGTCAACGCTCTCTGTCGGTTTTCAATTCGCTCACATTCATAGAAAGAAAAATATTACAGCGAAGAATTACTCTTCTTCCGGGAAAGCAATATCCACTGCCTTGTCATCTTCAATCATCTCTTCTTTAGGTGACGTAAACTTATCTACAATATCCGGTATCATATCAAGCACTTTGGTCAAGGCATCCTGATTCTTGACATTGACCAGCTTCGTGGAACCGTTCTTGATCACGAGAACTGCACTGGGTGACATTTTCGCGGTAAACCCTCCCGCACCACCGTTCTTCTTATCGGCAACGCTTGATCCCGCACCGACACCGAAACTGACATCCACAAGGGGCAGAATGATCGTATCCCCGATCTGTGTGGCATCCCCTACCACCGTCTTCGTACCGATCACGGCATTCATACCTTTCATCAACGCTTCAACAACCCCGGTAAAATTATTCTCTGCCATTTACACAGCCTCCTTCTTCAATAGCTTGATTAACTTCCTGATATCTTTGTTCATATAAACTCGTATTAACACCCGCAGAAATGTGAATGCCCTGATCCTGCCGCGGATATCCAGTGTTCCCTCAATATGCGTACTCTCGCTCTCAAAATCCGCGGCAAGTCTCACGTTCTGACCGATCAGTGGATAAAGTATACCGTAGACTGCAAGTATCTGTCCCATAGTCGCCGGGTCTTCCATGCCGATATTAATGTCAGCTTCAAATTTATCCGGTTTCAGTTTCCGGAACACATAACCAAGCTCACCCTTACACAGTTCCATGGATTGCTTAAAAGAGTCACTCTCCATTACTTCCCGATAATACTGTATATTATCCAACGTAGATTTTATTTTATCACAGAAATTGCGGATTGTGTACTGTATATTTTCAAAGAATGCTTTTATTTTATCGACCGTACTTTTGATCTTATCGATGAAAACCTTTATTTTCTCTATGAGTTTACGAATTTTGCCCGCCAGTGAAAATTTTCCGGATTCGGACGAATTCTCTTCGCTCTCTGTTACCTGTTCTGTAGAAGATACATTTTGTGCATTTTCTGCTGTTTCTTGTCTTTCTTCGATTGATCCGCTTTCTCTGACGGCTTCATTTTCTCTGTTATCCCGAATGTCTTCGATCTTTTGTTCTACCTGGATTTCCGACTGGTTTTGAGGAGTATGCTCTTCTTGTTCTTCCTGTTGATTTTTTTCCTTTCTGCCAGTCTTGCTGCGCCGCTCACTCTCCGCCTTTACACTCTTCGTTCCCTTATCTTTCTCAGGAATTCTGAATATCATAATCAGAAAGATTCTCACCCGCACGATCACTTCTGCAGGATAACGTACAAGGATATTCACCAGATGCAACAGCCATGTAATCTTGACATAAGCCGTAAACGGTGGTTTTCCTTCCCCCTCTTCCCTGCATACTTCGATTCGATACCGCACCGGTACAAAGAGCGTGCAGAGAATGACAAGAAGCAGAAATCCCAAAATACACAGCAGGACAATCCCTATGATTTTTAAAATAAGTAAAATAATATGTAGCATATGATTTGTAAATGCTTCCTTTTCCGATTTCGAATATTATAAAGCATCCGCGGACGTGCCTTTTTATACTATATAGCTCAATTACGAACGCGCGGTTCACCGAACAGATACGCAATCAAATCTGCCGTTTCCGTCTGCCTGACAGCTTCTTCCGTGATGCGACAGATCAGATTATTCGCCTCTTCTTTACTGCCTGCGATTCCTATAACATACGGCGGATTATCTTTATAATAAGGCTGCTGCAGCATAATACTGTGGAATATCTCGATTCTTCTGTCCTTCTCCATATATGCGATCACATAGATATTTGTGAGTTTAGCATATTTTTTCAGTTTTCTTTTTATTTTATCGGGATTCTTGATAGTATCCCCGATATAAAGTTTTTTATAAAATTTCATGACCAATTCCGACAATAATATTATTATAAATTTTTTTAGTTTTAGATATTTTAACATACTTTACCAAAATAAAATAGTATAATCTAATGAGAAAAATCTGCGCCAAAAAAAAGATCGCCATTCACATAATAACGATCTTTTTAAAAAGGATACAAATTCTGTGCACAGAAAACGCAGAAACTTTATCAGTTCTCTTCTTTCGGAGCATACATTCCTGCAGCATTACAAAGCAATATTTTCATCAACCGGCTGTTTCCTATTAGGAAACTGATCTTCGTCGGCACCTTTCCGCTCTTAGGATAAGATCTTGTTACCGGAATCTCACACGCCTTTCTCCCAATCTGTGTTGCGCGTACCGATAAATACGCCAGCAGTTCATACGTCATAAAAATATCTCTGAGCGGCTGCACTCGATTATCCTGCAAATACTCCGCAGAATATGCCCTATACGCATTTGTAGTATCCGTAAATTTATGATGCGCTGTCAGCGAAATAATCGGCGCATGAATAAATCTCACGGAAACAGTTCGAATAAATGGTGTACGAATTGCTCTTCCTCCTTCAATAAATCTGGAGCCTTGTACATAATCATATCCCATTTTCAGTTTATCAATAAATCGTGGCACATCTTCAATACTATCCTTGTTATTTCCATCAATTGTGATTACTCCCTGATATCCACGCCTGAGCGCCCACCATATACCCATCCTAAGCTGTGCGCCCTGCTTTCCGATATCCCGCTTTATCAACAACGCATTTACTTTTAGTTTCTTGAGTTTTGATTCTGCCGTACACCCATCCGTAGACCCACCATCACAAATTACGATATCCGCATAATTTGCCACTCCGTATTTGAAAGCTCTTTTCAGCTCCTTTATGATTCGATCACCTTCATTAATGATCGGGATCAGAATAACATAGTCCTTTGTCTTCTCGTGGTATTCGTTACATTCAAATCGTGGCACTCCTGCCTGCTTTTCGTATATCATTGAAATACACTCCTGACATACTTCATCTTTTCTTCTATAACAGAAAGATCATCCGTCTTTCCCATCTCAATAGACACATATCCTCTATAGGATTCGTCTAAAAGAAGTTTCTTCAAATCCAGATGAAGTCTTCTTGGTTCTATCTCCTTAAGCTCCGGTTCACTGATATGTACATGGCTAATCAGCCGAACATTGTCCTCAAGACCTGCTATGTCTTCATGATTATGAACCATGGCTCCAACATCCAGATTTAATCTAAACCCTTTTGAATTCACTCTTTTTACCAGCTCTAATGCAGACGAAGTATCATTAATATAATTGGTATGATAAATTTCGGGATTCGCTTCCATTCCTATAATCGTACCATTCTGAGCCGCATAGTTCCCTATCTCCCTAAAAAAATCGATCGCCAGATCCGAATCTGTTCCTTTCGGAACGGCTCTGTTGCGTGGACAGCCAAAAACCATATTTTTACAACCGACAGACGCCGCAAAATCAACTGCTTTCTTTGTATAATTCAGCAACGTTTTCCTTTCATCATCTGTTCCGAATAGCTGCTCCTGCCTGCCAAACCAGATAGATTGCATGGATGACACAGAAAAACCATATTTTGCCATTAATACAGAACTCCATGCTGCCGCTTCAGGAAGCAATTCGTACGGTTTCTCCGGAAAAATTCTTGTCGGCGCAATTTCTAATCCTGTAAATCCATACTCTTTCATCAGGGAGTAAACTGCTTCATCCCGTTCTATACTCCACCCTATATTTGATATTGATAATTTCAACAAACTGCCTCCCGCTCAACAAATTCTTTGATATCTTTTAACACCTGATCTCTGGTATAAAGATACCCATTCTTACCTTGAAATAAAGCCGCATGAATTGTCTTGTAATCATAATCCGCCGGAATTCCCGCTAGTTCATTCGTAAACGTTTCCCCTGTCAGATATTTGTATATTTCTGCCGCAGACACAGGTTCAGTTGCCGGATGCCAAAGCGTAATTCCCGCCTCAAGAGCAATCTGCATATCCTGCCACAAATTTGCAAGATTATAAAACTGATAAATACTCCTGCTATCCGTAAAATTAAGCGCCGAAAAGCCAAGTTTGCAAAATATATCTTTTAATTCCTTCCTATCCTTATCAGGCACATTTACTTTATAAAATCCATTTGCCTGAAGCTGATAAAACCTTCTGAGTTCTGCCTCCCGTGCCGCAAGTTCCTCAAACTTAGCTTCCTTTAACATAAGTGGAATTACATTAATATAGTCATAAATAAAATTCTTTTTTATATTTTTCCCGAAAAGTCCCGGAAGTCTGACGATCAGTGCGTCCTGATATTTCTCCCGCACCCATGCTTCCAACCGATAACGATTATATCCATATGCATGCAGATCTTTCGTGTCCACAACAGAATTCTCATCTACATTCTTAGGTATCTTAAAAACATCAATTGTCGATATAAGTACCAGTTTCCTGGGGTTTATTTTGGCTATATTTTCTTCTGCCTGCTTAATAAGCTCCATATCCTTTTCAGGCGCATTGTTCGCAAGGTACTTCTCTGCTCTTATTCCTGCATATATCAGAAGATCCGGTTCCGTTCCGTATGCTTCTTCTATATTCTTTGAATTATATGCCGCATTTATATCTCCTGACTCATAGAGATTACTTCCAACAAATCCCGTATAACCAACTAATGCCTTCATGTCAACCCCAATCTTTCCAACTACTCTATGTCAATTTTTCTATGCTCTCAAAACTGTAATGTTTTCTCTTAAATACAAGGTCAACCAACAACTGAAGATACTTAATGATAATCGTTAACACACCAAATAAACCGAAAAAGGCAACAGACAGAACAAGTATGGTTGTCGTCCATCCTGCCACCGGATGAAAAGATGTATAAATAACAATCGAATAAACAATCATAAAAATAGACATACACATCATGAGCACTGTCATTACTTTGGAAAACCTGTAGCCAACCTCCGTAAAAAGAATCAGTGAGTCCACTGCCAGACCGGCGCGGTATTTCTTTTCGCGTGCGTCTGTTTTTCCATGCATATCATTCCTGACTTTATATTCGATCCGATCAGTCTTAAGCCCGCAGTTTGCATATACTGCTTTTCGGTACGGAATCATCTTGTTCATAGAATTGATCCGATTAATAACTCTACGACTCAATACTCTGAAACTTTCCGTACTCATTTTGTAAGAAAGATCGGTAAAATAATCAAAAACCCGATAGAACAAACTGGAGGTAAATTTCTCTTTTCTGTCAGGTACCGCGCTTACAATATCATACCCCTGCAAAGCTCTGCTATAGATCTCCATAATCATATCGTGTTCAAAATCAAGCACAGTATTATCAAACTCGAAAACAAAATCACCAATAGACAAATCAACTCCTGCATTCATCGCCGCCTCTAGTCCATGAAAATAACTCATACTCAAGATGGTAATACTTGCAGTCTTTGCTTTTTGTGCAGTTTTTTTGATGACATGCACACTGTCATCATCCGAATAATCATTCACACAGATAATCTCTGAATGTTCAAAATGCTTCTCCATGACCGATATCATGACTTCAAGGAATGTTGCTATGCGTTCCTCTGCGTTATGTATATATATCACAACAGATATGAAATTCTTTTCTTTAGTCGTCATTACATAGCACCTCGTCTAAGTCATATACGGTATTTACCTTGCCCGATAACACGCTGACAAAAGTGGGATTTTCAGAATATGTTCTAATGACAGTCGGCCTTGAATCATCAATTTCAGATGACATGAGAATCGGCTTCATTGAGTACAAAGAACTTTTATATTTAAACCCATACTCTTCCTTCAAATACTTCCTTGCCAAATTTGCCATATAAGGAAACGCCGTATCCGGCTTCGCCGGACAAATATTACAATTTCCCAGACGTTTCATCGAACAGTATCCGCCACTTTGTGTCTGACAGGCAAATGCGGGCAGCTGTTCATAACTCGTGGTATGAGGGGTGAATGTGACCGATGTCAACGAATGTAATCCTGTTTTACCAAAAGGCATAATGGAAAAAAATGGACCATCCATCACCGTAAACCCGTACCGGCCGAGCTTTTCATTCACATCACAAAGAATAATTTCACACAATTCATATTTAATCGCAAACTCCTCATATCCGGCTAAAGCAAGTATCTGATTGATTCCGGCATAAGAAGCATTGAAAACAAATCCGGTTCTGA
>JAAUZY010000036.1 GCA_014804355.1 Lachnospiraceae bacterium
ACTCTAACGAAAGGTTTAGCTGAGGCGGAAATGCCTTATGGAAAAAAGTGGAATATTATAAATAAGTATGATTATGTAGCTGTAATAGTTTCAAAGAATTTTCTACAGGAATTGGATTTATTAGACATACTACCGGAAAATTATAAAAACACAAGGAGGAATAAGAAAATATTACCTATAATCATATGGGAAGATTTATATGAACCGGAATGCAGGGATGAGGTTTTTGATGATTTAGACAAAAGAATTAATGCCTATAGGGAAAGGCATAAGGAAATTATTATTAATTTAGAAGGAAATGCCGCAAAAGAATTGAGAAGAATGCAAAGTATATCATTGAAGCTTCGTCATTTCACATATTTTGCGGTTGAAAAAGATGTAAAAGCTAATTTGCAGGAGAGCGATAAATTGCTGAAATATATACTGCAGGATAGAAAGGTAAACGTTGCAGACAGAAAAAATTCTAGTAAAAACAAAGGAGGAATGTCAAATACAATAATTAATGTAAGGAATGTTGAGCAACTGAATGTAGCAAACGATAATGGAACAATAAACGCGAATGCAAACAAAGAAAAATAGAGTTAAAAATCCATAACATTAATAATGGATGGCAATGCTGTTAGATGAAAAAAGTTGTGAATAATATTAAGAAAGGTAAAATGAATATGGAATTAGATAAAAATATCGTATGGAATATAAATGGCAGGCAGGTTAATATTGCAAACGAGAATGCTGTCATAAATGCTGTTCAAAACAACGGAGGCTATGTAAATGAATTAGATGATATTATTAAAGGAATAAAGGATAATATAGCTGGTTTGCGACAAGAAGATGCCGATCAGATAACAGATGCTGTAGAGATGGCAAAAGAGGAATTGACGAAGCCCGAGCCGAGAGATAGCAGATTGAAAAGTTGTTTGTCTTTGCTTACACAAATGCTTACAATTGCAAACGGCATTCCCAAATTAGCAGCTAATTTGCAGAAGCTGCAGGAGTTTATTATGTTGCATATATAATTGAGGCAATTGTCTGCTGCTTGTATGCAGCTGCCATAGCAATCAATTCCTTGTATATTTTGCATAATTGGTATATACTGTTTTCCGTAAGGTATTTTCTTTTGTCACTCTTTTTATTATAAAAACAGTTTATCGTTTGAAACAGCGGCAGTCTGTGAAATCGGATATTTTATTGATAAAAGGATAGTGAACAAAAAGATAGAAGCGGAAGGAAAGAAAGACTAATAATGTTGAAGATAAATGCACGGAACAGAAAACGAATAATTACCTTATTGGTATGCTTTTTGCTCCTTTTACCGAGCTTTGTGGTAAATGCGACAGAGCAGGGGAATAACAGGACTGTGAGAGCGGGCGTTTTTTATTTTGACGGTTATCACATGGAAGATGAGGATGGCGATCTTACGGGATACGGGGTGGAATTTTTGAACCTTGTTTCCCAATATTCACACCTGAACTTTGTATTCAGCGGATATGACAAGTCTTGGGAAGATATGCTCGATATGCTGGATAACGGTGAGATTGATGTGGTGACGTCTGCGAGAAAAACGCCGGAGCGGCAGGAAAAATACGCTTTCTCACTTCCAATCGGAAGAAACAGTACGATTCTGTCCATCCGGGCTTATAACACCAGTCTGCTCTCCGGCAATTATGCCACCTATGACGGTATGAAAGTGGGCGTTGTGCCCGGAAGCAGCCAGAATCAGAGCCTCGCTGAATTCGCAGAGGGGAACGGCTTTTCTTATGAGGCAGTGGAGTATGCGGATGCCGGTCAGCTTACGGAGGCTCTGCAAAGCGGTGAGATTGACGCTATTCTCTCCAGTAATCTGCGAAGGGCGGAACATGAAAAAACGCTGGACGTGATTGAAACGGATTATTTCTACGCTATTGTCAGAAAAGACGATAGGGATCTGCTTGCCGAAATCAATTATGCCATTGACCAGATGAATATCAATGAGGGGGATTGGTCAAATATCCTGTTTTATGAATATTATGGAAATACTATCGCCTCCGGTTTTTCGTTTAACGACAGGGAGCTTGCCTATATTCAGGATGTTGTTTCCGGAAAGAAAAAGATTACCGTTACTTCCATGGGTGACAGAAAGCCCTATTCCTATGTGGAGAACGGTGAGTTAAAGGGAATTTTGCCGGAATATTTTGCAGGACTCATGGATCTGGCCGGATTGCCTTATGAAATCGTGGTTCCGGAGGATCGGGCGGATTACTACAATCTTGCACATAACAATAGTGTGGATGTAGTCATTGACTGGCGGCAGTTCCAAGGGAAAGCGGAGAACCATCAAAGCAATGGATTTTATACCAATGCCTATATGAGTACAGGTATGGCGCGGGTGACCAGAAAAGATTTCAGCGGTAAGATTTCCACGGTGGCCGTAGCGGATGTGCAGGGCGACATGCCCATTGAGAAAGACTTGATAGGAGATGCTAAGGTTCTGAGCTATCCAAACAGGGAAAGCGCTTTGGAAGCTGTTCTTGCCGGAGATGCAGATGCCACGTATGTTTATACCTATACGGCGCAGTCATTTGTTAACAGCGATCCTACGGATTCGCTGCAATTCAGTATAGTTGATTCCATGAGCTTTGACTTCAAAATGTATGTCAGAAACAGTTGCGACCATGAGCTGATCACCATACTGAACAAATGCATCCACGAGATGCCGAATGATTCCATGAACAACATCATCACAAAGTATACCGCGAACGCGCCCGTGAATGTGACACTGGGTCAGTATATGCGGGCGCATCCGGGGGTAATGGCTCTGGCGGTGCTGTTGTTTGCAGCGGGCGCTGCTGTAATGATAACTCTTTGGCTGCGTGCGCGGTGGAAACAAAAAATCCTTGATACCACCGAACGCGCGAATAGGGAACTGGAAGCGCAGCTTGCTATTGTCAACACCCTGAGCCGTGACTATCTGGATGTCTATGCGGTTAATGCCCGGAGCGGGGCTGCCAGGATTATAAAAATGACCGGCTCTGACGCTGCCGGATTGGAACAGGATGGTCATAAAGAATTTTCCTATGCCGAGATTCTTCACCGCTATATCGATGACTGTGTTTTTTCCGAAGACAGGCAGTATATGACAGAGGCTCTTGCACTGGAGCAAATTGTGGATAAATTGAATTCCGACGCGGAATATTCCGGAACCTACCGGGTGCTTAGCGGCGATGCAATACATATTTACCAGTTTACCTGTTTGCCATACTTGACGGAGGACGGTAGCGGCGGGAACAGAGATGACTTTTTCCTTGCCGGATTCCGGAATATCGATGAGATTGTCCGCAAGGAGCAGGAACAGAATGCAATTTTAGAGGAAGCTCTTGCGGAAGCACAGCATGCGAATATCGCAAAGACTACGTTCCTGAACAATATGTCACATGATATTCGGACACCAATGAATGCGATTATCGGTTTTACATCATTGGCGGTCACCCACATTGAAAATCAGGAGCAGGTAAAAAGTTATCTAGGAAAAATTCTCACATCCGGCAAACATCTGTTGAGCCTGATTAATGATATACTGGATATGAGCCGCATTGAGAGCGGAAAGGTCAAGATTGAAGAGAATGAGACGAGCCTCCCGGATATCCTGCATGACCTGAAAACCATCGTGCAATCGGATGTCAAAGCAAAGCAGCTCTCATTCTATATGGATACGCTGGATGTTACAAACGAGACGATTATCTGTGACAGACTTCGCCTGAATCAGGTGTTGCTGAATATCCTCGGCAACTCCATGAAATACACGAAACCCGGCGGAAGCGTCAGCGTCCGCATTATTCAGACAGATGACGCGCCAGAAGGATACGCAGCGTATCAGTTCCGGATTAAGGATACCGGTATCGGTATGAGCAAAGAATTTCTGGCACACCTGTTTGAACCCTTCGAGCGGGAACAGACTTCTACTGTCAGCGGTATTCAAGGGACGGGATTGGGACTTGCCATTACTAAAAATATTGTTGACTTGATGGATGGAACGATTAATGTAACCAGTGAGGAAGGGAAGGGCTCAGAGTTTGTGGTTTCCTTCCGGTTCCGTGTCAAAGGTGACAGCGATGATATGGAATATTTGGAACAGCTTAAAGATCTTCGTGCGCTGGTCGTGGATGACGATGCGCTTACCTGTACCAGCGTAAGCAAGATGCTTTCATCCATTGGTATGCGGGCTGATTGGACAACGCGGGGAGAGGAGGCTGTCATCCGGGCGGAATTTGCTTTGGAGCAAAATGACCCTTTCAGCGTAATTCTAATCGACTGGCTGATTCCAGACCTTAACGGTGTCGAGACGGCCAGACGGCTGCGCAGAATCATTGGGGATGAAGCAATCATTATTATCCTTACGGCGTATGACTGGGCCGATATTGAGGCGGAAGCAAAAGAGGCAGGTGTTACGGAGTTCTGCTCCAAGCCGCTGTTCCTGTCAGAGCTTAAGGAGATTCTGACGGCACAGTACAGGGAGACGGAGGAAATTGAGGAAGAGGATATGCCCGGACAGTTTCTTTCCGGTAAAAAGATCCTCTTGGTAGAAGACAATGAGCTGAACCAGGAAATTGCCAAAACGGTTCTGGAGGAAGTCGGCCTGATTATTGATACGGCGGATGACGGAACAGAGGCTGTCGAGAAGATGAAGACGGCGCAGGCAGGCACCTATGATTTGATTCTGATGGATATTCAAATGCCGGTGATGGACGGCTACGAGGCTTCTCGGACGATCCGTGCGCTGAGTGACCCTGCCAAGGCAAATATCCCGATCGTGGCAATGACTGCCAATGCTTTTGAGGAAGACCGGCAGCGAGCTTTTGACGCAGGCATGAATGACCATGTGGCAAAGCCGATTGATATTCCGAAGTTGATGGAAACTTTACAGAATATTTTAGTGGATTCATAGAAATTACTATATGACCTTACGACAGGAAAAGATGTAGTGTTGGGTGAGGATTGATTTTTTCTAAAAGTGTAATATTGTAAGAAGGCTGTCCATGTGGGCAGCTTTTTTATGCTACAGGAAATTCCTCGGGTAGCCACGAGTTTGTGAAGCGTAAGCGAGCAAATCTCTCAACCCTATGAAGTTCAAATTTTTATGATTTCGCCGCACATTTCCCACGCTTGATCCGTTAAACATTATGAGAGGAGGTTTACGGTATGTCCTTAGATGTGGAAGAACAATATGATAAAATCTATCGCTATTGCTATTTCAAACTGCATAACCGGCAGATAGCCGAGGACATTACACAGGAAACCTTCCTCCGTTATTTTCAAAGATACGATCATGTTACGGGCAGGGAAGCACTGAAATGTCTGTATACGATTGCAAGGAATCTCTGTATTGACGAGTATCGAAAGCGCACAGGGGAGAGAATGTTGGAATATGTGTGCGTAAATTTTGTGCGAAGCGATTTGAGGAAAGAAAATGGTGCGCAAGATGATTTGATACGGGAACATTCTATGAGATGCAATTCCATAAGAGCAAATTATATACGAGAAAACTGTATGTATGAAGGCAATCAGGAGGATCAGATTATTATATCTCTTGCGGTCAGGGCAGCATTGGCTGAACTTCAGGAAGACGAGCAGGAACTTCTTCTGCTCCGCCATGTCAACGAAGTGCCGGTTTCCGCCATCGGACGAATGCTTGGAATATCCAGATTTGCGGTACACCGAAGACTGGCTGCCGTGCAGAAGAAGTTTAAAGATATTTTGGAAAGGGAGGGATTTAGATGAAACGGGAGTTGAAAGCACAGCTAAGAAACATATACGAGGCACCGCCTCCACAGCATAAAAAGGAGTTTTTGCAGAAATGGAATCGGCCGCGGATGCATATCGGGGAATTTCTTTTTTCGCAGGTATGTTATATCCGCAAATGGATCTGGGGGATTTCGGCCGTAGGATTTATGGTTTCTGTATTCGGAATTGTTGTGGCTTACAGAAATCTTGTGTGGATGATCTCAGCGCTCACGCCGCTTATGGCGGTCACTGTCATCTCGGAGTGCGGTAGATCGGAGAATTACGAGATGGCGGAGTTTGAGATGGTTACACGTTTTTCATTAAGGAGCGTTTTGTTTGCCAGACTGTGGATTCTTGGAGGAGGGAATGCACTGCTCCTGTGTCTGATGTTGGCAGTGGGGATTTGGAAGGGAGAGGGAGAGCCGTTTGAGACGGGCGTGTGCATTTTAGTACCGTATTTGCTGACTGCACTGATCGGGTTGTGTATTGTGCGCAGATTCAGGGGACGGGAGGCAATGTATTTCTGTACGGGTATTGCCGTCGCGATCGGCTCTTTTGTATTCCTTTCTAGGGATATGCTTACGAGGATTTATCGGGGATATGATCCCATATGGTGGGGCTGTATTATGCTGTTACTTAGCGGCGGCGTCATCAGGCAGTATAGAAACATCGTAGCAGAAACGGAGGAAATGATATGAAACTTCTGATAGACCGTGTGTCAAAGCAGTATAAAAATCTCATTGCAGTAGACCGGATATCGGTGAATCTCGAAAAAGGTGTATACGGACTGCTGGGCGCCAACGGGGCGGGTAAAACGACGCTTATACGGATGATTTGCGGTATTTTAAAGCCCACTGGCGGGACGATCTCATATGACGGCATTGATGTGAGCGAAGAGGCGTACCGCGCGGTTCTCGGATATCTTCCACAGGATTTTGGATACTATCCGGAATTTAGTGCAGTGGACTTTCTGCTGTATCTGGCTGCATTAAAAGGGATTCCCAAGGCACAGGCGAAGAGGAAGGCGGAGGAACTTTTGGAATTGGTGTCTTTGCAGGATGTGAGGCATAAGAAAGTGAAGACTTTTTCGGGAGGTATGAAACAGAGGCTGGGGATTGCACAGGCGCTCCTCAATGAGCCGAAGCTGCTCGTTCTGGATGAGCCGACTGCCGGATTGGACCCGAAGGAGCGGGTGCGTTTTAGGGAACTGATCGAAAGTCTCGGCAAAGAAAGCATTGTACTATTGTCTACGCATATCGTTTCGGATATCGAACATATTGCAGACGAAATACTTATGATGAGAGAGGGACAGTTGATTTATCACGGAAAGTGGGATGGCAGGAAGGGTGATTTGGAGCAATTTTATTTACAACAGAATGCCTGATGCGTATGGGTGCTCCGGCTGATGGAACAGGATGATATGCGGAGGGAAGTTTGCCTGCAGCAATTACGGCAGACGGCGGAGAAGATATGAAAGATTAAGAGCATATGCAGAGAGGAGTATCAGAATATGAAAATATTTATGACGTTGTATCAATATGAGCTGAAAAAGATTCTTAACCGAAAGCTGGTATGGATTGCCTTACTTGTTTGCATTGGCTGTATTGCCATTGCAAAGGCGGCGAACCTATCGGGAAATTATTATGTGGATGGCGAAGTTGTTGATACCCATTATCATATGTTTCAAGTGGACAGTGCATATAGCAGAGCATTGTCCGGCAGGGTAGTAGGGCAGGAACTGCTGGAGGAAGTGATGGAGGCGTACGGCAAAATCCCGATTACGGAAGGGCGATATAGTGTGACGGAGGAATATCAGAAATATGCACGCCCGTATAGCGAAATTTTTAATTTAATATGGGATTGGAGGAGGAGTAATCCGTTGTATGACGGTTGGAATGCAGATGAAAAGGATCTTTATGACGCACGGGCAAGCTGGCAGGAGGAGACGTGGACATCATTGTTTTTGTCAGAAACGGAAAAGGAGTTCTGGCAGGAAAAGGAGGCGCAGATTGAAAAGCCTTTCACTTACTTCTATCATGATGGATATGGTGTTATAATAAAAGATTTTGAGACTGTTGGCATATTGATGCTGTTACTTACAGCGGTTTGTCTGTCGGGAGTGTTTCCCGACGAACATGTGCGAAGAACGGACCAGATGATTCTGTCCAGCGCAAAAGGGAAATATATGGTATATTGGGCTAAATTATCGGCGGGAATCAGTGTGTCATTCATTTGTGCGGCGGTGATGGGAGTTGTCGCGGTAACAGCGGCGTTGGTAATCTATGGGGCTGAAGGATTCCGGACAGCGGTACAGATGTATCGTAGTCTGGACGACTATTCGTATCCGTTAAGCATCGGACAGGCATGTATCATTGCCTACGGTATTTTCCTGTTGACGGCGGTTTTTATGAGTGTGCTTGTCATGGTGGGATCGGAGCTGTTACGAGGCAGCATTGCAACGCTGGCGCTCTCCACGGGAGTTATTATAGCCGGGCAGATGATCAGGATTCCGAGCCAATACAGAATTGCGGCACAGATTTGGCAGAGTTTGCCCATGAGTTTCCTATCTTGCAGCGGGGTGTTCAGTCAACGGCTTGTTGTGGTCGGCGGGCATTGTTTTACAGTATGGCAGATTGTTCCGATTCTTTATGTGCTCTGCGGCACTGCGGTGGCAGTGGGCGGACTTAGGATTTACAGGCGTTATCAGGTGTCGGGGAGATAAATCCCGTTATTATACGGGGCCGACTCTTTTGGGAGCCGGTCCCTTTGCGTTCAAAGATTGAAAATTTTAATACTTTACAGTACAATCAGTCATATATCTGATAAAATGCATAAAACATTAGAAATTACGGAGAGTAGCGAAAAATGAAAGTACTGATCGGAACGACGAATCCTTCCAAGGTGAAGCGGTTTGAGGAGTTGCTCAGCGGACATGATGTGGAGTTTTATACATTAAAAGATTTAGGGATAGAAGCCGAGCCGGAAGAAATGGGAACAACACCGGAAGAAAATGCTGTTATCAAGGCGAGATTTTACGGACAGTATTTTGACCGGGTTATTTGTAATGACTCCGGACTGTATTTCGACGATCTGCTGATGGAAGACGACAGGCAGCCGGGACTTAATATCAGAACACCCGGCGGCTGTGAGCGGTTAGATGATGAGGAGATGATTGCGTATTATGCGAAGCTGATCAAATCACTGGGTGGGAAGGTGCTGGCCTATTATCTGGACGGAATCGCCGTTTATAATCATGGTAAGATTTCTTCCTATATGGAGAATGGTGAGACGAATAAGGCAAGTGCTTTTTATATGATTGATCGGCCGTCCGAATGCAGACATCCCGGATGGCCGCTTGATTCGATCAGTCTAAACCGGAACACATTGACTTACTTTGTGGAAGAAGGGAATAACAAGTACGATACGACAGAAGAAAATGTGATGGTTGGGGAGTATCGGGAGCGGCTGGTGAGGTTTTTGGAGGAAGCATTGGAGTTCAATAAGTAAAGTAGTAATAAAATCTGCTTGCATAATATATCAGACTGATATATAGTATATGTATCGATCTGATATATTGAAAGGCGGATAAATTAATGAAAAGACAGAATTTAAGAAAACTACTGCTGATTATATCTTTGTTACTGTTTCCGGTAACTCTGTATTATTTCAGCCCGGCACTGATCATCAATGGAGCGTTGAACGGAATCATCAACGGGAGCTTTATCGTATTTATGCTGATGTTTTTGCTGGCGATTCCTTTCGGGCGACTGTTCTGCGGTTATCTGTGTCCGGCGGGAGGATTGCAGGAATGTGCATTCGCGGTGAATGATAACTACCCGAAGCAGGGGTGGAAGAACCGGATCAAATATGTCATATGGACAGTATGGATCGTGATTGTGATCGTTTGCTATATTTTGGGGGATGAAATTACCGCCGTTGATTTTTTCTTTGAGACAGAAGGTGGAATCTCGGTTACAAATGTGCAGAGCTATATTATATACTATGGTATCATCCTGTTGGTCTTTGTACCGGCAGTCTTGTTTGGGAAAAGAGTATTCTGCCATTATTTTTGCTGGATGGCGCCTTTCATGGTGCTTGGAACGAAGCTGCGGAGAGTGCTTCATCTGCCGGGATTACATATAAAAGTAAAAAATCAGAGCGCATGCATTTCCTGTGGGAAGTGTGACTGGGAGTGTCCGATGGGAGTTAAAGTGACCGCCGCTGTAGCGGAAGGGCATGTTAGAAGTATGGAATGTATACAGTGCGGGGCGTGCGTAGACGGCTGTTTGAAAGGGGTGCTTGGTTATTCCTTAGCGAAGGAAAACAAACCAACACAGACGAAGTGATCATAGTATTTGGTCTTAATGAATGGGCTCCACATGCAAATTGTATACAAAATTTTGCCAGACTGAGCGGTTATCAGATCATGGATAAAGGGGAAGAATATCATGGCTACGGAAAAGAAAATCGACTGTGTAATTTTGGGGCTGCTCAGTCACGAGGATTTGACCGGCTACGAAATCAAAAAAAGAATGGATACAGCTCTGAAGTATTTCTGGGGAGCAAGCTACGGAAGTATTTATCCGGCGCTGGGCGACTTGGTGGAACGCGGGCTGGCCACCAAACGGGACGGTGCGGAGAATGGGAGAAACAAGCTGATCTATTCCATTACGGAGGAGGGGAGAGCATACCTAAAGGCATGGCTCGCGCTTCCGGTGGAAAAAGATGAACTTCGATATGAGACGCTGCTGAAATTATTTTTCGGAAGAGATGGCGGGGAAGGGCAGGCAATAAACCATATCAATGCTTTTCAGGAGAAAATCGAAAAAGAGCTGCCGTATCTTCTGGGAGCGGAGAAGACTCTGAAAAATGTTCTGGATATGGATGAAACTCATAAGTATTATCTGCTTACCGTGGAGTTCGGAATCAGAACGTATGAGGCTTATTTGGCGTGGTGTAAGGAAGCGAAGGAAATATTGGGGTGCCGGAATGAGTAAAATAAATGGAGACAGCAGTTGTCTGCGTAACAGTCGGATCTTCAAAGATTCGGGCCTTCGGAGGATGATAGGTAAACAATATAAAGCAGATGAATAGAACGCATACTGAGCAACATAATAAAAATGTATAAGGTTCCAATCTGTAATACAATGTAAGTTTGTAGGAAAGCCAGAATGCAATTATGATACTCAAAATAAATATAGCAAAATCTAAGATAAAAACATCCTTGCCCAAAATAGATGTATAGCCATAGTAGAATAACGGAATCAGTAATGTTCCGGTTAAAATCCCAAAGCATAAAGAAGAACTAATGCACGAGTAGGTTCCTTTGAATTGGAATATAATGATTAGTGAGTATATCAGCATTGGGAAAAATAACAGTTTCATATGTTCCCATATAGACTCATTAATCGGCGTAAAAAGTCCTACAATATAGTTTTTTCCGCTCCAATCATATAGAAAGTGGGCAAGTGTTCCTGTAATCAGGACAAATATGATTCCGATAATTGTATAACGTTTTAAATATTTCATAGAAATTACCTCCGGAATAGTATATGTGACTGAAATGTTATTATGTATTTCAGTGTAAAACAGCGCAGAAAAGTGGACTGCCTGAAAAAGGTTATTTGAAGCACAGGAGAATGTTTTAGAAATACCTGTATTGTGTTATACTATAAAAGGCAGGTATACCAGATTAAGTAAGATAGGGAGGAATTTGAAATGACCTATGAAGAGTTAGTAAAAAAGGTGCAGGAAGCATACAAGGATGCGGATGCATCCAAGGTGAAGGAGCATCTGGCGATCCAGTTTAATGTGGAAGGTGAGGCAGCTGGAGCATTTTATCTGGAAGTAGCAGAAGGAAAGGTTAGCGTGCAGCCTTACGAATATTATGACCGTGATGCTCTTGTGATCACGAAGGCAGCAGTCCTTGAGGAGATTGCGGCAGGGAAACTGGATGTAGTCAAGGCGTTTTTAGCGGGAAAGATTAAGGTGGAAGGTAACGTTGGAAAGGCTGCGCTTCTGAAGGAGATTCCTGTAAAGAGAATTGTGAAGTAGTAAAAGACGGCAGGAAAGACAAAAAACAGAATAATCGTGACATGTGAGATAAGAACAAAGCACTGACGGATGAATCATCCGGAGGTGTTTTGTTCAGTATAAAGATACATAGATTATGGAGGAATAAGTGGTGGATATTAAAGGACAGATTGATAAGATCGTGGAGGAGGTTACCAAGAATCCGAATATTAAAGAACAGTTTGAAAAGGAGCCGGTAAAGGTAATAGAGAAAGTAATCGGCATTGATCTGCCGGATGATGTTGTTATGAAAATTGTTGATGGTGTAAAGGCAAAACTGACTATGGATAGTGTGTCTAAAGCTGCCGGTACTTTAAAGGGGATATTCAAGTAATAAATGAGCAACTGGTGGATCACGTAAATATATTTGAATAAATAAAGCCAGTCCTGATTAGTGGGCTGGCTTTTGGAGTTAAATGAAGTGCCGGAAATCCAGTAAATCAATAGTTACAGCGATTCCGGTTTGATTACGTGGTAATCATGATGGTTTTTCAGAGCAGAGATTTGTATAAGAAGGTGATCGGAATTGAATTTCCGATTGCCCTCAGTGGAATAATCTATTTTGAAACAGTGTTGACGTACGCAAAAACGTACGGTATAATGTAACGGAAGGGAGATGACGCCATGACTGCAATCAGCGTAACAAAGGCAAGAGAAAATATATATCAAATACTATCTGATGTTAATAATAGTAGCCAGCCTATTACAATCACGAACAATCGTGGGAAAAATGGTGTTCTCATATCAGAGGACGATTGGAATGCTATTCAGGAAACATTATATTTGAATTCTATACCAGGTATGGCAGAAAGTATTATTGAAGCAGGAAAAGAGCCGCTGGAAGAGTGTTCCGTATATGATCCGGATGAGGAGTGGTAAATGTATATAATCAGATTTAGTAAGCAGGCAGACAGAGATAAAAAGCTGTTAAAAGGGGCAGGACTTGATTCAAAAGCGAAAAATTTGTTAAATATTATAGCAGAAAATCCTTTCCAAAATCCACCGCCATATGAGGGGTTAGTGGGAAACCTAAGCGGCTATTATTCCAGAAGGATTAATATACAGCATAGATTGGTTTATCAGGTATATAATGAACCGGTTGTCTTTGATGGAGTAGAATATGAAGGAACAATAAAGGTTGCTCGTATGTGGTCACATTATGCTGCTGTAAGATAAAAGGGAAGCACCAACGGATGAACTAAAAAATGAAGTGCCAGAAACCCACTAAAATCAAGGCTTTCCGACACCGTCAAAATGGAGATAGCGAGACTCGAACTCGTGACCTATACGTTGCGAACGTATCGCTCTCCCAACTGAGCTATATCCCCATGAAATTTATTTTGATTTAAGCATTACTCACGATTGTTGCCTTAGCAGGATTTGCTAAGGCAATTATTGGGTGTCAAGTTCTATGCATCTATCACCCGAAATTACTCTCACAACCCACGGAGAATGCATGCTCTTCGCATTCTCCCAGACATGACTTAGTTATACTTAGGTGGCGTTTTTTTGACACCTTAGTATAACTTCATGTCTTATTATAGCACATTGAGAGCAGAATGCAAGAATCATTTATCCTCGTCATTGCTCTCGTCATTGCGCCTCGTCATTCGTATTCGCACACTGATTTTTCGGGAGTGACTTGATGAGGATTAAGGTGTAAGCGACAGTAATCACAATCAGAATCAGAATATGTACCATATGCATTTCTAATGTTATGTCTGTTCCATTGGCAAAGGTACTGGCAGTGTTGATCGCAGAGTGGGTAATGATGCAGGGCAGCAGACTTCCGCCACGATAAAACAGCATTACGAACAGGAAACCTACTGCAATCGCAAAGACAACCTGGCATAGATTGTCTGCAAGTTCCATGCCGCTTCCGTTTACCAGATTCACCAGATGCCCTGCACCAAATGTGACGCTTGAAATAATGATTGCTGTTTTAATATTGTCCTTTGCAAGCGCCTTGAAAAGAAAGCCTCTAAAAATCACTTCCTCTAAAAATCCGACGCAAAGCATACAGGCTATGCGGCAGACGGTACCGGCCGATGAATAATTGGCCGAAACTCCATTCCAAAGATTTCCGGAGGCTAGGATAACCAACGGAACATAGTAAAGAAACCGGCCGGCGGGTACAGAAGATTTGCAAAGCCCGTAACATTCAAATAATCTGTTTTTCTGAATAAAGCAAAAAACGATAACAGTTTGTAAGATACAGAAAATGGCGCTTGCGGAGTACTCAATTCCGATCAATTCATTTAACGGATATGCTAAGGATTGCAGGACACAATAAATCACAATACAGGTAATCGTAAAATTCAATTCGCTTTTCTCATATAATTTGTTCATCTCAATCCTCCCTCGGAGGGATTTCCTCCTGTGCGGCCAATATTGCACCTTTGTACACTCGTTTCAAATGCATCTTTATGAGTTCTTCATCATATTCCAATGAATTGTTGGTAATGATACTCGCATACCCGTGAACGAATAGGGCAAGNGTTATAAAGANTTCTTTTGTCTGCTCTNTACTCATATCCATGGCTTTCTGCATTACAGAAATAATAGGTGTAAGTTCTTCAGAATCAATCATTTCAAGCAGACTGTTTTCAACNGCAAAACCCGATTGGAAAATAAAACGGAACAAATNCGGTTCTTCAATCGCAAAGCGGATATAATTCAAACCAATTCCGAGCATAACATTTTCCTGCGGATTCGTGATGTTCATCAGATACTCCGAATGATAGTGATCCGATTTTNNATANNCTGCTNTTTTCAATTCCTCAATNGTTGNNAAATGGTACATGACNGGCTGCGTGGAACAGTTCAGTTTTTCTGANACTNTNCTTGCATTGATATTTTCNGCACCTGTTNTACGGGCAATCTCAAACGCAGCGTCAATAANCATNTCTTTTGTAATTTTAGCTTTCGGNGGCATTTCTTTATTCCCTTCTTGTTTTATTATTGNTGTTATATAACGCAAATTATATTTTAAAGTATTCTATTTGTCAATGCTTTTGNATAAACTTACATACAGTTTTTATCTTGTCCCAAAACGGTATGTGGTGGAGTCGTTTTATCNTGTCGTGAAACAGTGAAATAAATGATGAGTTATGGCGTGATGTATNNTAATGNTTTCTGTTGNCAAATGAAATNGGTTACGTCTATTTACCCGAAATAAAAACGATGNTAGAATATGTTCATTGCAGNNTGTTATTTTATGNNAGACATCTGCAATCAATCAGATTATGAAAGTNANATAGCNANAGGATAAGGGGTACTTATGGAGAACGAAAATGTTAGAATGANCNAACNTGATGATAGTATGAAAAAAGATGNAACAGNGAANGAAGAGAATATCNTTATACAGAACTATTATCAATATTANAGGATGTTTGGGCAGTCCGGAATCGTTAATATCCATGAGGGNCCGGTTTGCTGGATGATGCCAAAAGAAGGAGAAAAAGGTCCNTCTTTAGCTTTCGGTATTCATTTGAACAAAGAAACGGCTGAANNGGAAGTGCAGNCTCTCATAGAAGAGATTCGCAAGGGAAAGGTTCCGCAATTATGGCATATTACNCCGGATTCNACACCGGAAAATATTATTGAAATCCTGGAGAATNATGGTTTTCAGAATTTATCAGTGGAAGCTTCGGGAGAAGAGCCCACAATGCTGCTAAATAAAGGTGACTTTCAGCCATATATGCCGATATTCGATAATATAGCATGCCATAAGGTTAAGTCCAAGGAAGAATTTAAGGTATGGATAGATGTGGTTAATANTGCATTGCATGGCTGGGATATGATCGATGCAGAGCACTATTATAATTGGGTTAACAACGAGAGAATGAGTATATATTTAGGCGAAATAGACGGATTACCGGTTNCTACGGCNGCTACTATCCNAAATGGAAATGTAGCGTCNTTGGAATTTGTTTCNACGCTGGAAAATTATCGCCGCCGAAAAGTAGCNTCNNCAGTTTGCTCNAAGGCGTTGGAAGANCTTTTTNAAGCGGNGGTACAATCNGTCTCGCTTGGNGCNTGCGGAGATTCTGCTCATTTATATAGGAGTTTAGGGTTTCATAGCTGTTTTAATAATATNNTTGGGATATATGANATAGCGAANTGATTNATGTGAAAGGNGCATGAGNGATGTATTGCATATTAGTNACGGGNATTCCGGCAGCGGGAAANAGTACNATGGCNGAAGCTATAGCAGAGAAATTGAAGCTGCCTGTTATTTCAAAGGATNCANTNAANGAANTGCTGTTTGANNATGTNGGNTTTCAGTCGAGAGAGGAAAAAGTAAAGCTTGGAATTGCCAGCATGGAAATTATGTACTATGNGGCGGGACAGCTTATGAGAGCAGGACAACCTTTTATCTTAGAGAATAATTTTGAATATTNGTCAGAANNTGGANTNAAGACTCTTTTGGANAAATATCAATATNCCGNACTGACAATTACTCTGACGGGTGATTACAAAGCNATCNACCAGCGTTTTCTGGAACGGGAGACCAGTCCNGACAGGCACAGAGGACATGTGGTNAATGACTGTTATCCGGAAAAAGAGTGTGNTGCGGAGAAAAGAAAAGTNAANTCCATTTCTTATGAAGATTATGTATATGGNATAGAACAAAGAGGCTTTGATACTTTTTCTGTTGAAGGCAGACAGATNAAAGTTGACACAACAGATTTTGCCAAAATNGATATGGANAAATTATTTNCACAGATNACGGCNTGGANGGAGGAAATTCAACATGATAACAGATAACATTATTCCNCTTCCCAAAGAACAGTGGAAGGGCNCGATNATTCCGATGNGNTATACGNCGGAAGAATATTATGATGTGGATATGCAAAAANCTGCGGACGGATATGATGTAGCAATTCATAGGAAAAAATTTGACACGCCTGTGACGCATTTCCCGGAGGAGTATGATTTCCCTGACAAACTGTATCAGGATCATTGNGAAAAAGCGTATGCNTGGGGTATCGTTGAAGAANAAGACGGCAAACAGGAACTGCTTGCNTGTATNGAGACATGCCCGGAGGAGTGGAGTAACCGNCTGATGGTTACGGAATTGTGGGTTCATGAGAAAATAAGAAGNCAGGGCGTTGCACATGCGCTGATGGCNGTTGCGAANGAACAGGCAGTCTTAGANAATCGCCGGGCAATCATTTTGGAGACGCANTCCTGCAATGTNGGNGCAATNNCTTTTTATCAGAAGGAANGCTTTGAGCCCATCGGTTTCGATACNTGCTGCTATAGCAATCGNGANGTGGAGAGAAAAGAAGTGCGNATCAACATGGGATATTTNCCTCGGCGGAAACAGAANGTGACGAGAGACGATGTTGTGATCCGCAAGGAAGAGCCNTNNGAATATCATAAGACNGAAGANATGACNCTGAAAGCTTTTTGGAATAAACATCATTTGGGNTGTAATGAACATCTTCTGGTGCATAAACTGCGGAAGAGCGATGTGTATTTGCCGGAACTGTCCAGAGTGGNGGTGGTNGGCGATGAGANCGTGGGAGCAATCATCTATAGTAAGGCATGGCTGAAGCGTGCAGGAGATAGCACAGCNGCGTGTATGGATGATCATGTCGGAAACCGTATAGGAGTGAGTGAAGNCAGTGCGCTGAACCGTAGAGAAAACTGTGATACGGGAAAAGAGCAAATCATGGAAATACTGACTTTTGGCCCGCTTTGTGTGGCTCCTGAATGGCAGGGGTGCGGCGTGGGCGGATTGCTGCTGAAAGAGACCCTTGCGCTGGCGAAAGAAGCGGGATATGAAGGCGTTGTGATCTTTGGCGAACCGCAGTATTATCCGAGACACGGTTTTCAGACTTGCGATCATTTCGGAATCACTACGGCCGACGGGAAGAACTTTGACGCGTTTATGGGAATAGAGCTCGTGGAAGGCGGGCTTGCGGATTTCGGCGGGAAGTTTTATGAATCGGAGATTTTCGAGGATTTATCGGAGGCGGAGAATGAGGAGTTTACGAAAGGGTTTGATGCGCCGGTTAAGAGGAAGTTTCCTTGCCAGTGGGATTGAGGGGAAATGGGTGGAAGTGTTGTGAGAATCATTGTGATAAGGCATGAGAAAGTTGATATGACATGGGACAGGAAATATAATTCTGTTGCATATGATCTGGCGTGTGAACATTATGATCGGTGTCCGATTGCTTTTNCGGATAAGAANTATGANAAAATTGNCGGNNCCGNNAAAGTCTATGTCAGNGGATTNTCCAGAACTTATGAAACTGCCTGCAGATTATTTGACGGAACAGATTTTGTGAAGACCGNCNTGNTGAATGAGGTTCCGCTTAGGTCATTCAAAGATACAGAGNGGTNGTATCCTTTGTGGGTGTGGAATTTTATCGGGAGATTTCAATGGTTTCTGGGGAAAAGCAGGCAGCCGGAGAGCCGGGAGCAGACAAGGATTCGTGCAAAGGGAATGATCAAGTTGTTGGAGAAACGTCAGGAGGACTGCTATCTTGTCACGCATGGGTTTTATATGAGGGTGCTTATTAGTGAGCTGAGAAGATGTGGGTATAGGATTAGGAACGAGAATGGTATAAGGAGTTTTAGGATATCGAATTTGGATCGGGTTGTGGTTGTGAGGTAGGCAATAAAGGTATGTGAAGTGGACGTTAATTTTGATTGTTTTTCGGTGGCTGAATTTGGAATGATTTTGGAGGAAGATTGTGGATTTTATATTTATTATCGGACCAAGCGGAGTCGGAAAGACGACGCTCGCAAAAGAGTTATATAAGCATTANAAAGGTGTATATTTTGAACAGAATATGGTTCCTGAATTTTGTATTCCAGAGAATGTTGAAGATGAAGGGCTGTATGAAGAGCAGTTGTGCTGGGATAATGTATTGCTGCAGTTAGATTTTTTTCATAGTAAAGGATACAAGAATATTGTCGCATTGGATTTTGATGATGTAAGAGCGAGAGAACTGCCGAAAATATTTGCTGGTTATAGCTTTATTATATTAAGATTGGTGTCAAGCGATGCGGAACAGATTAAGAGACAGATGATTCAGCGGTATCATAATGAGGGTGGGGTGTATGATCCGGACAATGTCGAAAGAGCGAATCGGGTGATAATGGGTAGGAGATTGCTGCCGAACGAGGTGCAGATTGATGTTACGGGTAGGAGTAAGGCGGAGGTTATGGAGGAGGCTGTCTGTATAATAGATGGGTTTTGTCCGGTAATGGGGTATGAGTATGAATTGGATGATGAGCGGAATTATTTGTCGTGGGTGTGGAGCCGAGGGGTGAGATGAGTTGGAGGAGTGTGTAATAGTTTCATGGGTGTAGGAACTGATGTGAGATGGAGATAAAAAGAGCGTAGTGAAGGAAAGGTTATCAGGAAGAATTCGTGGTAGTTTTTTGCTGTTGGTGGACAAAGATTAAATTGTATGCATAATTTTATAAAAAAACAGATGATTTATGTAGTAGAATATGATATGATTTTTAAAGGATAATCAAATATTATCCATCTGGATAATTAATTTCATGAATAATCGAGAAATTATAATTTTATCCCCTACAAATCAAATACAAAAGGGAAACAAAAAATGTATATAAATAAATTGATATCAGTGATCATTCTAGTATATAACAACACACAATACCTTTCGGAATGCTTAACTTCTGTTTGCAATCAGAGTTATGATAATATTGAGCTTATAATCGGAGACGATAATAGCTCAAATTTTTCGGTTCAACATATATTTGAAATGATATCGAAATGCGCGGGAATTAATATAAAATCTATTACTGCCTACACCAATGATACAAATTTAGGAATTGTGAAAAATTACAATAAAGCTCTTTCATATGCTAAAGGAGAATACATATTTTATTTAGCAGCAGATGATATGTTTTATGAAACTACAGTGTTAGAGGATGTTTATAATACATTTATGTCATCTAAATATTTAATTTTAACGGGTTATCGAATGTGCTTTGACAATCTAGGCAACCAGTTTTTGCGCCCGCGAAAAGAAGAAACTGACATTATGAAATATGCCTCAATCGCTCAAAAGCATAGTAGAAAAAAAAAAAAAAATATTATAGCCGGAGCTAATACCCCTTTCCACAATTCTTTAATTAGCGAATTTCAAAATATAATGAACTATAGCCATCTGGAGGATTGGCCCAGATATATATCACTTCTTGAAAAAAAGATCGATATAGGCTTTATTAACAGAGTGTTGATTTATTATCGTCTTGGAGGCCTTACATCTAAGAATAACAACTCCCAATTACATAATGACTATGATTTACTATTCAGCGCATGTATTTCTTCCAAAATCATCAAAAAAATGCAATATTCTTCATCATTAATCGGAATTACAAGCTTGTCCGATAATGCGCAAATGATTTCCTCACTAGAATATATTCTAAATAGAAAGTTTGATGAAATAATTGTTTATAAAAATAAATGTCTTCCTATTAACCTTCACGTTTCGTTTTATATTATTGTATTTTCATCAAGCATGTATTATTCTATCGCCAGACAACTAGAAAAGCAAAATTTAGTAGAGGGAGAGAATTTTTCTTTTATGAATAGCGAAAAGATATGTTACCTCAAAAACATATTGGAAAGGCATGAATAATATGTTGTATATAAAAGATATTGCAATTATTGTCCCATTTCATAAAGATACAAAAATGTTAGAATTAAGTTTGCAAACATTAACTAAAACATTTAATTCTGGTATACCTGAAATAATAGTTATAGCTAATAATGCAAATTCAAAAGAGATTAATATAAATTTGGATACTAATATCTTTCGTATATATAAAATCGAACAGGATATTTTCTGGCCTGGAGCCGTTAACTATGGAGCTAGAATGACTGACAAAAAGTACCTGCTTTTTTGTGATCCGGACATTTTTTATATGCCTCGTTGGCTGGAAGAATTGATTTCCTGTTATAATAGAAATGCTTTTGTGGGAGCTGTAAGTGCAAAACTTGTAAATCCTTTAAATAATCAAATTATGGACTTTGGTATGGGGTATAATAGCTTTAATACCATTCACATCTCAAAAGGATTACCGTTTAATCATCCCTATACACAAACAGATAGAAAAGTTCAGGGAGCATGTGGAGCTATTTTACTAACATCGCATGACCTTTTTGATTCTGTCAAGGGAATAGATACAAGTATGCCTTATATTTATTGTGACAATGATTATTCCATTAAAGTAGGCGAACAGGGGTATACTACATGGGTGGCAGCAAAGTCAATAGTATATCATAAAGGTAATACCGATCCAAATAACTCTAAATATCAAAAGTACTCTTATCTTAGAGAAGACTCTAAGGCTTCTTTTTATGCTAAAAATCAAGATAAAAGAAAAATAGACTTTGATTATTGGCTGCAATGTGCATGGGAATGGTATTTGAAGAATACCAATAATATGAAAAACAATTATTGCCTTTTTGATTTCTGTACCCTTCCAGATCATAAAAGCTATATTGATGAACTAAAGCATCTCGGTCTGCACATAATAGAAGAAAGGCGTATTGTTTTACCTGTGCGGGATATGGACATTATAAATTTGTGCAATTACATCTCTCCACAAATGATTACATCTAAACTTCCATTTATATACTTTGTCGATGATTTCACATCATTAAGTTCTAATATGCTGTGGCTAGCAATTAGAGACACATCAAATGATCTTGTCGTTGACAGACAATGCAATATACTTAACATGACGGATATATATAAATATACTATTTAATTATAAGCATATTAAATTGAATAACCCATCCTGCGTTATTATTTGTGATGTAAGAGCTTTTTTATTATCTGCAATATACGGATTCAAAACTGTTTTCTTATTGGCCTCTGTCTGCCCAAGTAATATCTTCATTTTAGACATATAATTACTATCCGCTAAAAGATGAGCGCATTTTGTAAAATAGTCAATAGATTTTTCATTATTGCCCTTGTAATAAAAGTATATTGCTCGCAAAAAAAGAACATAGTACTTTTTATTTGTTTTTAACAAATCCGCATACTCCTGTGCTTTATTTAGGCATTTATTTACATCATCCAGATTATAGTGAGAAATATTCTGTAAATATCCTTCTGCTAAAGCTAAGTTAAACCACCATCTAAAAAACAATTTTTGATAGGAATAATCTCCATACTCGATATAATCTAATCCTTCCATACATTTGCTTATGGCTTCATCAGAAGATTTGCGAAGTAGTGCTATTTGGACACATTTTCTAATATAATTGAGGGTTTTTGAAG
>JAAUZY010000037.1:0-81321 GCA_014804355.1 Lachnospiraceae bacterium
AAAGCCAGTGTACCGTTTTCTTTTATACACTTCCGTATAAAAGCCAGTGTACCGATTTCTTTTATACACTTCCGTATATTTTTAATAAAACTTTCCTGATCGGAAAGCCATTGCAAAAAAGCATTTGAGAATACCAAATCGAATTGCCCCAAATCCTCCAAACTTTTGCTACAATCCCTTTGTATCCATTTAACATCAGGCAAAAGTTTCTTCGCATTTTCCAGCATTGAAGCAGATAAATCTACACCTACAATCTCCGCCTCTGGGAATCTATTTCTAAGAGCCAAAGTACTCATGCCCGATCCACAGCCTACATCTAATATTCGTATACATACTTTATCTATTCTATTTGCCAAATCAATTGACGGCTGTATTCTTTCTTTGCTAAATGTATCATATAATTTCGCATTCCACATATACTATCAATCTCCAATCATTTTGTATTATCACCGAATACTTTCTGTGTAAATACATGCTTTCCGTCCGCCAGCGCTTATCAAATCTTCGCACATACTCCTTTATTCCCATATCCAAATTATAAAAAAAATAGTTATCTGACTATATATTCAAAAATTCCCTGAATAGCATCTACAATATTTATCATTGCGTCAATAGAAAGTGTATCTATTTTCTTATATCCACGTACTTTCAGATCAAGCAGTGCAAGTTTTTCACATTGAACACATCCCGTCGTTTCATCTGTGGAAATCAAAATATGAAGTGGTCCTTCGATCGAATTATCAAAAATCGGACATCCGATAATTTCTCCCGTTGCATTAAAAAAATCTTTGCTGACAACCAACACCGGATGCTTAATTTTTTCTAATTTAATGATATCTCCCTGATGTAACTGTTCTGCCATTACCATGCCTCTCTTCCAACAGACTCTCCCCAATCATATTCACCATCAAGATCAAGTTTCCCACCAAATTCTGCTGCTCTTTCCTCCAGAGTCCTATGGCGAAATGCTTTTACCAGCGTAATCACCCCGTTAGATACTGTTACATCCAGTACCTCATTCAATTCAATTCCGGCAGTTTTTAAAATTTCTTTTGAGAGTCTGATTCCTTGACTGTTACCCCATTCTCTTACCTGTGTCTGCATAGTAAAACCTCCATCAAGCCAAGTTAGTATATACATAGTATATCCCGATTTGCAAATAAAATCCAATACCAATCTTTCAGGCTTCTCATTTTTATACCAATCCCTGTGCACTCCCAAGAAATTTTTAGTCATGCATCTGCTGAACATACAGCGGCAGATCAAACCCATCATCCTTATGTGCCAGAAACAGTGTCCCGATATTCTGTCCTGCCAGAATCCGATGAATTACCTTAATGTCCGCACTGTTAGCGATTACCATATCCACACCCATGTTGTTGGCGATCTTCGCCGCCTGCAGCTTCGTATTCATCCCGCCTGTGCCACTGCTGCTTCCTGTGGAACTCTTCCCCATCTCCATCAGTTCATCGGTCAGTCTCTCCACCACTTCTATATACTTCGCGTCCGGATTCGTTCTCGGATCATCCGTATAAAGCCCGTCTATATCCGACAAAAGCAACAACATATCCGCATCGATCAGAGATGCCACGATCGCCGACAGCGTGTCATTGTCACCGATTCCCAGCTCGTAAGTCGCGATCGTATCGTTCTCGTTGACGATGGGCACTACTCCCAGTTTAAAAAGCTCTGCAAAGGTATTGCGGGCATTAAATCGGTTCAGATTATCTATAATCGTATTCTTGGTCATCAGAATCTGCGCCGCCACTTGGTTATACTCTGCAAAAATCTTCTGATAAGTCATCATCAGCCTTGCCTGTCCGATAGCCGCGCACGCCTGTTTGACGGCCGTGGGATTATCCTCTCCGACATTCTGCATCATGACCGCTTTCTTACCCACTGCAACAGCGCCGGATGTCACCAGAACTACATCCTTACCGCGGTTTCTTAAGTCACACAGTTCCCTGACCAGCACATCCAGCTTAGTATAATCCAGATCCCCTGTCTCCCTATGCTGCAAAGAAGAGGAACCGATCTTGATTACGATCCTCTGTTTATCTTTCATCATTTCTCTGATATCTGCCATTGTTCTTCTCCTTTTTGTGAAAGAATTTCAACTGTTTTTTACGTACATTCAACATAAATAACCTAAAACTCATTTTGATAATTTATATTTCCCGTTTTTATTAAAAACCATTTTTTATCAGAAAACATCTTAAACAAACTGCATATATAATAGTTAGCAAAAAGTAATTAATGAAAAGTCCTATAAAAACAAAATACAGTCCCGCGTAAGAAAAGTAAGTTGTTATGATAAATGCCAATACAACGATATTTACCAGTGCTGTAATATATAAAACAGACTTAGCCTTTCCACATGCCAATAGAACATATTTCAAAACAGTTTGAACCGGATTAAATAAATTCATCAGCACCATGGGAATAATTAATTTGGCGGCACCTTCTATCAAATCCGTCTCATTGGATATAAGCATCGGAACATTTTTCCTAAATATAACAATTACCACCGACAATATGGCGTAGATCAATAAAGAAATCAAAATTCCTGCAATTGCAAGATCTTTTATATTACGATATTTACATTGCCCTATTTTTTCGCTGACCAATGTCAATTCCGCGGAACCATACATATGCATAGAAATTAAAATTATATCAATAAGATACTTAACCAACAAATATGAACTAATTTCTATAATACCGATGTTGGATATAATTGCATTAATAATCACAACAAAAATGCTGCCTTCTAATAATTCTTCTCCTATCAAAGGTATACTTTCTTTTATTAAGTGAATAGATGGCTGAAAACATTTCTTTGAGAAACTTGTATGTATTTTGTTATCTTTTTTAATCATTAGACTTATGGCAACCATATTAAACAAAACACTTATTATTGTTGCCAATGCAGCTCCCGCTGTTTCCAATCTTGGCAAACCCAGCTTTCCGAAAACTAATAAATAATCCAAAAACACATTTAATACAGTAGATGCAGTAGATATCCACATTAAGCTCTTGGTCTTCTTTTCAATTTTGAAATAAGAATTAAAGGTAAATATTAATAACTGAAACATCATGTACGGACATGTTATAAAAGCATATGTTCTGGCAGAACGCAGCGCTTCACCAGACAAACCATACAGACCGCCCAGAATTTGGTTTGAGAATAGAGTTATAATCAGTATATATAAAACTCCGATTATAATATCTATAAATATGGAGGAAATGAAATACAGATCAAACCCCTTGTTATCATTCTCACCTCTTTTTCTGGCACCTTCTATATTAAAAGTTACAGCAATATTACCAAATATCCCCGCCAATAGGTTCATAAGCGCCACCATTATGCCAATCGCCCCATAAGCTTCCGTAGATATTCTGCCAATAAACATTTCATCTACAAGGCCTATCAACATCCCGGTTATATTCTGAATAATTAAGGGAAGTGCAAATTTATTTAATTCTTTTACATGCTGGTTTTTTACGCTAATAAACATCAGACCGGAACTCCTAACTCAACAAGATTCGAAACTGTCTTACATCATTACTCTGATATCCGCCGTTGTTTTTCTCCTAATTAAACATCACATTTCTTTATGATCAAGTGATGAAAAAAAGCAATATCCTGATATACCTTTTTATCTGAGACACGCATCTCAATATCAATCATCTTCTGCTGCCATTCCGGGTCTTCCTGAATTTCCTGATTCTGCTGAAGATCCCAAAATGTTCTTATTCCCATCGTTTTAATAATTTTTAGCTGTTCACACCACTCAGAAACATCAGAATCTTCATAATAATGAATCTCTCCGAATTCTGATACCATACCGTCATTACCGTCAAGGAGACTGTTCGCATGATCAAAATTATTGAGTAAAACCACCATCTGCATGACGCGGCCGGCACGATTATGTTTTATGAGAGAAATATACCCATCCGATTTCAATACTCGCGCAAACTGACGCATAATCTCATCCCGGTCCGCCGTATACTCCAGCACATTGTGACAGAGAATCACATCAAATGCTTCGGACGGCAATGTTTTAAGTACCTCGGTACTGCCGCAGAATTGTTCATACTGATGTTCTTGTCTGCGGTCCGCAACTCTTTGGGCGGAAATTTCTACTGCCGTCACATCATTTTTCTGCGCGTAATAATTTGCCGTAATTCCAAGACCGCTCCCGAAATCCAGAATTTTTTTACCCTCTATGTCACCTAACTGCGTCCAGATAATCTTCTTTAACAACATTTCCCATGTTCTGACCCCGCTCCAGTCTGTCATGCTTCCTCCTCCCGTGTTCCATAATATAAACGTTATTTTTACATAATCATCCGTTTATACCTTGCTCCGATCTTCTCCGCGATCAGCATGCCGTCCATCGCCGCCGATGTGATTCCACCCGCATAGCCTGCGCCCTCTCCACAAGGATAGAGTCCCTGTACCACGGACTGTCCCGTCTCATCCCGCGTAATCCTGACAGGCGATGACGTTCTGCTCTCGATACCCGACAGAAATGCACCGCTGTCAGCAAACCCAGGCATCTTCTGACCGATTAAGTCAATCCCCTCCACAAGCGCCTCATTCAGCTCCTTCGGTAAAATATCATGTACTGGCGCCATATGACAGCCGCCTTTGACCGCGGGAGCAAAGTCAGGATATTCCTGCATGATAACCGATGCGTCCGAAGGTTGTCCCGTCACGGCACATCGATAGTCTCCATAGCGCTCCACCGGGACAGCACCGCCGCCGATCCGGTAAGCTTTTTCTTCCAGCTCTCGCTGAAATGCAATCCCCGCAAGCGGAGAATCATCTTTATAATCCAGCGGTGTTACCGTGACGATCATGGCGCTGTTGCTGTTATCTCCGTCCCGACCGCTGTAACTCATCCCGTTTACCGCAAGCTTTCCTGATTCCGAAGAAGCGTTGACCACATATCCGCCGGGGCACATGCAGAAAGAATAGACTCCTCTGCCGGAGGAAGTCTGCGCCGTCACTTTATAACTTGCCGCCGGAAGCAGCGGATGTTCTTCCACTCCGTACTGCATCCGGTCGATTAATTTGCGCGGATGCTCCATGCGAAGCCCGACCGCAAAGGATTTTGCTTCCATGGGGACTCGCTTCTCATAAAGCATTTCGAACGTGTCTCTTGCGCTGTGACCGATGGCAAGGATTACCGCTTCACAGGCAATCGTTTCTCCTCCGTTCACAATCACTCCTGTTACACGATTACGGTCTATACACAATTCAGTAACCTGAGCATGGAATCTGATCTCTCCGCCCCACGCGGTAATCTGTTCCCGCATACTACGCACAACCTTACACAGAATATCCGTACCGATATGCGGCTTCGCCTCATACAGAATTTCCTCCGGTGCACCGTTTTCCGCAAAAATCCGCAGAACCTCCCTGTTTCTGCCGTATTTATCTTTTACAAGCGTATTGAGTTTTCCATCCGAAAAAGTACCTGCTCCGCCTTCCCCGAACTGTACGTTGGAACTCGGGTTAAGCACGCCCTCCTGCCAGAACTTCTCCACATCCCTCTGCCGTTCTTCCACACAGCCGCCCCGCTCTAAGATAAGCGGCCTGTAACCGTGCTTCGCCAACAAATAGCCGCAGAACAGTCCTGCCGGTCCCGTTCCAACAATAACCGGTCTGTAGCCTAACTGCTCCTCTCCCTCTGCCGGAAATATATAAGGTTTCTCAGCCACCGCCTGTACCTGCTGACTCTTGCACGCTCGAAGTACTCTGTCCTGCGCATCCACCCGCACATCCACCGAATAAATCGCCATAATCTCCGGCTTCTTTCTGGCATCGATGGATTTCTTCACAATCTGCCACGAAAGAATCTTTTCAGGCGCTATCCGCAGTATTTTTACAGTTTTATACAGAATATCCTCCCGGCTGTGCGAAAGAGGAACCTTGATCTGATTTACCCGAATCATTGTATTTAAACCTTTTCCGTATTATATATCCTATATCATAAATTTACGATATAATTGCCGCCAAACAAGCAATCGCGCCCATTTACCAGCGCTCACTATCTCTACCATCATACTTCACTCTGTGTTGTAAGTAAAGTTCCAATTTCCAATGGATAAACTCAATGGTAACAGTTCATCCATACACGATGTCTAAGGTGACCGCACAGGTAAAATCGGATAAGAGATAGATAGATATAAAATTATCTACTTCTTACCCGATTATATTTCTTACATTCTGATTCTAATTTAGGAAAATTCAGACAACGGTTTCTGCCTGTAAATGGCTCATTGGAGATGTATTTCTTATACAAGACATTTGCTTTATTACAGATTACTTCACTATTGTTCCTACACCATTCTAATTCCTGAACGCACAATCGCTTATAGTATTTGATGTTTTCCCTATCTCTCTTAAAAATGGTTGTATCAACAAGCTGTAGTTGTTCTTCTTCAATAGGTATCATCAAGTTGAAATTCAGGACGCCTATTAGCTTTCCATTTATCTCAATCTTTGAAAAATCCATAGAGTTCTTCATTTTTTTATGTTTTTCTTTTGGCGACGAAAGTGGTATACAATATTTATGAACATCACAAATAATAACAATTCCAACGAAAACCCTGTTATCTTTTTCAGCCTGTGGTGAAACAGAAAGCACTTTATCATCTATGTTATGTAGATTACGGATATATTTCATATCCACCTTGTATAATTTAAAATCCGTCTGCATATATCTCCTCGTAAAAAATGGCTATGCGTTTCCACATAGCCATTTGTGTAGTAACTCCATTAGAGTTGCTAACGCTTTTAGCAGTCCACTTTGCGGTAGGACTCACCACTAGTAGTATAATAGCATATTCGCGAAAATAGTCAACCTTTTTGTGTAAATACATAAAAACCTGTAACACAATATGAACAGGACATGAAGAATTGATTGAAATGCTTTCACAATTTTTTGGAAAAAGGACAAATACAATGAATATCATATATGCAGAATACAACATACACCACAATAGTATATACATAGCCACTACCGCAGGGTATCTTTTGCGAATTGACTGTTGGGAAGCAGAGAAAGGGCTAAAAACTACTGCCAGCTCGGAAAGTGCATTAAATATCCTTGCTATTGATGAACCACTTGAATATGCTCGTCTGTACCTTGAGGGCAATATGCAGATGTGGGTTGATACGGAAGATTCTTTGGAGCTATGGTAAAAGTTATAGCAAGATATTTATTCTTGTAGACAGATTAAACTTGGGCTGACTTGTAGTATATTCCGTTTATCAAAGATATATTCGTTGTTCCAAATGACATCATAAATCTGCTCTTTGCTAAAAACATGCCCTCTGTTCTGCGTCGATAACATAAGTATCTCAAATTCTTTTCCGGTCAAAATAATCTCCTTGCCATTCTGGAATACCTGATGCATGTTCGGTAAAATTCTTAAATCCCTGAATTGAAGTAACATATTGCTTTCTGTTGATTTTTTCTTTATGCCATGCCCACTCTCATTGATTACTTTTTATAGCTTTGTATATAAATCTCCCTCTGTACTGTCAAGATGAAGAATAAATATTTCACTCAAAAAATTACCCTATTCAAAAACATCATGGTAAATATTTTGTGTACCATTTGTTAAAATGGTAAATTTGTCATTATATGTCCACAGTTTTTCTATTTCGTCCATATTCTCATCTGAATTTTGTAACAAAGTCGCTAAGTTATCTATTTCCATAAATTCTGATTCATCCAAAATACTAAATCTATTTCGAAGATACTTCGGTTGATGTGAATAGAAAATTTCATTATTCATCAAAGCATGAAAATCCATAAACAAATATTCACAAACTCCTTCTAACAGATTTGGCGCAAACAAATCTATAGTTTTGTCTAATGTATTATTTCTTAACCCTAGCCACGCTTCTGATGCAGTGACAAACTTGTGTCTTGGTAAATCAAACTGACTATAACCAAATCGTGACTCATATTCATAATAACCATCTGCATCTACTAAAATCCATCTTTTTTCTTCGTAACTCCAATATTCATTCACCCAATGCTCCATATAACTGTTTCCATCATTACCAAAATCCATGAATCCAGCTCTGGAGCGGCACGGAATGCCTTTCGCCTTTAGTATGGTACTGAATAATATAGATGCATTGCGGCAAGACACCGAAATTCTTTTGGTTACATCCTTTCCTTTTGTAAAGCCGGATTCGTCCAATCGAAAAAGCTCCGCTATCATACCTGCGGCTGTAATAAATAACTCGTCTTCATTTTTAAAGCGATGTTTCGGATACAAAGCAAACTTACCAAAGTATTTATCTTCTAAATAAGTCGAAGGCGGGGTAAAATACATCGTCGGATGCGTAATTTGGTCGCATACCAACATGCCAATAGACGGAATGTCATCCGGTAAGGATAAAAGATAGTCTTTATATGCACCCGCATATGTATATGTACTTGTGTCTAAGTATCGCAAATAGTCTACTTGTTTCATTTTTCTCTCCTTATAAGTCCGCAAATTACTTATTCTTGACTGGCATCCAAATTTCCCAGCTATATTCGCTGGAACTAGCATCACCTTCTGGGAACACTTCAAGGCTTGGGATTGCTTCGTCACGTATATACTGACTTGCAGGAAACCATTCCGTTAGTATTCGGGTATATGCCGCTGGTACATAATCAATCCCTGTGGGCGAGGTAAATGAAAAGACTGCCCAAGTAGCTGCTGGAATTGTTTCCAACGTCATACCCTCAATTTTTTTCCCTTTGTATTCCGCACCAATTATTGTTTTGGTCTTTCCGCCATCTGATTGAAAGTAATATGCACCTACTTGCCAAAATGGTGCTGTATAGTAATTGTCTACACCACCATCATTCCATAAGCATGCATTATAATAATTCATAAATTCACGCCATAAAGGTGTCAAGTTATCATCTGGTTCACATTCACTATACTCATACCCGGAAAGTCCAATAATTTGAAAACTTTCCTTTTTTTCAATTCTGAAATCTATCGCATTTATCCCTTTCAGGGTAAGTGTAAATATAATTGGCGGATAAACTTTTAGCGGTACACCTGTCTTTCGTGCAAAGGAAGGCGTGGCTCCATGTAAATCTTTGAATGCTCTTGAAAATGTTGTTGGTGACTCATAGCAATACTTTAAAGCAATGTCAATAATCTTTTCATTACTATGTTGAATATCAAATACTGCTTGTGATAAGCGCCTGCGGCGGATATACTCCGAAATAGATATTCCAGCTACAAACGAAAAAATCCTTGAAAACTCATAAACAGAACATCCGACTATGTGCGCCAATGATTCGTACTGTATCTGACTCGTTAGGTTTATTTCAATATACTCTATCACTTGGTTCATTCCCTTAATCCAATCCATCGAATACCTCCTATCATCTATGATTATATACGAGTGGAAGTAATTTTTCTTTACATTTCTTGCATAAAACGGATAGATTCATCTTACATAATCCATCTATTTTCTATCCATTCCGCACTTTTACAGCTATCATAGACAAAAGTAGCATTACCACATTTGCCTCAAATGGGACAGTTAATAATAAAATTTTTTCCATAAGTGACATTTCTATTCCTCTTATAAAAATATAAAAGCAAAAAATAAAGCTCCCTATTTTGTTTCGCCGCATTACAACTTGTTTGCGGAAGAATCGGACACCGAAACGGGCAAGGTCAGGCCGCTTTCATTTGAGCAGTACCAAAAGCTGATTGCACAGCTTGGCAAACGGAGTAAGGACGCAATCCTGCCCGTATAGATAGCCTATTTCACAGGTCTCAGGCTTGGGGAAGTGGCAGGGCTGACTTAACAGGACATCAACCTTGAGGAACAATACCTTACAATCCGCAGAAGTGTCCGTTACAATGGTGCTGCCCATAAGCACGACATCGGCTCGACAAAAAGGAAGAAAGTGCGGATCGTTGATTTTGGCTGACATCTTGAAGAAATCAAGGAAACAGAAGCTTAAAAACCGTATGCAGTATGGCAAACTCTATCACAGGAATTTCTACAAGGAAGTTACAGAAAAAAATCGGGTACATTATGAGTATTACAACTTAGGAACGACAGAGAATGTGCCGGAGGATTATACGGAAATCTCCTTTGTATGTCTGAGGGAAGATGGCTGTCTTGAACTTCCAGCCACCGTAGAAACAGCCTGCCGTACAGCAACTAGGAAAGTACCGGAGTTAGAGGGGTTCCACTTCCACACATTAAGGCACACCTACACAACAAACCTGTTATCAAACGGGGCACAGCCAAAAGATGTGCAGGAACTTTTAGGACACTCGGACGTAAGCACTACCATAAATGTCTATGCACACGCTACATGGGAGGCAACGCGGGAATCTGCAAAGCTCTTGGACAAGGTTGTGGGAATGAATTAGGAACAAAAACTGAATAAGAAAAACGGTAGGATACATATTTTGATGTTTGGCATTATGCAAAGCCTTGAAAACAGGGGAAACTTATGGAAAAAGCTTACAAACCGGAATATATTTATTCGTCATCATTTAATTTGGCATATATATATGTATCTTTCCAAATCGGTCTTTCGTTTTCATCTTTCCAGAAATATACATTTTTTCTTAAATAGGCTTCCCGCTGAAATCCTAATACTTCAAGTAATTTCCATGAACTCTTATTGCGTGGGTCGCATTCTGCATATATTCTATGTATACCATTTGAAAATGCTTGTTGGATTAACGCTTTACAGCTTTCAGCAGCATAGCCATTGCCCCAATAATTCCGATTAAACACATAACCTATTTCCAGCGCATCAAACTCGCGTTTTCCCATATATACATTACCAATCATTTTGTGGGAATTTTTTAATTCAACAGCAATCATTTCATCTGTTCCAATACGCCACTCGAGATTTTCTTTTGTTTCATTGAGCGTCAGAGGTTTATATGGTTCATATTCCACAACTTCCTTATCAGATAAATATTCAAATAAATCCTGCAAATCCTCTTTTTTGTATCTTCTTAAAACCAGCCTTTCTGTTTCTGCTATAACGATTTTGTTCTCCATCTCCTACTCTCCTTAATCAATTCATATTTTTCACGCCATAACGTTTCCGTATTTCTTCAAAGTTCATCTGGCATAAAAGTATATGTGGTGCAACAGTCACCTTTTCTGGCTATAAAAATTGTTGGTTCATCAAGGCTTTCCAAAACTTTCTCAATTAAAAATCCTGCACTTTGCAACACTTCTTTCTCATGTTCCAGGGTCAGTGGAATATCAAAATGCACATAGCAATTATCCGGTACGTCTGACTGTTCTCTTTTTTTCAAATAAACATTGCGCAACAGTTCCTCTTCTTCGTTACAACATGCAATGTAGTCTCCCAATATAAATACGCCGCTTTCTTTCAGACTGCTGCAAATCTTCCGGTACAACTCCTTTTTACGTTCCGGCAGGAAATGATGCAGGCTTTCAAAGGAAATTACGGCATCCCATTTACCATAGCCAAAATCATATTGAAAATAGTCCTGACATACTGTGGTAAGAGGTTTATCGTAATGTTTTTCATGCAGTTTATCCAGCATATTTGCACATAAATCTACGCCCGTTACCTCAATGTTGGGATTCCTTTGCCATATCTTGTCCAGTTCTAATCCGGTTCCACATCCTAAGTCTAAAATTTTCTGACATTCTGAAGGTAAGATTTCGGCAAATATCTGATAAGATTTCTCCCAAATTGACATATGTTCTTCATAATCATGCAGCCGCTTCGAAAAGAAGTCAGACATTTCTTCCAGCGGGGAATCTGCCGTATCCCGAAGCCATTGTTTTAAATTCTGCATGTATTCTTCAGTTGATCGCATAATATTGTCTCCTTCCATAATTCTGTCGTAATCAAACTGACATTCCTTTGTGGTATAACGTAACATATTTTAATCCTGCCATCCACCTCACGTATTTTTATAAAGAAACATGAACCAATACCAATTAACTATCCGATGCACCCAATTAACAAAATGACTTTTATCTCTGATCTGTGGTATACTGAAATCACATAAGTACAAACATTTATGGAGGTCGCCTATGCTCTATCACTACACAGACTTTACCGCATTCGACGGAATCATCCGCTGCGGAGAGCTGAGACTTAACAATATCTTAAATATGAACGATGCTTCCGAGATGACACTTTTCATGAACGGAATCTGCAAAGCCGTCATCGAAAAGTTACGTGCAGACGGAGATCACGACAGACTCCGTGAAGCGCAGAATTTTTTTGTCAGGGAAATGGAAGAAGAATTTCATTATTCTGCCTATGCGGCATGCTTCTCAAGATACCGCGACGATGCCGCCCAGTGGGAGCGCTACGGATATCTGGGTCAGGGTGTATGTATCGCCTTCCATGAGGCACTTATGAAGAAGATGGTCGGTGGTGTCGTCTCACTTCAGGAAGTATATTATCAGGCCGATGTGCAGGAGCATCATCTCGTGGGGGAATTTTACCGGCTGTTCAAGAATGCTGAACAGTTGTCGGAAAATCTGCCCCGTTTACGAGATCTTATGAACGATGCATGGGTAGAATCAGCCGCTTTCAAACATCCTTCTTTCGCAAACGAACGGGAATTCCGGTTGGTGGTCTCACCTTTCATCTCCAACGATTTTGCCGTAGAGCCGAAATATCATGTGGCACGGGGCAGAATCAAAAAATATTATCCGCTGGACTTAAACCGTATGTGCGGCAAATTAAATCTGCACCTGTCAGATCTGGTAGGTGAGATCATCATCGGTCCCACCTCCTCACAGTCCCTTCCGATCTTACAGGATTATTTAGAGGATTGCGGTTTGAACATCCTGAAGGAAAGGATCAGCATGTCGGATTGTCCTCTGCGCCAGCCGACATCCTGACGGATTCTTCACCTATATACAGAACACCCTGAACATCGCTTTGATACAACAAATATTAAGATGTATCGTCACCGACATTCAGGGTGTATTATATTGTCAATTATGTTGTGCATGGAAGTTCAATTATTTGTTACGCTTCACGCCGCACGTACTACACGGTGTAATAACCTGTATCAAGCCATATCATCACTGATTACTTCGCCGCCGTCACGGAAGTAATATGGGGATTTACGCCCTCATACCAATACAGGAAGCCTTCCATATCAATTTTATCACCGATATTTAAGCCTTTCACAGCCGCGTAAACATCTGTCGTCTTGTCACGCAGATAAGACTCTACCGTAAAGGTATAAGTATTGCCGTCGAGAGATACATTGAAATACAAGTCATCTCCGTCCTGTCCGGAACCGTCCCAGTTGTACAGAAAAGCAACATCGTTTCCGTCATCATCCTGACCGGCAGCCTCCACGGTCATTCCTTTAAAGGATACAAACTTATTCTGGTGATTGATTAATTCATCGGAACTGAGCAGTGATGTGACATCCTCTGCAGCCGCTACATAATTTCCGTCTTCAATCTCAAAAGTAGCGCCCTCTGCAATCTCTACTTCTCCCGACCATTCCGCTTTATATCCGGTTACTTTAATCTTCGTTCCCGCTGTCAGCTTATTATAGTCTTCTTCCGAACAAGTAATATTGTATACAAAATAAGCTCCATCCTTATCCTGCGTATACAGGGTAGCCTTATTGTCCCACCATGACTGCTTGTCCTGCACATATGTTTCAATCACAACTTCCGAATCTAATGGGGCTGCCACATATTCATCATAAGTCATGACACCCTCGGATTTTACATCCGCCGCGCCGCTCTCAGACGTTGTATCTCCGCCCTTAGAACCACATCCAACACAAGATAACACAAGTGCCGAAGCCAAAAGTAATGTTATAAATTTTTTCATTTTTGTACCATGCCTTTCTCTTTACCTGCAAGATTTTTGACCGGAATACTACCAGTCTATGCACAAACTAAGTATACATGAAATTCACAGGAAATCAATAGCAAATTGTCGAATTACATATACGATCATGCCACCCCAGACAACAGCCAGTGCCGTTAACAGTATGACGGATGCTTTAGGAAGCGCTCCTAACTCCTTTTCCCCGGAAGCCAATCGACTGTTCTGTATCCCGATCTGATCCAGCCGGTACAGAGCGGTTATATCACTGTAAAGTCCTGTAATATATTCTGCATCGACCACCTGCCCTCTTCTGACGGATTTGACGGTATTCTCCACGAGCTGTCCGGCGGCATCTCGAAGAGAGGCGGAACCCACAAACACAGGCGTAACAAAAGTATGTTCCACGTTGTCAAGCAGCAGCTCCGCAGCCTTGATCTTAACTTCATAATGCGAGGCGTCATCTGTGCCGATTTCAGACAGATACTCTTTGTATTCAGCGGACTCCTGTGCCTTTGTCGTCACAGGCACATAGCCTTCCGTCTCTGCATAAGCGATCTGTACCTCATTCGTCAGCAGATACTGTGTAAACAGCCACGATGCCATAACCTCCTGCGGATCTTCTTTATTGAAAACACAGACAGACGGCCCCTGAGATATCATGCTTGGATTTCCTACGTCAAACTGCGGGATCATCATGACCGCAGTCTCAAATTCAACGATCTTATCTTCACTGATATCACATAACGGTGCATCCGTTCCCATCCAAGTGGCGCCCGCCGTGGAATCTATGGCGAAGATACACTGCCCGGCATTCAGGAAATTAGCCGGATAGCTTGAAATCTTAAAAGTAGAAAATGCACCGCTGTCACCGTGTGCCGCAACAGTTGTCAGAAGCTCTGATGTGGTATCATTAAAAAGCAGTATATTGCCACTCTCATCAGAATATCCGGCACCTTTTTGCTTCAACATCTGAATCATCATATTGTCTGTGGATTTGTAGATAAAAGGAATCATCACCTTCTGCCCGTTGACCAGAAACGTGCCGTCCGCATCCTGCTCCATCGCCGCCTCGGAAACCTCCCAAATAAAGTCCCATGTAAGAACCTCGGGCAAAGTATACCCCAAGGCTTCCACATAAGTCTTGTTCACGTAACAGGCTTCCGTAGAACGCATATACGGAAGAGCATAACAGTGTCCGTCAATAGAACACTCTTCCAAAAACTTCGGAATGATCTCCGACACTTTAGGGGAATCAAACCTCACTTCACTCCCGCTAAGTCCATATGCCCCATCCGCATACAGCTCATCCAGCGGAACTACCAGATTCGTTCCCGTCAGATATGTGGCAATATGATCCGGATAAGTAATACATACGTTAGGCGTGGTGTCTGTCGCAATATTCGTGATCACATCGTTGTAGATCTTGCCATAATCCGTATAGAGGCGCAGATTCACGGTAATATTCGGATACAGCGCCTCAAACTCATCGATCGCTCTCTCATAGATCGCCGTCTGTGTTTTATTGGTGTCATTCTTCGCCCAAAACGTGATCTCATATTCTCTTGTATCATCAAACTGCTCCGGCATCTCGAAAGCGGAAAGTCCTTCCCTGCCGTGACAACCCGACAGCATGAATATGCATCCGCATAATATAGCCGAACATAATATTCTGTCGATAATATTTTTCCTCATCCCTTCGTGCCTCCTCTGGAAACTCCCTCCATGATTTTCTTATGGAACACGAGAAACAGCAGGATCAGAGGTACCGAAATCACCACTACCGCCGCCATCATCGCCGGAATATTCTCACGCCCGAAACCGTTCTCACGAATCTCCTGAATCCCGTTAGATACAAGAAAATAATCCGGATCATCCGTGATCAGACGCGGCCACACATAAGAATTCCAGCATTCGATCACTTTCAGGATCGTAATCGTCACAAGTGTCGGCTTAGAAATCGGTATCATCACCCGAAGCAGATACCTTAAGTCCGATGTGCCGTCCACTTTCGCGGCATAATACAGACTGTCCGGTATCTGTTCAAAATTCTCCTTGAGCAGATAAACATAAAAGACCGACATAACTGACGGCAGAATCAATCCGGCGAAGGAGTTGCGCATATCAAGATTCGTGACCGTCATAAAATTCGTAATAACTGCCAGCTCGTTCGGAATCATCATCATAGAGAGGAAAAAAACGAACATGACATTCTTCCCCCGAAATTCCAGCCTTGCAAACGCAAATGCCGCCAATGTGATCACCACCAGCATAACAAACGTAGTCACCAGCGTAAAGATCAACGTATTAAGCAGATAACGTCCGAGCGGCACAGCGGTAAATGCTTCCACATAATTCTGCATAGTCGGAGACAACGTGAAGAATCTCGGAATATATTCGGCATTATACGCACTGTAACTTTTGACAGAAGTCAAAACCATCCAGTAAAACGGAAATAACACGATAACAGCCCACGCCGATAACAGAATATAGGTGATGACCGCTGCAGTTTTCTTACGCCTTCGGGCAGCAGTTTCAATTTTTTGGTAATCAGTCGTATTTTCCTGTTTACTTACCTTTTCTACCATCATAATAACCTCTTATAACAGCCCTTTTCATATTTTCAGTAATGCACTTTTCTCTTACTAATCAGCAGATTGATGCAGGTGATCGTAAATACAATGGCAAACAGCAGGATTGCCGCTGCCGATGCATAGGAGGGATATCCGCCGCTGTCCCCGTAGAGCATATCATAGACATAGCCTACGATGGTATTCATCCCCGCCGCATTCAGATTTGTGCCGAACAGAGCCACCACATCGCTGTACGCTTTAAATGCCCCGATAAATCCCGTTATAATCAGATAAAATATCATAGGCGATATCATCGGCAGCGTGATTCTTGCGAAAGTCCTGAACTTCGATGTGCCATCTACCTTCGCCGCATTATAATACTGCTGATCCACCGCTGCAAGCGCACTGGTCAGAATCAGAATCTTAAAGGGCATGACAACCCATATCGTATAAATGCATAAGACAAACATCTTCGCCCAATAAGGTCCATCTATAAAATCTACACCTTCTCCGCCGAAGCACCTGATCAACAGATTGATCAATCCGTCGGAATAAGCAGTCTTCTTAAACAGAATCATAAACACCATGCCGACTGCCAGCGTATTGGTCACATAAGGCAGAAAATATATGGTCTGAAACAAGTCGCGAAAGGGCTTTACGGAATTTAACCCAAGGGAAATAAGCAGCGCGATCCCTGTGGAGAGCGGCACGGTAATTATCACTAACAGAAAAGTATTCTTCAATGCCTGCAAGAAGTAAGGGTCCCGCAGAACATATGCATAATTATAAGAACCGATACCAAAATAGGTCTGGGATGCCGAATTATATCCCTCCTCAAAAGAATAGACCAGCACATCGACTAACGGGTACACCATGAAGACTCCAAGAAAGAGAACCGCCGGCAAAAGATAGAGCCACCCTTTTAAATTACTGTTGCTTATTTTGTCACGCTTCATAAACTTTTCTCCCCGAAATAGATTCTCTTCTGCGTCTCCTTATCAAACAGAAACACTTTGCGGGATATGAGGGAAAAGCTTACGAAGGTTCCTTCTTCTTTCCGCCCCGCATTCAGACTGATCTTATGATCCGTACTTAAGATCGCACGAACCGTAGGATTTACAGAGGCTGCATTCGTGCAGACTACACTGATATCCCTTCCCATCACTTCCACTCTGTCTAATCGGCAGCGAAACGCCCCGTCTTCCTTCAGCACAAATCCCTCGGGTCTGATTCCCACATAGACCTGTCTGTCCGCAACGCCCCCGATATGCATAACGGTATCCTCTCCAATGATGAGTCTGCCGTCCTGTACCTGTCCTTCAAAAACATTGATCGGCGGCGTTCCGAGGAACCTGGCAACAAAAAGATTCGCCGGACTGTCATAAACTTCCTGGGGTTCGCCGATCTGCTGGATCTCTCCTTCCTTCATCACAACGATTCTGTCGGAGATACTCATCGCTTCTTCCTGATCGTGTGTCACGAAGATGGTGGTAATGCCTGTCTCCTGCTGAATTCTTCTGATCTCTTCCCTTGTCTGGATTCGCAGACGCGCATCGAGATTAGAAAGCGGTTCATCCAGCAAAAGTACTTTCGGTCTTTTCACAAGCGCACGGGCAATCGCCACCCGCTGCTGCTGTCCTCCCGAAAGTTCTTTCGGCTTACGCTCCATCAGATCATCGATCTGAACTAACTTCGCCGCCTCTGTTACCTTTTCAAGCATCTCAGACTTAGAGAGCTTGTCCTTGCCCTTAAGATTTTGAAGCGGGAAGAGGATATTCTGTTTTACATTCAGATGCGGGTAAAGAGCATAATTCTGAAATACCAGACCAATACCCCGATTCTCCGGCGGAAGATCCGTGACATCCTCATCTCCGAAAAAGATTCTTCCTTCCGTAGGCTTCAACAATCCGCTGATCAGATTGAGTGCCGTGCTCTTACCGCATCCGGAAGGTCCCAACAGACCGATCAGTTTGCCGTCAGGAATCTCAAAATTGAAATCGTTGACAGCAATTACATCTGTATGGCTTTTCCTGTCCCTGCTCGGAAATTTTTTTGTCAGATTCTTCAATACTACTTTCATTTCAATATCCGTACCTTTCTACAACGCATGTGCTGCCGCACTTCCTGCCACGATACCGCTGCTCCACGCCCACTGCAAATTATAGCCGCCGCATATACCGTCGATATCCAGTATCTCTCCCGCAAAGAAAAGATGCGGAACGAGCTTTGACTCCAGTGTGCGAGTCACCTCCCTGCAGTCCACGCCACCGGCACATACCTGCGCCTGCTCAAAAGAGTTCGTTCCCTTGACCACTACCGTAAAAGACCGAAAAAAACCGGCCAGTTTTACTCGTGCTGCCTTAGGCACATCCGCCGCCCGATCCGTCTCCCTGATTCCTGCCAGCTTCAGAAGAAGAAGTCCGATTTTCTTGTTGACCAAGCCGGTCACAAACTGATCCATCGTCTGCATACTCTGCCTGTCCCATCTGTCTTCCCAGAAACCGCTATCTCGCTCATATCTTTCGTTCACCGTGGTATTATCCTCTCCCGAATCCGTAGGCATATAACCATCCGGCATCAGATCAATCTCAATCGTAACTTTTCTCCGTTCCTGCAACGCATACGCCGCCTCTCTGCTCAATTGAAATACGGGAATGCCGGAAATGCCGTAATTCGTCCATTGCAATTCGCCGCGCTGCGTCCGCACGGTCTTATCGTCTATCCGTAACGTTAACCCTGCCTCACAGCGCACACCCGCCACCCGCTTATAGAAATCTTCCTGACAATGCAGTGCAACAAGCGCCGGAACAAGGGGAATAATACGATGCCCCAGCTTCCGTGCCAGCGCAGCTCCTGCGCCGTCCGACCCCGTCGCTGGGGCTGCACTGCCGCCACAGGCAAGTATTACCGCATCGTAACGTTCTTTCCGTCCTTCCTTCGTCATCACGGTCAGCCCATCACTCTGCCTGATCAGATCGGCCACCTGTTTATTTGTATGTACACACACCTTTTGCCGTTCCAGTTCAAATCGGAGAACATCCTGCACGGTTGAGGCCTGTTCGCTGGCAGGATACAGATACCCGTTCCGATTTTTAATCCGCATGCCAAGTCCGGAGAAAAACTCTTTCGTCTGCGCCACCCCAACCGTCTCGTACAGGTCCCCGACAAGCGATACACCGCTGCCATAGTAACATTCCGGACTCATCTCTTCATTGGAGAAGTTACACTTGCCGTTTCCAGTTGACAGAAGCTTCCTTCCAACCCTGTCATTTCTCTCATATATCGTCACCTGCGCGCCTGCCCGCGCCGCATGGATGGCAGCCGTCATCCCCGCCGCGCCGCCGCCGACCACAGCAATTTTTCTATTCATATTAACCTCCATGCCGCTGTTTTGTATCAGCACACAAAACGCAGTATTTCTTAGCAAGACATCCTATGATGCAGGCTTTAGAAGTACTTTTTACGTTAATATGATACCCTCAACTCGAATAAGATTCAAGGAAATTATATAGTTCTTCCTCCGTCTCAATATACTTTCCCCGCATAATCTCCGCCTGAAGCCCATCGTCGAGACTGGCAAGCAGAATATCCGTATTCATATAGAGCGTCCGCTTGTCCTCCTGATAAACAACAATAAAATGATCGGCTACCATAAGATAATAACCTTTATTCTCTTCTTGTTTATAATATTTACAGATCACCACCCTGTCCTTGGAAAAGGCGGTCAGTTCAATCGTCTCAAATCCCTGCTCTAATTCCGTCAGCGGCGGATTCCGGTCGTAGGATTCCAGTTCCTGAAGAAGCCCATCCCGGTCCAGACCGATATATTTGACCGGCACATTCTCCTCTTTTTCATTCACCGTGCCACTCATCAGATCCACTTCCTCGATCAGATAAGTCGTGTCCGCCGTTACCACGGGAACCTCCGCCACCGCCGTCTCTATGATCTGCTCCTGTACATCGCCGATTTCCGGCGCTTTCTGTCTTATCTGTTCACTGCTCTCCTTCGTCTGATATCGGTTCGGATAGAAGAAGTGCTCTGCCTTCAGCGCGACATAGCCTCCTGCTCCGAGCATAATTCCCGATAACATAAGAAAAAGACTGATACGTCTTATAAATTTCATCCTTCCAATTGCCTTTCTTACCGGATTACCTGTAATCAGTATCAGTCATTTCACAAATTTTATGCAGCATTTTATTATTTTGTTATATCAAAGAATGCCGAGATTCCTGCCCAGCATGATGAAGAAAAATCCAAGCGGAATTCTGGACAGCTCCGCTTCCCCTATGACCCTTAAGATCATCAAAAACGTCACATAGATAAATAATCCCGCAACTATGCCGATCAACAGCGTCAACATACCGCCCAGCGGTTCCAGCAAAAAACTACTAAGCAGCGCAACCACCACACCGGACACACCGGCAGCTGCCGCCGGAAAAACAATTCCCCCCAGCCACTCCTGTTTGTATTTTAAATTTCTGCTGACCAGAAAGAAATTCAGCCCGCCGCACACTGCAAAAGACAGAATCAGCGCATACACAATACCTTCTGCACCAAGAAGCGCCTTTTGTACCAGAATATATGCTGTAAGGATATGAACTATCAGCGAGATCCCTGCCGTAAAGAGCAGTTCCCTTACCATATGGACTCTGTACATAAGCTGTCCGAAGAGGAAGCAGAAACCATACAATACTATAATGACCGCTCCCTTCTGCACCCATGCAGTCAGCTCATCGCTGCCGCCCTTAATCAGACATTCGGCGAACGCTCTTGCCAGTGCTGCCAGATAAATGGCCGTCGGAAAAGCTACGATACACAACCTGCGCACCGCCTTGCCGATCCGCTCCCGCATAATGCGGTAATCACCCCGATCATACGCATTACTGATCCTGCCCGCAGCCGTGTAAATGCTCCATACGCCTAATGCTGCCCCCACACTGATCAACACGGCACACTTGTCGTAATAACATCCCCATAATCCCGTCCGCTCCGGTCCCAGCTCTCGCTTATTCATACAGTAATTAAACATACGCTGGTCAATCAACATGTAAAGATTGGAAATAATTCCCGAAACAGCAAACGGAAGACTGCTGCGCAATACCATACTCTGCAGGGAATACTGGGGTTCCAGACGTTTACTTCCATCCATTCCCAGTTTGCCGCGAAGTGTTCCCGCGTAAACCACATAAACCACCAGCAGATGGATCGTAGTAATAATCTGTGACACCATGACTCCGAGCATGGCACCAAGCGCACCATATGCATAACTGTACACATTATCCTGTCTGAGCGCTGCAACCTTAGTACCGTATATATAGCAAATATCCCCGAAACAAAATGCACAGACCGCCATGGAAATACTTTCAATATATTGGGAATGCGCTGTCAGCACACCAAGCCCGAAACCGTCAAAATATCCGCGGAAAGTACCGATAAACGCGGCGAAAATGATCACCGGAGCAACCGCCATGACCGCCATACGTGCAAACGATTCCAGCACAAAAATATCCGCTATGATCTTGGACATTAATATCAACAGCAATGCCAGCACAACGCTGATCAGCAAATCCATACTGAATGCCGCACGAAACGCACGCTTCGCATTCTTATACTGATCCCGTTTCACCCGATATCGTATGATTCCGGCCATAGCTTTAGTCATACAGTATGATGTAAAAATCGTAATCAGAAAAAATATCTCATATGCAGGTGCAAACAATCCGATTCCGGCATCGCCGATCACCTTAGCCAAAGGAATCCTCATAAGGAGCAATATGATATAGGATATAATACCCGCATATTGCACCATTGGATTTTTAATTGATCTATTCAGTAGTCCTCCGTCAGAATCTCTCTTTCGTAATTTCATAGCAATACCATGCCCTCTTATTCATCCTAGTTTCATCCGTTTACTATTCTCTGGAAATCCCCAGATTCATAAGAACTGCCTCCTGCTTCTCCTCCATGACGGCAGCCTCCCGCTCTTCCATATGATCATACCCACACAGATGAAACATACTGTGTGCAGTCAGAAAAGCAAATTCGCGCAAAATACTGTGCCCGTATTCCTGTGCCTGCGACAGTACACGATCCGCGGACAGAATAATATCACCCAGAATCAGTTCTCCACTGTCCGGATCAAAATAATCCGCCGACATATTCTCAACTTGCGAAAAATCCCCTTCATTATCAAAAGAAATATTCGGAAAAGACAGTACATCCGTCTCACGATCTATATCCCTGTAGCTTTTGTTATATTCGCGTATCCCCGCATTATCCGTAATCAGAAGATTAACCGTCGTCTCATACGGACAGTTTTCCATCTGTGTGACCGCTTCCATGATCTTATTCAGAATATCCTGCACATCGAAGGGAAAATCGACCTTAGTCTCATTCTCAACGTAAGAAGTCATAATACAATTTCTCCTCAATAAATATCTTCTTCATCTCACGAATCTGCGACAATGATATCTCATTCCACCACAACTCGTCCGTTTCCAGTTTCTTCTGGAACACGGTATCAATCAACTGCGCATAATCCAACTGTGCCATAGGATCTTTCTCAAACAGATATAAAATCGAAGATACGATGCAGTCAGCAAACAATACGATAATCGTTTCCTTGGACACTACTTTTTCCGATTCGTCCACGTACTCCTTTAAGATTTTCTTAGTATTGGATGGGAAATGATACTCATTACAGATCGCAGACACATTCTCCCACGTATTCTCACCTTTAAGCCTGCCGATCCGGTGATAATATGCACATGCTTTCGCCGCCGCATCGTCCAGCTCCAGACGTCTGGCAATACGGTCGCTTAAGTAGGCCGTGTGTACCGCATGATAATACTCTTCCTTGGACATCTCCTTAAGCTGTACCAGAAGCGGAAATTCCGGATCGTTGATCTCCATATACTTCTCCCGATTCCTGTGAATCACAGCAGTACTGAACATCTTAAGACTGATAAGCAACAGGATACAGCACACGACCAGATTGATCGCCGGGATCAAAAACTGCGCTGCCGACAACTTCGTCGGAGTAAATAATACCTCGTTGGCAGTCAGACACAACGTTAAAATAGCCAGCGATATAAAAAGCGGCAGCATAACGCGAAAATCATCATCAAGTGTACTGAAAACCAGACATCCCGCCACACCGCTGATAAAATACAGCCAGAAAATCCCAAAATCACCTCCGGTAAAATGTACCGACAAAAGAAGGCATACACTTCCCGCCATCATACCCGTCGCGGTATCGCTGAAGACTCCGAGCAGCACGAAGATCACGAGAAAAGGCCATCCTGTCACCGGCAGATAGGGAAGGAAAACCGCCGCCAGCAGACCTCCCAGATACATGAGGGAAAATCTGCCGTATTTTCCTTCATTGCGATATATGAAACGCTGATTGATCTCCTCCATCGCAAAAGAAAATATCACCATACCGGTACCGGTCATGACCATAACAGTATTGCGCAGCATCTCTTCCATCTCGCCTTTATGCAGTATCGTTCCTGCCAGCGCAATCATGCCCGCCACTATAAACATTAATCCAAACACCGCTATTCTCTTTAAAGTCTGTCTCTTATTTTTTTCCACGTTCGTAATTCCTGTTTCTCTGTTTTAGTTCTGTACGCTTCTTCTCTTTAGATTCATAGTCGTCATATGCCCTGACGATCTTCTGCACCAGCGGATGCCGTACAACATCCTTGCTTGTCAGTTTGCAAAAAGCAATATCGTCGATCTTAGCTAATACCTTCATGGCAATGTCCAGGCCCGATTTCACATCCGGTGCCAGATCCTTCTGGGAAGCATCCCCCGTTATGATCACCTTAGAGCCGAAACCGATACGGGTCAGAAACATCTTCATCTGTGCCGGCGTCGTATTCTGTGCTTCATCCAGAATAATGTAGGCGTTATCCAGTGTACGTCCCCTCATATAGGCAAGAGGGGCCACTTCAATCAATCCTTTCTCCATATTCTTGGCAAAGCTCTCCGCTCCCATGATCTGATATAAAGCATCATAGAGCGGCCTGAGATACGGATCCACTTTACTCTGCAGATCTCCGGGCAGAAAGCCGAGCTTTTCCCCCGCCTCGATCGCCGGTCTTGTGAGAATGATCCTGCTCACCTCGTTATTTTTAAAAGCCGTAACCGCCATAGCCATGGCCAGATATGTCTTACCGGTTCCTGCTGGCCCGATACCAAACACGATCATACGATCCCTGATGGCATCCACATATTGTTTCTGTCCCAAAGTCTTCGGTTTAATCGGCTTGCCGTTTATTGTATGACAGATACAATCGCTGTCTATCTCAAGCAGCACGTCCTTGTCACTCTCGTCCTCCATTTCAATGGCATAATTCACGTTCTGTTCTTCCAACATATTACCTCTCTCCGACAGGGCAAGAAGCTCTCTCACCACATGAGACGCTTTCATGACCGCCTCACGGTCACCGCTTATCTTAACGGCACCATCCCTGTCTACAATGACCACATCCAGATCGTCTTCTATTTTCCGGATATAGGCATCACGCTCGCCGAATAAATTCCGCATATGCTCCACGGACGCATCTATACTGACTGTAAATTCTCCCATCTGTCTGTCTTCTGCCTCTCTATCCGTTACTGTTTACTCTAAGTCTCTACTCTGCCGTCTCTTCCTGCACAGTTTCTCCCTCAATACCTATCGGTTCCGTGCTCGTCGGCACAAGTTCCGCCGCCGATTCCTCCAACTGCATACTGGCATTCAATACCCAATTTTTATCATTCTTTTTTATTGTAACATTTTTTTTGATAATTTGTACCCCTTTTTCGTTTAAAGTTTCCATAATTTTATGCCACTCTTCCTGCATCAGCGAATTCATTTCTTCTTCCGTGTGCTTCTGGCGTATCATTTCATATTCCTGAACCGTCTTTTTTCCGTAAAAAACGGGCAGATAGAGATGATCCAGCAGTTTCACCTGTTTCTTCTCGCCGCTGACATCATATTCCACATACGGGATCTTGCCCAGTCTGAGATTGATCTCCCTGTCATTGACCCCGAGCATGAACATTGTTTTCTGTCTGCCGGAATACATCTTCTCCTCATATAGAATGTCCTTTTTAACGGAAACCGATTCCGTATAACGGAGTTTGATATCGGCATCCGACTCCACGTATTGATACTTTCTGACCGTAGTGTCCTCATTGTAGACCGGCACTGCACCGCTGACCAGCACATCCCCCTTCTCTACCGTATCTCCCAACGCAACCTGCGGCACACCACTCCTAGTGATGATATACGATACCGTCCCTGACCTCGTGGCAATCAGATCCATCCCTTCCGTCCCGGCTTCGCTCTCTGATTTATCAGATTGACCAACTTGGTCATAATTTGGCATTTCATTTTCTTTGATATAAATCAGCAGCGTAGTGCCCTTTACCTGTACGGATGTCCAGGTGATCACATCATAATCTTCCCGCAGCGCCTTCTCCAGCTCCTCGATCTGAAGCTGGCTTTTTTTCATGGCGACGCGGACATCCTTCTCTTCCAGATAGTCAAGCAGCACATCCTCTGTCAGTACATAGTTGCCTTCGAACCTGATATTCCAGATATAGCCCGATGTCAGCATCCAGAAGAGCATACAGCACAGGAAACCTGCAACGAATATTTTACGCCGTCCCATTTTGGACATAAAAAAAGGCAGTCCGTATCTTTTCAGAACGGATGCCTTTGTTCCGGTCTTCTTAAGAAGCGGCTTTAATGCAAAAAAACCCTGCACGCTGATATTCATCGTATCATAGTCGCCGTGATCTTCAATATCCCACACCAGAATATTGTGATTTCCACACAGATTGAGCAGTCTTTCTGTGGAGTACCCCCACACTTTGATCGTCACATAACCTCTGATATATTGCACCCAGTGAAGCATCCTACCCTCTCCATCAAACATATCGGACAGCATCGATACTGCCGCTTATTTTCATGTCTTCATTGGTATAATAATCAATCGACAATCTCCGTCCCTCAAAGCAGATCTTACAGTTCTTGCCCTGCAGCACGATAGACTCCGTGGTATACTCCAGAATCCCCTTATAATTCTCTATAAAAGCTTCCTGTTTTCCCGTGATCGTTACAATCGCCGCTCCCAACATCGTATCTTTCGGAAGACGTAAGGATTCCACGATCAGTTCTTTGGAATTTGACAGAGCTTGTATTGGCATTTTTTTATGATTTCTCTTCATAGTTCACTATATGTGCCTAAGAAGGAATTCATGACTGGATTCATCTTTATTCCCGCACAATGCCCTTAATTAATTCTGTTTTCCGTACAGGCTGTTCTGTAAAATGGTACGCCTTCAAAAACCTCTCTCTTGCCAACGCCAGCTTATTCCGGTCATTGGCATAGATTGTTGCTAAAGACTCACTCGCCTTCACCGGATCACCGACCTTCTTATGCAGGACTAATCCCACCGATAAGTCGATCTCACTGTCCTTCGTCTCGCGCCCGCCGCCGAGAATCAGAGAACAAATACCGATTTCATCACAGTCGATTTTACTGACATACCCCTCCTGCGGTGTCATAATCTCTTCCACCACAGTCGCTTTCGGCAGGAGTGAAGTATCATACACCGCCCGCGGATCACCGCCCTGCGCCTGCACAAAATCTGCCAGCTTCTTCAAAGCGCTTCCGTCCGCAATCACACGCTCTAACTTCTCTCTTGCCTCCTCCTCATCAGCGGCGGCACCTCCTGCAACCAGCATATAAGTTCCCAGCGTCATGCACAACCGCATAAAATCTTCCGGTCCTTCTCCCCGCAAAGTGGCGATAGCCTCTTCCACTTCCAGCGCATTTCCCACCGCACACCCAAGCGGCTGATCCATATCCGATACGACAGCTATGGTCTTTCTGCCGGCCATATTGCCGAGAGTAACCATCTCCCTTGCCAATGCGAAGGAGTCTTCCTCTTTTTTCATAAAAGCGCCGCTTCCCGTCTTCACATCCAGCACTATGGCATCTGCACCGGAAGCAAGCTTCTTACTCATAATAGAGCTGGCAATCAATGACATATTGTCCACTGTGGCAGTCACATCCCGCAAAGCATATAATTTCTTATCCGCCGGCGCGATATCCGCTGTCTGTCCCATGATGGACACACCGATCTCATTGACCTGCCTGATGAAATGCTCTTCTGTGATCCCCGTAGTAAATCCTGCGAAGCTCTCCAGCTTATCAATAGTACCTCCGGTATGTCCAAGCCCTCTGCCGCTCATCTTAGCAATCTTAACACCACATGCGGCAACCATCGGCGTAAGCGCAATGGATGTCTTATCCCCCACACCGCCGGTGGAATGTTTATCCACCTTAACGCCTTCGACAGCGCTTAAGTTCATCATGTCTCCGCTGTGAGCCATTGCCATGGTGAGCGCCACTGTCTCCTGTGCACTCATTCCCTGAAAGTAGACTGCCATCATCATGGCGGACATCTGATAGTCCGGTATATGATCCGCCGTGTATTCTTTAATCATATATTCTATCTCTTCGGTGCTTAATGCGTCTCCGTTACGTTTCTTCATAATCAGATCATACATTCTCATAATAGACGACCTCCATTATTTATGATACGGCTCTCCGTTTATAATGCGGTAAGCACGATAAATCTGCTCTAACAAAATGACCCGCATCAACTGGTGGGGAAAAGTCATTTTAGAAAAGCTGACCGCAAGGTCAGCCCTCTTACACACATCTTCATGCAGTCCCAGAGAACCGCCTATAATAAACTGAATATGGCTGATTCCTCCCGTCGCAAGCTTCTCGATCTCATCTGCAAAACCTACGGAATCATACATTTTGCCTTGGATTTCCAAAGTCACAACGTAAGCTTCCTCCCTGATAAATCGCAGGATTCGCGCCGCCTCTTTCTTCTTAACCGTTTCTTCCGACGCAGTTCCCGCCCCATCCGGCGTCTTCTCATCTTCCACCTGAATGATTTCCAGCTTACAGTAACGACTAAGCCTTTTCTCGTACTCTGCTATGGCATCACGATAAAATTTTTCTTTGATCTTACCGACCGTGATCACAGTTATCTTCATTGATTCTCGAACAACTCCTGATAATACTCGTCCACAAAATGTTCCAAAAGTGCTTCATCGAGATTCATAAATTTATCATTGATGATCAACTTCATCTTATCCGTCCGTCTGAAATATTTCTGCTCATCCGAAATGATCTCACCTGCTTCCGGCATAAACAACCCGTCATCAATCTGCTGCGCACTCAGGTGTTCCTCNCACCANTTNGTCATCTCCGATAACAGGGANTCTTCTGATTTCGCNTTAATAAACAGGATCTTGGAATTACGCATGGACACAGCTCCGAACACGATAAAGAGCACAAACAGGGCNCCCATAACACCGCATACGAGATATTTTGTCGTACCGCTGCTTCGATAGATCGGTATNACTCCCATAAACACNAGCAGAACAAGAATAAATCCTACNATTCCNACAAACAGAAGCGTATATGCCGAAGAACGGTTATCCTCCGCCTTCGCNGCACTGTTCTGATAGGCNTGATANANCGGCGGCGGATCGGGAATGCTNTCTGTCTCCGTTGTCTCATGATCATCNCCNAATGNACCANATNCCTCTAATNCTTTTGAATTTNCCGCTGNTTCCNCNNTCGGATAACCATAATCCTGTTGCACAGCCTCAGCACTCTGTTCCTTCTCATCCTCCAGNTGATCNACCANCTCTACTTTACACTCNGCACAGCGCTCTATTCCNTCTCTNTACTCNCTCTTACACACCGGACACCAAGGCATACTGTCACACTCCTTATCACANAAGTTTGCAAACTGCCTAAAAATTCCATCACATANTNTTATTTTATAATCATTTTGCATAATTTGCAACTATTTCCGATGTGCATTTTGTCAATTTTGCTCACTTCGCNNCGNTTTTCAGTAATTCCCGNAAACCCTGATTTTTATTNTCCGACTTATCAATATCCATGCAAAGAGAAGGATCATCATTCTTACGCCACACGGANCACTCNCCGATNGCNCTCATATCTCTCCANAGCGTAAACACACCTTTCTNAGTAACACCGCTCCATTCNTCCACGTTGCCGGTATAATCCACAGTNTTNGCATACAGCTCACCGTCATACAGNCCGNNGCTGAAATTGCCGACCACATTCTGTAAGATCCGCTCCCTNACCTNCAGCTTNGNNATGTCCACATCATAGTGNTCCGCCCCATNNCCGTTCGGCAGATCNTCCGCCCATTCACCGCTGTAACTGTGNNCCGTATANTTACCCATGGCATTGCTCTTATTCTTCTTACCGATATAGAATCTGAACCATGTGCCGTTNCCGCTTCTTACNCCGTTTACCCANCCGCCNTANTAGTAACTGTNANNNTCATAGANTGCCANCCCTTNTCCNNGCGNCAGTCCGTCACTNTTCACATCCCCGTTATAATAATACTTGTCTGTNCCTTCCAGTTCCTCTGACAGTTTCACATACCGCTTTAAGTGCGCCAGATCCCANATGGCANCCTGATTATTATCTGCAAAANANGGCAGCGCCTCATTNAAAATNAATTCCTTGCTGTANGCTACATCNCTTTCGTCTTCTATATCGACCACAATTGCTGTCTTATCGCTGTCGCNNGCCACAAGAGTATCATCTNTNTCNNCGNCCGTCTCTGTTTTCTGNCCGCTCTCTGANCCGGTCTTCTCCTCNCTCGTCTGCTCCGGTGTCTCCACAGANACNGTCTCTCCCGACAGTCCGGAGACATAATCGTTCTNTTTCTGCTCCTGCGCATACTGCGTGATATCCTGCTGNAGATCATTTGCTCCGGTCTGTGCCGCCCTCTTTCGNCNGGGCAGCAGAAACAGCAGCACAATNATACANATNAAAAGCACCGCAATAATNCCCAGCANTACCGGNGTCATANACGGCTTCTGCAATATCTCNGCCAGACCNCCACNAACTTCTTCCACTTCATCATNCTGNGTTTGATCAAGCTCCTCTATCGGNATTTCGCTCTGCCCGCTTTGCTTTGTATGCAATTCTGACTTAATATCATCACGCCAATCATCCTGATCCGTGTGAGGTTTNCGNTCCATCAAATTCATAGGCCACACTTACCTTTCTCTTATTAATAATCNAGGCAGACTCTCCCCTCTGTCACAGTTCCGATATATTTTNCNGCCGCAACATGTGCAGGAGACACCTGATAGTTCTGCAGATCCTCCGCGCTTTCAAACACCGAGATCAATCCGATATCCTTGTTACTTGANGCAAGCGGTGATGTTACCACCTGCAGNGANACCACGCCTGACACCTGCTCTTTTACACCTTCCAGTTCTCTCTTNATACGCTCCGCCGCTTCCTTTTTCTCCTGATCGGATAACTCTGCCTTCAAGTTCCACAATACAATATGATTTACCATTTTCTTGATCCTTTCTCATNCATTATACTTGNCANTCCTTAATAAACTACTATACAAATTATTAAGATTTTCGTAACTNTTNAGAACTCTTGTTCTTCACAGTTACGAAGCACCTTCTGAACAGTTATAGATTNNCTTACTTATTTTTGACACTGTTCAAACATAATCNAACTCAATACCTNAGCAGCGATGAAAGTTAATATCTTAAGGAGCCCCTCAAAAAGCGTCGGCACTTAACGAGGTTATGAGTTGCAAAGCAACTCACGAGTTTAGTGTCCGCTACGCTTTTTGCGGAGCGAAAGCNCGGCTCCGTAGATATTAACTTTTATCGCTGCGTACCATNTAGATAAAGCTGTGGNNTACTCCCACAGCTCNATCANNTGCNCTATTTNGACAAATACTCATCAATNCCNTTNGCNGCCGCNTTNCCCGCCCCCATGGCAAGNATCACGGTAGCAGCTCCCGTCACAGCATCGCCGCCCGCGTAGACACCNTCTTTNNNCGTCTTACCGAACTCTTCCTCTGCAACGATACATTTATANTTATTGACTTCCAANCCTTTCGTGGTGGAAGATATAAGCGGATTCGGTGATGTTCCGAGAGACATAATAACCGTATCCACTTCCATTGTAAACTCGGAACCTTCNATCACTACNGGACGTCTTCTGCCGGAAGCGTCAGGNTCNCCNAACTCCATCCGTACACACTTGATACCGCACACCCATCCGTTCTCATCCTCGAGNATCTCCGTCGGGTTGGTAAGCAGATCAAAGATAATNCCTTCCTCCTTGGCATGATGCACTTCTTCCACNCGGGCCGGAAGTTCTTCTTCNCTTCTGCGGTATACGATATGCACCTCCGCNCCGAGACGAAGCGCTGTTCTTGCGGCATCCATCGCCACATTNCCGCCGCCTACGACCGCTACNTTCTTTCCTCTCATGATAGGNGTATTGGATTCCTCGTCAAATGCCTTCATCAGNTTACTTCTTGTNAGATATTCGTTGGCGGAGAATACGCCGTTTGCCTGNTCNCCGGGAATNCCCATGAATTTCGGCAGNCCGGCTCCNGAACCNATAAATACGGCATCGAAGCCTTCTTCCTCCAGAAGCTCATCTATNGTGACGGATTTACCCACCACTACATTCGTCTCGATCTTAACACCCAGAGACTGTACATTCTCGATTTCTTTGGCNACNACATCCTTCTTCGGAAGTCGGAATTCGGGAATGCCGTACACAAGTACGCCNCCTGCCTCATGCAGCGCTTCAAAGATNGTCACATCATAGCCCATNTTAGCCAGATCGCCTGCACAGGTCAGTCCGGACGGACCGGAACCGATCACTGCCACCTTCTTGCCCTTCTTCTCCTTCGCACCTTCAGGCTTAACACCATTCTCTCTCGCCCAGTCAGCCACGAAACGCTCCAGTTTACCGATAGAGATNGGCTCACCTTTGATACCGCGGATACATTTNCCTTCACATTGGCTCTCCTGNGGGCAGACACGTCCGCATACTGCCGGAAGTGCAGAAGACTCACTNATGATCTGATACGCAGNAGCAATATCTCCCTCTTTTACTTTCTCGATAAATCCGGGTATATTGATTGCNACAGGNCAGCCCTTNATACACTGTGCATTCTTACAGTTNATACAGCGGGTCGCNTCGCACATTGCTTCCTCTTTATCATATCCCAGACATACTTCCTCAAAATTCGTTGCACGTACCTTGGCATCCTGTTCACGGACGGGTACTTTCTTTAATACATCTGCTTCCATTATTCCTCTCCTCCGCAATTTCCGCATCCGCCATGATGGGTATCACCCTCTTGTGCCTTTAAGAATGCTCTTCCCTCTTTCGTCTTATAGATCTGCTGGCGCTTCATTGCCTGATCAAAATCTACTTTATGTCCGTCAAATTCCGGACCGTCCACACAGGCAAACTTGACTTCCCCATCCACTGTCAGACGACATGCACCGCACATACCGGTTCCGTCCACCATGATCGGGTTCATACTTACTACCGTGGGCAGATCATATTTCTTAGTCGTAAGACATACGAATTTCATCATGATCATCGGTCCGATAGCTACACATACATCGTAACTCTTGCCTTCCTCCGTGATCAGGTCATCAATCACCTTCGTCACCATGCCGCTTCTGCCATAAGAGCCGTCATCCGTCGTGATATAGAGATTCCCTGCAACCGCTTTCATCTCTTCTTCCATAATCAGCAGATCTTTCGTCTTTGCGCCTACGATCACATCTGCCTCTATCCCATGTTCATGAAGCCATTTCACCTGCGGATATACCGGTGCCGTGCCGAGTCCGCCCGCCACAAACAGAATCCTCTTTTGACGCAGACTCTCTATCTCTTCTTCCACAAATTCGGAAGGGCACCCCAGCGGTCCCACAAAATCGTGGAAGCTGTCGCCGGTCTTAAGACTACGCATCATCTCTGTCGCCGCACCTACCACCTGCACTACAATTGTGATTGTCCCCGCCGTCCTGTCATAATCGCATATGGTCAGCGGAATGCGCTCGCTGTCTTCGTCCATTCTGACGATTACGAACTGTCCCGGTTGACAGGCCTTCGCAACCCGTGGAGCTTCAACGTCCATCAGATAGATGTTCGTCGTAAGTTCTTCAGCTTTCAATATCTTGTACATTGTTACTTTTCCTCCTAAACTGATATCCCTGTTTATCCAATACGCACCCGGATCACATAATATGCCTTCCACTGTATAAATATACAGAATTAAGCACGCACCTTATTTATGATAAAAGAACTTCTACGTTTTTGCAACTCTTTTCTGTTAATACCAGATTTTAACTCAAATCACCGCATAGAACAGACTTATATGGGTACTGCCATAAATTCACCCTTATCATCATATCCAAGCTGTGCCGCCTCACCCGTGTAGATCTGAATCAGGAATACCTTATCCGTGCGGCTCAACATCCCCGTTCCGTCGTCATAATACTCATAGATCGTATAATAGTCATCTGCCCCGCCCACTCTCAGTACAGAACTGAACTGATAGCTAAACGTTCCGCTCTGTCGCTGATTGTGCCCCGCGGTATCTTCCAGATATCCGTTTTCCACCAGCCGGTCTACAAGATTCGATACTGCCTGAGCGGTAGATATGGCACCCGGCAGCCTTAACGTATATGTACGCAGTGTCACTTCACTGGACACGCCCTCATCACTGATATTGACAAATTTAAAGAGCGTCTTTCCCAGCGGCATGGGAATCGGTCCGGTATACGGCACACTGTCCGCCGTCGGATCGGATTCGTCTGTCGTATAGTAGATCTTGCATCCCTCTATTCCCTCTACCGCAATCATCCTCGGTTCCGTATACTCCCCGCTGTAGAGTTCAACCTCCGGAGCATTCGGCACCGGCAGATTAATGATATACTTCTTGCTGACGATCTCGCTTTCTATTCCATAATCATTTACGAACAAAGCACTGATCGTATACTCTCCCGTCTCCAGGAATAACGGAGCAGTATAGCTCAAACTGTTCTTCGTTGGCTTCGTGCCGTCCATCGTATAATAGATGGTTCCGGAAGTATTGGAACTAAGTTTCAAAGGAATGACTTCGGCATAGCTTCCCTCTACATAGCTGAATTCCGGCTCCATGGCCAGATATCCCTGAAACATATTGACGATCCCATCCTCCGGACAATTTCGCAGAAGCTCGTTGATCTGAACGTACATCTCCTGATTCGCATAGATCGTCACGATCTTGTTATATGCCTTCTCCAAATCTTCATATGGAAAATCGCCTCGCTCTATGATCCGATATAGAACCTGAAGCGCCGAATCATTGTCCTGCTGAAGATAATAATAATCTGCTTCCAGAAAAAGAATCTGTGCCACATCGGGATATTTCACATACGCGGCTTCCAGACAGGCAATCGCCTCACCATAAGACTTATCTGCAGCATATTCCTGCGCCTTCCTAATCTGATATTCCGCTGTCCTGATATGGTAGGCATACGCACTGTAGGAAAGTACTGCCACCACACATATAAGCACCAGACTGGCAATCACCCAAATCTTCCTGCCGTCTTCATCCGAAGCGTTATGCTCCTGTGTCTTCTGCTCTTTACTTTCCCCGTCTTCCTGCGTTCTCTCCTGTGTGTCTTCCCCTTCCTGCATCGCTGCAAGTGTGGACAAGGTTTCCGTTATGCTGTTTTCTATCTCCGGCTCAAAATCCGGCACGATTCGAATCTCTTCACCGCATTTCTCGCAGATCAGATATCCTTCCTTTAACTCATTTCCACAATGGGGACACTTCATAATAGTTCCCTTTCTCTCTCGACCACTGAAAGATTATTGCGCTTTTCCCGCTTCCACGCAGTTGTGCATAAGCATTGCTATCGTCATGGGACCCACGCCTCCCGGCACAGGCGTAATGGCGCTGCAAACCGGTGCTACATCGTCATAATCCACATCACCGCATAACTTATTATTCTCATTGCGGTGGATGCCTACATCTATTACCACCGCCCCCTCTTTCACATATTCCTTCGTAATCATCTTAGGTCTGCCCACCGCGACAATCAGAATATCCGCTCTTTTTGTCACTTCCTTCAGATCCTTAGTTCGGGAATGAGCAACCGTTACCGTCCCATTCTCCCGCAGAAGCAGCAATGCCATAGGTTTCCCCACGATATTGCTTCTTCCGATCACGACACATTCTTTACCGGCAATCTCAATTCCGGAACGTTTCAATAGCTGAATAATACCGGCCGGTGTGCAGGATACGAAACCGGGCTGACCGATACAGAGTGCTCCGACACTCTGCGGATGGAATCCGTCCACATCCTTCTTCGGATCGATCGCCCGTATCACCTCGTCTTCGTCAATATGCTTCGGCAGCGGAAGCTGTACGAGAATGCCATTAACTTCTTTCTTCTGATTCAAATCTCTGATCAGCTTAAGCAGTTCCTCCTGCGTTGTCTCCTCCGGCAGCTCATACGACAGAGAATCAATACCGATATAGGCACACGCCTTTTTCTTATTTCCTACATATACACCGGAGGCCGGATCATTTCCCACCTGAATCACTGCCAGGCATATATGAATATGCTCTTCTTTCAGTTTTCCGACCTCTGTCTTTAATTCCTCTTTGATCGCCGTAGAGATTGCCTTACCGTCTATGATCTGTGGCATAATCCGCATCCTCCCTTTTTCATATTTTAAAATAAACCTGTAATTACTCCGCTCTCATTCACATCAATCTGGTAAGCTGCCGGGTTCTTAGGAAGTCCGGGCATGGTCATGACCGTTCCGGTCAATGCAACTACAAATCCTGCACCCGCAGCCACATAGACCTCCCGCACATTCATGTTAAATCCTACGGGTCTGCCCAGAAGCGCCGGATCGTCTGACAGAGAATACTGCGTCTTCGCCATGCACACCGGCATATCACCGAATCCCATCGCCTGCAGCTTCTCAAGCTGCCGCTCCGCCGCCGGCGAATAAGACACTCCTCCGGCGCCGTATATCTCTGCTGCAATCGTCTCAATCTTCTCTCTGAGAGACAGGTCATCCTCATACAGCACCTTAAAATGACTTTCTTTATGCTCCAACGTATCAAGCACCTTCTCAGCAAGTTCTACGCCGCCTGTACCGCCTTTCTCCCAAACCTCGGAGATTGCGAACTCACAGCCTCTGTCCTGACAGAACTTACGCACATATCCGATCTCCGCCTCCGTATCGGTTACGAAAGAATTGAGTGTAACCACGATCGGCACGCCGTATTTGTGCAGGTTTTCAATATGTTTCTCAAGATTTACGATTCCTGCCTCCAACGCAATCAGATTTTCCTTGCCAAGATCACTTTTTGCCACCCCTCCATTGTACTTCAATGCGCGGACCGTGGCAACCAGTACTACCGCATCGGGTTTCAGTCCTGCCATGCGGCATTTGATATCAAAGAATTTCTCCGCACCCAGATCAGCACCGAACCCGGCCTCCGTAATAACATAGTCCGCCATCTTAAGCGCTGTCTTCGTGGCACGGATCGAATTGCAGCCGTGCGCAATATTCGCAAACGGTCCGCCGTGTACCAATGCCGGTGTGTGCTCCAATGTCTGAATCAGATTCGGTTTCATGGCATCTTTCAGTAATGCCGCCATCGCGCCTACCGCTTTTAAGTCTGATGCCGTCACCGGTCTGCCCTGATAATCATAGGCAACGATGATCTTGCCAAGTCTGTCCTTCAGATCTGTCATATCGGAGGCTAAACAGAGTATCGCCATAATCTCGGATGCCACTGTAATGACAAAATGATCTTCCCGCACTACGCCGTCCGTCCTGCCGCCGAGCCCGACGATCACATTGCGCAGTGCCCTGTCATTCATATCCAGACAGCGCTTCCACACGATCTGTCTGGGATCAATATTCAGCTCGTTTCCCTGCTGAATGTGGTTATCCAAAATCGCAGCCAGCAGATTGTTGGCTGAGGTAATGGCATGAAAATCTCCGGTAAAATGAAGATTCAGATCTTCCATGGGCACTACCTGCGCATATCCCCCGCCTGCGGCGCCGCCCTTAATCCCGAAACACGGGCCGAGAGACGGTTCTCTGAGGGCAATAACCGCCTTTTTCCCCATCTTTCCGAACGCCTGACCGAGCCCGACGCTTGTGGTGGTCTTACCCTCTCCGGCGGGCGTGGGATTGATTGCCGTCACGAGAATCAATTTCCCGTCAGGATTATTCTGAATACGTTCTATGTATTCATCCGATATCTTAGCCTTATATCTGCCGTACAGTTCCAGATCATCCGGTCCGACTCCGATTTGTCCGGCAACATCCGCAATATTCTCAAGAACCGCTTCCTGTGCAATTTCAATATCTGTTTTCAAGCCCGTTTCCTGCCTTTCTGTTTTTCCCGAAATACAAAATGTATGCTTTGCGCCGCCTAGTTTTCTCGTGCGGCTGTTATATGGTTTCCTCTACGAACTGCTCAAACTCCTCCGCCGTCATTACTATTTTACGGGGTTTCGTTCCCTCTTCTTCTCCGACAACACCCGCTTCGCACAGTTGATCCATAATGCGGGCCGCCCGGTTAAATCCGATTTTGAAGACGCGCTGCAGCATACCGATGGATGCTTTGTCTTTCTCAATAATAAATCTGCCGGCCTCCACAAAATATTCATCATATTCGGAACTGCCGTCACTTCCCGGCGTTCCGCCGCCGGCACCGCTTCCCATATTTTTGATCTGATTCTCCACATCATCACTGTAAACATTGCCTATGGCCTGATTCTTAAGGAAATCTACCACATCCGACACTTCCTTATCCGACACGAAAGCCCCCTGAATGCGGGCCGGTTTCGGATATCCCTGCGGATAAAAGAGCATGTCGCCTTTCCCTAACAGCTTCTCCGCGCCTACCATATCAAGGATCGTGCGGGAATCCACGCCGCTGGAAACGGCAAACGCCACACGGCTGGGCATATTCGCCTTGATCAGACCTGTAATAACGTCTACGGACGGTCTCTGTGTCGCTATGATCAGATGGATTCCGCAGGCTCTCGCTAGCTGAGCCAGACGACAGATGGATTCTTCCACCTCACCCGGCGATACCATCATCAGATCCGCCAGCTCGTCCACAATGATAAGTATCTGCGGCAGTTTCTCCGGCGCCTCCGGATCACCTGACGCCTTCATACTCTCCACTTTCTTATTATAACCTTTCAGATCCCTGACGTTGTAATCCGCAAATTTCTTATAGCGATCCGTCATCTCCGCCACACCCCAGTGAAGGGCTGCAGCCGCTTTCTTCGGATCTGTCACTACGGGAATCAGCAGATGCGGTATGCCGTTATAGACACTGAGCTCCACCACCTTCGGATCGACCATGATCATCTTCACATCTTCCGGTTTTGCCTTATATAAAATTCCCATAATAATCGTGTTAATGCAAACCGACTTACCGGACCCGGTAGCGCCCGCAATAAGCATGTGGGGCATCTTGGCAATATCCGCCACCACGATCTTGCCGCCAATATCCTTACCCACTGCAAAGGCGAGATTTGAATTAAATTCTTTAAATTCCTTGGATTCCACCAATTCTCTGAAAGAGACCGCACTGTTCTCTTTGTTCGGAACCTCTATTCCAACAGCTGCCTTACCCGGAATCGGCGCCTCGATTCGAATATCCGTAGCCGCAAGATTCAGTTTAATATCATCTGAAAGCCCTACGATCTTGCTGACCTTGACACCCTGCTCCGGCTGTAGCTCGTAGCGCGTGACAGACGGTCCCTGACTGATATCCGTGACGGTTACCCTCACACCGAAAGTATTTAACGTCTGCTGAAGCCTCACAGCAGTCTCTTTTAGCTCCTTAGCGGAATCTCCGTTTTTCTTGCCGTTGCCTTTCGCTAACAAATTCGTGGACGGAAATTTATACGGTTTTGCAATCTTTGATTCCCCGCCCGCAATCTGTCTATTGATTTCTCCGCTGTCTGCCGTTCCCGCCACTTCTGCCGGAGCCTCTTTCGTCTGTCCTGCCGCACTCTTATATGCCGCCGGACGTTCTCTTCCGGCATTCGGCGCCATACTGTTACCAAGCAGCCGTTCCGGTCTGTCAGGCATCGGCGCTTCTTCCTCGTGAACCTCCGGAATTTCGAAATCATCTTCCTGATCCGGTTCGTCGACCGCGCCGTGAATTTGAATCTCATCCAGATCGTCCGACTCATTCTCTATATAATGATAGGAATGCGCCTCCCTTACCGGCATGCGATTCGATTCCGTCTGCTCATCTTCTTCTGTCATATGTAAAGTAATTTCATGGATATCATCCCTGGTCTTTTCCGTGTTCTCCTTCTCTTTGCCCCTGTCAAGCGCCGTGTCAACCATAACACCGGTCACCTTTTTATCCATGCGCAGGATTTTCTCGTTCTCTATCTCTTCCTCCCGCTGTCTGCGCTGCTCCTCTGCTCTGGCGCGCTTCTCTTCCATAGCGATTCGTCTTTCCTGTGCACGTTCCCTGCGGTATGCAGCATCCTCCACAGAACGCTCATACATCCGCCTTCCCTGTCTGGTTACACCGCCGATAAAGGATTTCTCCGTGACCACCACTATACAAATGATTCCTACTACGAAAATCGCCAGCACCGTGCCTACCATCCCCAGAAATTTATAGGAAAAATAGGCGAGGGAGCCTGCAATGATGCCTCCGCCGTTTCGGTTCTCACTGCAGCGCAGGTAGATCTCCTTAATCTGATATCCCTCTGCCTGCGCAAGTTTTGTACCGAGTAACTCACATACCATACTGATCAGCACAAACAATACAATGCCTGCCACCAGTTTTCTGGTTGCAATATCGTTTCCCATATTGGACATGCCGAAAGCAATCGCCAGAAAGACGATCACCGGCGCAATATACGCCGTCAGTCCGAAGATACCGAACATCACGCTGCTGACCGCATTGCCGGCCTTGCCCACGATACCGAAGTTACACAGAAACAGAATGACCGCCAGAGCCAGAAAAATAAGCAGCAGAATCTCATTGCGTATCGCGACATCCATAGGCTGTGCCGCTCTGCCATCCGTATTTCTTTTTCTCGTCTGCGCCTGTCTGCTTCCACCCGTATTTCTATTTGAAGTTGTCGTTTTTTTCTTTGCGGAAGAACGGTTTCCTCCCTGACTTGCTGCCATGATAATGCCTCCTGAGCCTACTCCTCCTGATAATACAACTCAATATAGTATAGCATTTTCATTTTCGCTTGTCATCCCTTATTTTGTATCTGCCTTTTTCTTATCTACCATATCGTGGAGCTGTGCGATGGCATCTTTGATTCCGCCCACCTCACATATGATCCCCTCCTGAACCGCTTCATTTCCCACCAGAATCGTTCCCACGTCCTTCGTCAGCACACCGGTCTCCATCATCAGCTCTTCCAATCTCGATTTGGATATCTTACAGTGTTCACAGACGAATCCTGTGATTCGATTTTGAATCTGGCGGAAATAATCAAATGTCTGCTGTACACCGATCACCATGCCGTTTAATCGTACCGGATGAATCACCATGGTTCCCGTAGGCACGATATAGGAATAATCCGTGCTTACGGCAATCGGAACACCTATGGAATGACTGCCGCCCAGCACAAGCGATACCGTCGGTTTGCTAAGCGATGCGATCATCTCTGCTATGGCAAGCCCGGCTTCCACATCCCCGCCCATCGTATTGAGCAGGATCAATACACCGTCAATCTCCTTACTGTCTTCGATCGCTGCAAGCTGCGGCAGAATATGCTCGTATTTGGTTGTCTTGGCCGTGCTGCTTAAGTTATCGTGTCCCTCAATCTCTCCGATGATAGAGATCAAATGGATCTTGTGATGTGATTCGTTTTCATCCAATGTGATCTGCCCCACTTCACTGATCCGTTCATCTCTGTGCTTCTCTTTATCCTGTTGTTTTTCCTGATCCTCTCGTTTCTCATCCTTATTATTTTTGCTTTCTTTATTCTCTTTACTTTCCTTATTTTCCCTGCCGTTATTCTTGTTATCCTTATTTCCCATCATGAACCTCCGACTATTTCCTATAAACTTAAAAAGGAGAACCGACGTTGTTATTTCACGTGATTCTCCCTTAGTTTGCGTTATTCGTGATGATTTATGCATCGAATTTTGTTATAAAAATATTCTGTCTGACAGATTTTATGAAATATCAAAGTCGTCATGATCCGGGACATTTACATCGTATTTCATGTCTTTTTCTTCAATAGGATATTGATAATCCATCTCCTTCTTCACGTGTTTTTTCGGAAGAGGCAAGGGATTCTCTATGTAACGCGGCTTCTTCGATTCCTCCGTTCCTCCTTCCGGCGCATGAAGCTCTTTTGTCGGTCCATCCTCTTCTCCCTGTTCGTCCGAGGCATTAATGTTTTCGATCACCGTCTGCACATCCTCCGCTTTACCGCCGAAAATACAGTTCTGTATCCCTAACCCTGCCAGAACGGCCCAGATATAAAGCGACAGCAGTCCGAACTGCCATCCCCCGATTGCCGCCATGGGAGTCGGCGCTACAATAATACACAACAGAATCCACAACATATAATTTTGTTCCCTGCCGCTTCGAAAAAACTCAAGAACAAGAAAAGAAGCCGGTATAATCAATAATCCGATCAAATAGATGTCATACAGATACGGGTTTAAATTATTGAATGCTGCACTATATTGATACCATAGCTTTACATTCCGAATATTAAATTCCGCGCCGTACAATCCGAAATAAGTTGCCGCAAACAACATAACAACATATGCAACGATCGTTATACCAATTACCACGGCACTGATCCCCGCAGAGTTGTGCACGGGCGCTGCTTCCTGTCTTTTCTTCCGTCCGGTAGCAACCGCCACGATCATAAGCATAAGAGGTGCTGCTGACAGCTCAATACATGCAAGCAGGCCGATCACTGCGCCTATTACCGCAGCCCCGAAAAACGCCGCCGGTTTATTTAAGTGATTGTCGCAATAACTTTGTATGAAATTGACCATGACCAGCATGCCTGTCATATATAATACGAAGAACAGACATTCCGGACCGAAACATACGAGCATCTTCAGACAACAGCGCGAACATGTCATATACAGAAGCACAACGCATGCCGGAAGACGTCCTGCACTCTTCCTCGTCACCACATATGCCAGCAGCATACCGACGATCTGCAAAACAATCTGTAAGATAATCGCCGCCTCAACCTTATGGCCAAGAAAGGATAATACCACCGACAGACACAACACGTACAGATACGAAATCCCGTTCAGCGCATTGGACGTAACATTTCCGCCGGCCGCTATCGCCATATTATAATATTCTAAGCCGCTCACCTGAAGCCCCCACTCATTGTTAACCGCAGGCATAGCATATTTGGCATACATGATCCTCAAAAAAACACCGCCTGCCAGTATGAGAAGCACAACGACACATTCCCATATCCGCAAAGTACGTTCTTTCCACGTACAATTCTTTCTGATCACTCCGGACAGACCTCTGATCGTCCAATATAACAGAACCGTAATCGGAATGATGAGAAGACCAAGTAAGATCAGTATATTGTCGTTCACACCGGCAAGCGGGCTGACTACAGGGTCAGGAAATTCTCTCCCATACGGTATGCCCGCAAGGTAGGCTGTCCATACACCTCCGGCAAGCACCACCAGCGATATGATACACAGAGCGGTATACAGAATCCACAATACGTAGCTAAACCACGTCTTACGATAAGTCATAATGATTATCCTTTTACATTATATTTTAGATAATGCCTGTTCTAAATCCGCAATGATATCATCTATATGCTCGATTCCGACAGAAAATCTGATCAGATCGGGAGCCACGCCCGCTTCTTTAAGCTGCTCCTCATTCATCTGCCTGTGCGTGTGACTGGCCGGATGGAGCACGCTCGTCCTTGCATCCGCAACATGCGTCACTATAGCGGCCAGTTCCAGAAGATCCATCATTTTAGAGGCCGCCTCTCTCCCGCCCTTTAAGCCGAAAGAGATAACCCCGCAGGTTCCCTTCGGCATATATTTTTGTGCCGTCTCATAATATTTGCAGCTCTTTAATCCCGGATAATTCACCCACGCCACCTTCTCATGGCCTTCCAGATATTCAGCCACCTTCTGCGCATTATAACAATGCCGCTCCATCCGCAAGGGCAATGTTTCCAACCCGACATTCAACAGAAAAGCATTCTGCGGAGACTGCATTGAGCCTAAGTCTCTCATCAACTGGGTCGTTGCCTTGGTGAGATAAGCCGCCCTGCCGAACTTCTCAGTATAGATAATGCCGTGGTAAGACTCGTCCGGCGTACATAATCCCGGGAATTTATCGGGATATGCGCTCCAGTCAAAATTACCGGAATCCACGATACAGCCGCCCAGCGCCATTGCGTGACCGTCCATATATTTCGTTGTGGAGTGGATCACGATATCCGCTCCCCACTTGATCGGATTACAGTTGATGGGTGTGGCGAAAGTATTGTCTACGATCAGCGGAACCTGATGATCATGTGCTGCTTTCGCAAACTTCTCGATATCCAGTACCACCAAGGCCGGATTCGCTATCGTCTCCGCAAAAACACACTTGGTATTCGGACGAAATGCCTCTGCAAGCTCCTGTATCGATGCGTCGGGATCCACAATGGTGCATTCTACCCCCATCTTTTTCATGGTGCAGGTAATAAGGTTAAAGGTTCCGCCATACACGGTGGAAGACAGCACTACGTGATCTCCCGCCTCACAAATGTTAAATACGGCATAATAACTGGCCGCCTGCCCCGATGACGTCAGCATAGCCGCCTCACCGCCCTCCAGCTCACAGATCTTAGCCGCCACGCAATCGTTCGTGGGATTCTGTAGTCTGCTGTAGAAATATCCGCTTTCTTCCAAATCAAAAAGCCGCCCCATCTGTTCGGAGGTTTCATACTTAAATGTCGTACTCTGACAGATCGGCAGCACACGGGGCTCACCGTTCTTCGGCTGCCACCCTGACTGGATACATATAGTTTCTTTCTGATATTGTTTATTCATCTCTATGTAATGCCCCTTCCTGTTTATGTCGGTCTGTCACCATATACTCCGCTTTCAGCTCCGACATCATCATTTCATACAACTGTCTGCACCGTTCATTTTCCCGATTCTCAACATATGCAACACATTTGCTGATATAATGCTCCCACAGATACAGATATTTTTCTTCGGGTGTCGCCTCCCTTGCAATCCGCTTGACAATCGTAGGCGCGATATCATAATATTCCCGAATAATCTCCTGCCCATCGTCCTGCCGGAACAGATATTCGTCCCTATACCGCTTCATCAGCTCGATCTCCCTACAGTCCTGCGGCTTATGAAGCCCACAGCATACCGCGGTAGTCACGAAACACAATTTCTGTTTGAACCCTGCCTGAATGGATTCATAATCGGCTGCCTGTATATGCTGCCCGAATCGCCCGTTCCATCTGTCGCATATGACACCTGTCATCTTCTTCATCTCATCTTCTGCCGCACCGCATCGTCTCTGATAAGCGATAATGGACGGCAGAAAATAGGATACCATATACAGGTTCATATTCAACTGCAGCTCTTCTCTCTTCGTCCTTCCTTTGACACATTCCTGCATGCGCTGTACCTTATCTGTAAGGCAATCCGCTACTTGTATATAGGCTTGCTCCCTGTCCGGCGTATCTTCATTCCACACCGCCGCAAGCGCACACCATACGGAAACATTCTCTTCCAGATGTCTCTCAAAGGATGTCGCATAAGTCTCTTTTCTAAACTCGGAAATCCGATCTGCCGCCTGATCCAGCATGCCGGCAATCTGATCCAAATGCATATTATTCATCTGCATTCTCCTGCTCTTTGCCAATTACTCATCCCAGTTATGATACACTGCCTGCACATCATCGTCGTCTTCCAGTAAATCGAGAGTTCTTTGTAAATTTTTAATTGCCGTCTCGTCTGTCAGTTCCACCCAGTTCTGAGGAATCATGGTAACCTCTGAGGAAACCGGAACGACACCTGCTTCCTTTAATGCCGCGTCCACTTCACTCCACTGATCGGGATCTGTATATATTTCAAAACAGTCCTCCTCTTCCTCGAAATCTTCCGCACCCGCATCCAGTGCCAGCATCATCAGATCATCCGCTTCCATGTCACACTCTTCCTTATCGATAATGATCTGACCCTTCTTATCAAACATGAAGGAAACACATCCGGGCGTTCCGACATTGCCCTGTCCTTTTGTAAAAGCGCTCCGCACATTTGCCGCCGTTCTGTTCTGGTTATCCGTCAGGGCATCCACGATAATCGCTATGCCGTTTGGTCCGTATCCCTCATATGTCACATACTTATAGTTGACGTTACCGCCCTCGCCTGCCGCTTTCTTGATGCCCCTGTCAATGGTATCGTTAGGCATATTGTTTGCCTTCGCTTTGGCAATGACCTGTGCCAGCTTGAAATTATTGGCCGGATCCGGTCCGCCCTCCTTCACTGCAACGGCGATCTCTCTTCCGATGATCGTAAAGATTTTGCCCTTGGCAGCATCGTTTTTTTCCTTTTTATGTTTAATATTTGCAAATTTAGAATGTCCTGACATTTCATACTCTCCTTTGTCTTCTTTTTTCATGTTCCGGCTATTTCATTCATTCCGTTACTTCCGGTGGTTTCGGACGCGCCAGTACCGTCTGGATCATGCGGTCCTTCACCTCCAGAATACGGAACATATAACCTTCATAGTCAAACTCGAAATCCTCTCCCTCTTCCGGAATATGCTCCAGTCTGGATATCACGAATCCATTGACCGTATCAAAAGGTTCCTCTTCGAAGCTGATCTCAAGCTGTTCCCCCAGCTCTTCCAACGGCATTTTGCCCTGGATAACATACTCATCCGTTCCGTTCCGGCTGATATAGCTGGCCTCCTCATCGTACTCATCCTCGATGTTCCCGACGATTTCTTCCAGAATATCTTCCAACGCCACGAGTCCTGCCGTCTGCCCATACTCATCAATCACGATGACCATCTGAATCTTCTCCGTCTGCATCACCCTGAACAGATCGTCTATCTTTCTCTTCTCCGTTATAAACCGCGGTTCCCGCAAAAGCCCCTTGATCTTGCCGATCGGCTTATTTTTCATCCTGTCATTCATCTGCATACGCATGACATCTTTCAGGTGAAGAATGCCTACGATATGATCGATCGTGCCGTCATAGACCGGGAAACGGCTGTTGTGTGCATCCACAATAAATGCTGCCGCCTCCTGTAATGTCATCGTACACTCGATCCCTATCATATTATTTCTGTTGATCATGATATCCTTGGCTTCTTTATCTCCATACTCAAAGATATTGCTGATCATCTCAGCCTCATTGGCATGCAGGATTCCCTGTTCATGACCCTCATTGACCATGGACAGTATCTCCTCCTCCGTGACATCCGACTTGTCACCCGATGCATTGATACCGAACAGTCGTAAGATACCATTTGCCGTCATCGAGATCATCGCTGTCAAAGGCGATACCACCCGCACATAATAATAGATTGGCGTGACGAAAATCCCCAGCCATCTGTCCGGATTGCGTGCGGCGGTTTTCTTAGGTATCGATATACCGAACGTTAACACTATGTACAGAAGAAACAGTGTAACCAATATTGCTGTAAGCACGGCAAACAATGTGATCTGCCATTCGACCAGATTCCCTATATTATAAACTGCCGCCCGATAGACAATATATCCGAAGTAACTGTTCAAGCGGTATAAATGCAGGGCACCCATCAATAAACTGACCGTCACAGCCCCCAGTTGGATCGCACCGGCATATTGTGCATGATGTTCTGTCAGATAAGTAAGCCGAAGCTGCTTTGCACTGAGCCTGCCGGACTCCTCTTTCTCCGTCTCATCCTTATCCGCACCCTTCATATTGCTAAATGCAGAACCGAAACCGTAAAATAACATTTCAAGCAGCAATAGCAGAATAAACCATACTATACTGCCCGAGACACCGTCATCCATATTTTGAATCCCTTCCTTTATAATTGATATTGTCTGTTCTATAATATAACAAGGAATGGAACCCGTGTCAAATTCAAGTCAGTCTTATGTATTTAACTCGAGACTGATCATCAATCCATTATTCACTACCTGCATAATATCCTGATCAAGATGACATATCCTGTCCTTTAAACGTTTCTTATCGATCGTCCGCAGCTGTTCCAGCAGAATAACGGAATCTTTTACCATATCATATTTGCTGGCATTCAGTTCAATATGCGTAGGCATCTTTGCCTTATTCATCTTTGAAGTGATCGCAGCACAGATCACCGTCGGACTATGCTTGTTCCCAATGTCATTCTGTATGATCAGCACCGGTCTGATGCCTCCCTGTTCAGAACCGATCACCGGTCTTAAATCCGCGTAATAGATATCTCCTCTTTTCATTATCATACACTTCCTTACATTATCCTTATACTAATATTTCCAACAATAGTATTGCCGGTTTCTCTAAGGGTATACATGATAATTAGGAACAATTTATAATGCCCTACCGATAGTCTTCGTAATAGTCCTTGGTTGCCGTTATGCGACCGTTTTTCAAGTAAACTCTGGGTATCCGCTTACCGAGATCACAGGCGAGTTCATAATTGAATCTGCCCGATAATTCTCCCAGTTCTTCCATGGTGATCCGCTCCTTACCGTCCGTTCCGATCATTGTCACTTCGTCACCTTCCGCCGCCTCCGGTATCTCCTCCACGCTGACCATGAACTGATCCATACAGACCCTGCCGATAATCGGCGCTCTCTTACCACGAATCAGCACATAACCTTTACCTGACAATCCTCTCGGATATCCGTCCCCATACCCTACCGGTATCGTCGCGATGCGCATCCGCTTCGGTGTCACATAAGTGCCGCCGTAACTGACCGGCACCCCGGCTTCCACTTCCTTGATATATACAATATGGCTTTTTAGGGACAACACCGGCTGCAGATTCACGATATTCCTTGATACCTCCGATGAAGGCCATAACCCATACAATGTAATTCCAGCTCTGACTACATCCATATCCGCCTCACGGATCTCAATCAGCCCTGCACTATTGGCACAGTGCTTCACGGGAATACGGTAACCTGATTCTTTTTCCGCCAGATTCATAAAATCACGTATCTTAGTAAGCTGTTCCATTGCCGCCGTCTTATCCCGCTCATCCGCCCTCGCAAAATGGGTAAACATCCCTTCCAGCTCAATGCCTTCCGTGTGAAGCACTTTATCCACAAAGGCAAGGCCGCTCTCATCCGGTCGGATCCCCACCCTTGTCATTCCGGTATCAACCTTTACGTGCACTTTCGCACTTTTGCCAAGTCTGCGTGCACATGCCGCCAACTCGTCAATGGTATCATCCCGAAATACAGCGGGCCGTATATCCTGCCGGATCAGATCTTCATAGCAATAGGGAAAAGTATATCCCAGAATAAGGATCGGTTTCCTAAGTCCCGCATGACGCAATATCAGCGCTTCCTCCGCAGTCGCCACCGCATAGCCGAATACATAATCCATCTGCTCCAATTCACGCCCGATCTGTACCGCTCCATGCCCGTAACCGTCTGTCTTAATGACGCCGATTATTTTCGTATGTGCCGACAGATTCCCGTGCATCTGTTCCATATTATAACAGACCGCATCCAGATCTATCGCCGCGTAGACTCTTTGGTAATTTTCTTTCATGTCGCTTACTCCATTCCGTCCTGTTGCAGCAGGATCACATCCCTAATCCGTTCTATCATATCCGTAGCCGTCATGGACACGTTTGTTTCCCGCTCAGCCGCCAGATCCCCTGCGATACCGTGAAGATATACTCCCGCCACCGCTGCATCCACTCCCGGCATTCCCTGTGCCAGCAATCCCGTTACCATGCCTGCCAGCACATCACCGGAACCTGCCGTAGCCATTCCGTCATTACCTGTGGTATTCATATATCCCCGCTGTTCTCCATGCCCGGCAACCACTGTGCGCACATCCTTACAGACAACCGTACACTGCAGCCTGTCGCTGAGCCGGATCGGATAGTCTGTCAGATGCTCTCCTGCCTGCGCGGTCGTACATCCATACAATCTCGCAAACTCTCCCAGGTGCGGGGTGAGAATCACAGTCCTTCCCCGGCTGCCCTGCTCTGCTAAATTGTCCTGTAACCCTTGATCCTGCGCCAGAAGATTCAAGCCATCCGCATCGATAACTAACGGCTTACTGCTCTTAAGAATACTGAATCGAAGCAGTTCCTGCGCCTGTTTTCCCATACCGATCCCCGGACCGATCAGGATACAGTCTGCCCAGTTCTCCGCCTCCTTAAGACCCTGCTTAAACTTCTCCTCTTGTTCGGATGTAACATCACCCGCATAGATAAGCAGCATGGCTTCCGGTACAAACTGCTGCAGTGCTTCTCTGTTCTCCGCCGCCGTAACCACCTTCACCATACCTGTTCCGATTCGAAACGCACTCTTTGCCGCCATCATGGCGGCCCCTGCAATCTGATCGTTTCCCGCAACGATAAGCGTCTTACCGAATGTTCCCTTATTACCGTCTGGCCTGCGCACCGGAAGCACTCTGTCGTGCCGTCCCGTATAGGTATACCAATACGGTTCTTCACCGAGAAAGCTGCGCTCATCTATCCCCATATTTCCGCATACCAGCGTACCGGTATATTCCGCTCCCGGATACAAGATCTGTCCGACCTTGCGAAATCCGTATGTTACGGTCAGATCAGCCTTCACGGCACATCCCATGATCTCCCCCATATCGGCACGAATGCCTGATGAAATATCCACGCTGCACACATAGGCATTTCTTTGGTTAATCCACTCTATGGCCTCCGCGTAAACTCCCTCTACAAGCCTTGACAAACCGATCCCCAATATCGCATCTATCACTATATCATATTCATCATCCTGTATTGTGCTAAAAACCTGCGCCTCATATTCCCGTAAAATCTCAATCTGCCTGGCCGTCTCTGCCGAATACCGGTCTTCTTCATCCAACATAATAAAGGTTACTTCATACCCTTGCAGCATAAGCAGTCTTCCCACCGCCAGACCGTCCCCACCGTTGTTTCCTCCTCCCGCTATAACCGCCACTCTGCATGGAGCCTTACCGTACACTCGCCTGATTTCCTCCACCGTCACAAGCGCCGCCCGCTCCATAAGCAGCAGCGACGGCAAACGGTACTTCTCTATTGTGTTTCTGTCATACCGCTTCATCTCGGAAGCGGTCACCAAATATTGCTTCATACACTTCTCCATTCCGCCTGTCACGACCACCTGCAGGCACCCTCTCCCCAACGCAAGGGAAGCGTCAAAATCTCACGATTTCAACGCATCCTCATCGTCACCTTTGTTCTCTGCATCCGAATCACTGTTCTTGTCATCCGGCTCTTTCTTGTTACCGTACTTCTCCTTCGGATCATATTTCATATCAAAAATCTCTATGACATCCGCCCCGAAGATATCATGCATATAGGAGTACAGCAGATGATTCATCGCCTCCTTCTCCTGTTTTCGCACGACCTTTTTCTTCAATTCTCTCCGGATACCGTTGATCCATTCATCGATCTCTTCCAGTTCCTCCGTATTTTTCTGCAGTTTACGGTAACATACCTCCATCGTGGCAAGCATCAGCTTATGATTCAAGTGATTAATCTGCCTGGGAAGTTCCATCATCTCTTCCTCACATGCGTCTATCTTCTCGTTGCAGGCTGTGACAGTTTCCCTGCACTCTTCCATCTTTTTTTCCAATTTCTTGGAAGGCGCTTTCCCCATCTCGTCCGCAAGTATTACGATCTCGTCCATCTTTGCTTTCTTCAATTTTCTGATTTCACGGCTTTCCTCATTAGCTTTAGCCTGACGCTTGAGCAATTTATTCATTTCGCTTTCCATACGCTTGATCTCAGTGCTGTATTCCTTCTGCGTAAAAAGCTTATGCCATTTATTATCCAGCGTGAGAATCGGGATTTTCTTCCCGGACAGCGCCGGTTCAAATATTTCGTCTGTTCTGGACATATATTCACTGCCTCTCTGTCATGTAATACTCTCTGTTATGCGATATTCTCTATCATACGATACCTACCTGCGGTTATCTGTCATGAGATGCAAGATTGTAGGACAATTTCATCAAACTGTCCGAAAGGTGCACATTCTCAACCTGTATATCATCCGGCACATGCAGATCCACATGTGCAAAATTCCAGAATCCCTTGATCCCACAGGATACAAGCTGTTCCGCCACTTCCACCGCGCTGTTTTTGGGTATGGTAAGGACTGCGATATCAATGTCATTGTCCTTTACAAAACATTCCATTTCCTGCATCGGCCGCACTGTGATCCCCCGAATCTGCGAACCATGGAGCCTATCATCAATATCAAATATTCCTCTGAAAATAAATCCCCTGCGCTCAAAATTCATGTAATTCACAAGCGCCTGTCCCAGATGCCCGGCTCCCACAATAATCAGATTATGCTCCACATGGAGCCCCAGAATCTTACCGATTTCATCATACAGATATCCTACATTATAGCCATACCCCTGTTGACCGAACCCGCCGAAGTTATTCAGATCCTGTCTGATCTGCGATGCAGTCACTCTCATGATATCACTCAGTTCCTGTGAAGAAACCCTCTCGATTCCCTCATCCTTCAATTCGCCAAGATATCTGAAATATCTGGGTAAACGGCTGATAACAGCCTGTGAAATCTCTTTGTCTTCCACCTTGCTGCACCCCCTGTATTGTAATATGATAAGTATACAACTGTGTTAAAAAACTGTCAAACAACTTAGCACAGCCGGTCCTCAACCGTAACTTGACAGTTTAGCGTTCTGACGGTATTCTTATAGCATAAAAAAAGAAAGGGTGTGCCATATGCTGCTCTCTGTCAGTAATATTGATAAATCTTTCAATGATATCCCTGTATTGAAAAATGTATCCTTCCATATAGAAGATCACGATAAGGCTGCCATCGTCGGAATCAACGGCGCAGGCAAGACTACTTTGCTGCGCATTATCATGGGAGAACTGGCTCCCGATAACGGAATCGTGACGATCTCCCGCGACCGGACGATCGGTTATCTTTCCCAGCACGAAGCAGTGTCCGGTGAAAACACGATCTATGATGAACTGCTCTCTGTGAAGCAGAACATCATTGAACTGGAGCAGAAGATCCGTTCCACGGAATTGCAGATGAAGACGGCTTCCGAGGATACCTTGCAGCGCCTGATGAACACCTACTCCGACCTGACACACGCTTTTGAATCCGCCAACGGCTACGCTTACAAAAGCGAACTGACCGGCGTACTCAAAGGACTCGGATTTACGGAAGATGAATTTACGCGGTCTGTCGATACCCTCTCCGGCGGTCAGAAGACTCGTGTGGCTTTAGGTAAACTCCTTCTGATAAAGCCCGATCTGATCATATTGGACGAGCCTACAAACCATTTGGACATGTCTTCCATCACCTGGCTGGAAACCTATTTAAGAAGCTATAAAGGCGCCGTGATCATCGTATCCCACGACCGTTATTTTCTGGACAGAATTGCAAATAAAGTCATAGAGATCGACAACACCAAGGCCACTGCCTTTACGGGAAATTATTCCGATTACGCCGCCAAAAAAGAAATTCTGCGCACGGCGGAATACAACGCTTATGTAAAACAGCAGCAGGAAATTAAGCATCAGGAAGAAGTAATCGAAAAATTAAGGTCCTTTAACCGGGAAAAATCAATTCGCCGTGCCGAGAGCCGCGAAAAAATGTTAGAGAAAATCGATGTACTGGAAAAACCCACCACAGTGCGCGCCGATATGCACCTTCGTCTGGAGCCGAAATATGAAAGCGGCAATGATGTGCTTCACGTGGAGAATCTGTCCAAGCACTTTGGTCCTCTCACACTCTTTGAGCAGCTTGGTTTTGATATCAGAAAGGGAGAGCATGTAGCGATCATCGGTGACAACGGTACCGGCAAAACTACGATCCTTAAAATGATCAATGATCTGGTTGCTCCGGATACCGGAGAGATCCGTCTCGGTACGAACGTGGCCATCGGTTACTATGATCAGGAACATCATGTATTACATATGGATAAAACGCTGTTTGAGGAGATTTCCGATGATTATCCGACTCTCACGAACACGGAGATTCGCAATACCCTCGCCGCTTTTCTCTTTACCGGGGAGGATGTATTCAAGCAAGTAAAATCTCTAAGCGGCGGCGAACGGGGACGTGTCTCTCTCGCCAAGCTGATGTTATCGGAAGCTAATTTTCTCATTCTGGATGAGCCCACAAACCACTTGGATATTATGTCTAAGGAGATCTTGGAAGATGCGCTGAATGCCTACACCGGCACGGTACTCTATGTGTCACATGACCGCTATTTCATCAATAAAACCGCCTCCAGGATCCTTGACTTAAACCATCAGGTACTGACCGGATACCTCGGCAATTATGATTATTATTTAGAGAAAAAAGAAGAACAGCTCGCACTGATCGATGCCGCCAAAAGAAATGCCGGCTCTGATCTGTCGCCGAATGCTCACAATATCCATGCCGCTGGTTCCGAAGGTAACACAAACGCTCCGGCTGATGGCAGACAGGACTGGCTGGCACACAAAGAACAGCAGGCGGCACAGCGCAAAAAAGAAAATGCGCTAAAGAAATGCGAGGATCGGATCGAAGAATTGGAAACCCGAAACGGGGAAATCGATGCACTCATGACATCGCCCGACATTTGTACCGACGTGGCTAAGCTGCAGGAACTGAGCCGTGAAAAGGAATCCAACGACACTGAATTGTCTGATCTGTATGAAAAATGGGAACAGCTCTCTGAATAAGGGCTGTTCCCTCTTAATTTAAATCACTTAATATAAATCGAACTTATTCAATTTTCTACATTGCTTCATATTCCGCCTTGATCGCCTTAATAAAATTCTCACTGTTTAAAACAGTCACATTCTGCAGTGAAGTGATTAAAGCCAGATCTTTGGTCATCTTACCTGACTCGATCGTCCGGATCGTCGCATTCTCCAACTTGTCCGCAAATGTCACAAGATCCGGATTATTATCCAGCTCCCCGCGTTTTCTGAGTGCTCCCGTCCATGCAAAGATAGTAGCCACAGAATTGGTGGAAGTTTCCTCACCCTTTAAGTGCTTATAATAATGCCTCTGTACTGTTCCGTGTGCCGCCTCATATTCATACACACCGCTGGGAGATACCAGCACAGAAGTCATCATGGCAAGAGAACCGAACGCGGAGGAAACCATATCGCTCATCACATCGCCGTCATAATTCTTGCACGCCCAGATAAATCCGCCCTTTGCCTTCATAACCCGCGCCACCGCATCGTCAATCAGCGTATAGAAATACTCTATCCCTGCCGCCTCGAATTTGTCCTTGTACTCCGCATCATAGATTTCTTGAAAAATATCCTTGAAATTATGATCGTATTTCTTGGAGATCGTATCCTTCGTGGCAAACCACAGATCCTGTTTCGTGTCAAGCGCATAATTAAAACATGCTTTGGCAAAACTCGTGATAGACTCGTCCGTGTTATGAATACCCTGTAGGATACCGGAACCCTTAAAATCATGTATCGTCTCCCTGATCGTAGTGCCGTCCTCGGCAGTAAATACGAGCTCCGCCCTGCCTGCTCCGGGTACTTTGATCTCCGTATTCTTATATACATCACCGTAAGCATGACGCGCCAGTGTGATCGATTTCTCCCAATTTCTGACGCAAGGCTCTATCCCTTTCACCACAATAGGGGTACGGAACACTGTGCCGTCCAGCGCTGCACGTATCGTACCGTTGGGACTTTTCCACATTTCCTTAAGGTTATATTCCGTCATTCTTGCCGCATTGGGCGTAATTGTGGCACACTTAACCGCCACACCGTATTTCTTCGTCGCTTCCGCAGAATCAATCGTAACCTGATCCAATGTCTCATCACGATGTGTCAGCCCCAGATCATAGTATTCCGTCTTTAAATCAATATAGGGCAATAACAGTTCGTCCTTGATCATTTTCCAGAGAATTCTTGTCATTTCATCTCCGTCCATCTCTACAAGGGGTGTCGCCATCTTAATCTTTTCCATTGTTGATTCCTCCTGCCTTTTCATTATTTATTTTAAGATTATTTTGCATCTTCCTCACCGTAAATTTCATACAATCCGTTCTTCACCATATTGTCATAAGCATTCAGCATATGCTTATTGGCAAGCTGTTCCGCCTTGTCCGCGTCACCCGCCTTAATCGCTTCCATGATCTGTCTGTGTTCATCATTGGATGCACGTCCTCTCGTGTTTGTAGAAAGTGTCTTCTGTCTGACCCTGAGCACATACTGGTGATAATCCCGCAGCGTATGCTCCAGCATCTTGGAATCGCATGCCTCATAGAGAATATCATGGAAACGGTTGTCCAGCTCCGCCATCTGATCCATATGCCCCTTAGAAGCGTGGAACTCGGCCAGATAGATATTTTCCTCCATCTCCTCCATCTGCTCTTTCGTAATCTTCTCCGTGGCAAGTCTGGCACATAATCCCTCCAGAAGAGAACGAATCATATAGATATCTTTTACATCTTTCGCCGTGATGCCGGTAACATATGCTCCCTTATTGGGCACGATCTGTATCAGACCCTCCAGCTCCAACTGCCGGAAAGCCTCCCTGACCGGTGTGCGGCTGACGCCCAGCTCTTCCCCGATCGCAACTTCCTTCAGTTCTTCGTGCTCCTTATACTTTCCGCTTAAAATATCCTCCCGCAGTTTCTGAAACACTCTTCCGCGCAGGGAATACTTATCATTGACTTCATTCTTTAAATCATAATTAGCCATTTCTTTTTCCGTTTCCACTCCTTTTCGCGTATCAGTCTTACCACTCCAAACAAATGCTTAAGCTCCCGGAGCCTCAATTCCCAGCTCCTCACATGTCTTCTTTATCTGCGCAACAAGCTCCTCATCCGTCAGCACCGTCACACGACCTGTCACATACTCCTCATCTACCCATACCTTAAGCGCATGCACCAGATCACAGTTCTTGTCCAAGTGTTTATCCTCCGGCAGATGATAATAAGTATTGATCCAGTGCGCGATTCCAGCCAGACCCGATGTATTGGAAACTGCGCACAGAACCGGTCTGTTCAGAAATTTATCCGTGTCAAATATATTATAGATCTCCTCATTCTTGAGAAGCCCGTCCGCATGAATTCCCGCTCTCGTCACATTGAAATTCTTCCCCACAAAAGGCGTTCTGGGCGGTATCTCATAACCGATCTCCTTCTCGTAGTACTCCGCCAGTTCTGTAATCACTCTGGTGTCCATACCGTTTAAACTGCCGCGAAGCTGCGCATATTCAAATACCATTGCCTCTAACGGTGTATTGCCTGTCCTCTCACCGATGCCAAACAGCGAGGTATTGATCCCCGAACAGCCATACAGCCACGCAGTGGTAGAATTGGATACCGCTTTGTAGAAATCATTATGTCCATGCCATTCAAGCAGCTCATGCGGTACCCCCGCATGTGTATGTAATGCGTAAATGATTCCCTGCACGCTTCTGGGAATAACCGCACCAGGATAATTGACTCCGTATCCCATCGTATCGCAGGCACGCACTTTAATCGGAATCTTATACTCTTCCATGAGCTTCATCAGTTCCATGCAAAAAGGCACCACATATCCGTAAATATCCGCCCGCGTAATATCCTCCAAATGACATCTGGGACTGATTCCCTCTTCCAGACAGTCACGGATCACACCTAAATAATGGTCCATAGCCTGTCTTCTCGTCATTTTAAGCTTTAAGAAAATATGATAATCCGAACAGCTTACCAGAATGCCCGTCTCCTTCATACCGATTTCCTTCACCAGCTTGAAATCTTCCTTGCTGGCACGGATCCAGCTCGTGATCTCCGGATACTGATACCCCTGCTCCATACACTTATATACCGCGTCCCGATCCTTTTTACTGTACAGAAAGAACTCGCAGGCACGGATCATACCGTTTGGTCCACCCAATTTGTGCAGATAATCATAGATTGTGACGATCTGCTGCGTTGTATAGGGTGCTCTGGACTGCTGACCGTCCCGAAACGTGGTATCCGTAATCCAAATATCCTTCGGCATATTATGCGGCACTGTCCTATCGTTAAACGGAATCTTAGGTATTTCGGAATAGGGAAACATATTCCGGAACACATTAGGTTTCTGAACATCGTCCAAAATGTACATATGCTCTTCTATTTCCAGAAGATTATTATGATCATTCATGGTTACCGGACGATTCGCAAAAGTTCTCTCATCATACATAGCTGTCACGTACCTTTCCGTGTCTATCCGCTACGATCAATATTATCTCTCATACCACATTGTCGCATGGATGTACGCCACGTATAATTGTATACAATCATACCATTTGTGTCAACCCGTACTGCACATTTCTTCCAGATTTATCATCCCCCACCCCTGTTTATTCCATGAATCTCCCATATCACGTGCGCTGTAGATCATCCTGCGTTTCACCTGCTCATTACTCATATCCGGATATTTCTGCAGTAAAAGCGCTGCCGCCCCGGATACGATGGGTGTTGCCATGGAAGTTCCGCTCTTCCTGATATAGGCATTGCGGTAACCGTTCCTCGGATTCCACATAAAGTTCAGATTACAGGATACAATATCCGTACCGGGCGCCACCACATCAGGCTTGCGGTACAGCATATCGCGGCTTCCTCTGCCGGAATAATTCTCACAAAGATCCCTGCGGGAACCAAAATACCCTCCTTCATGACACCCTACCGTGATCACTCTGCGGCTGCTTCCAAGGGGCGATACCGTACCCTCCTCCGGACCGTTATTACCGGCCGCACACACTACTACAATTCCTTGCTTCCACGCCTCATCCAGAAGATCTATCAATTCCTTCATGCGTTCTCTCTCCCCGCTTGTTCCGATACCCAGCGATATGTTGAGCACGCGGATCTGATAGCGCTTACGATTCTGCATAATCCATAGGATACCCCGATGCATACTGTCTATACTGCCCTCTCCGTTTTGATCCAGTACCTTCCCCACGCACAGATGACAGGCCGGCGCTATCCCTTTGTATACTCCATGGGACGCATATCCGCTTCCGCCCACACATCCTGCCACATGAGTACCATGGCCGCTGTCGTCATAGCTTCCCTGCCGGTCGTTCACGAAATCGGCAAAATCGACAATACGACCTCCAAAATCCGGGTGTGCGCAAATACCGGTATCAAGGACTGCCACAGTAACATCTTCTGTTACGATATTCGCCTGTATATAATCAGTACATCCAACCTGCTTTCTGACACGATTCACGACTATCCCACCATATTTCGTTCTGCTGTCGTTCAGTCTTTGTCATATAGGAAGCCCGACTAACTTTCCTGCATAATAAAAACTCCCGGCTATAGATTTATTCTATGCCGAGAGTCTTACCATGTTCAGTGTCTTTTTTATTTACATCCTGCTATATATTCCCGCACGTTTTATCCTGACTACTTTACCTTTCTTCGCCTGCGGTTTCCCCCACGATAGAAAAATAGCGCCATAGCGGTACAGATCATTCCCGCGCTAAAGAACCACTTCGGATGAATACTGTAATCGCCGGTATCGGGTGAAGCATCTTTTTTACCAAGAGAGGCAAAAACCGCCTGGCCGTCCTGTACGTCCGCCACCACCGTGTTGTTGCCGTAATTATAGATACCGTAGTAAGAGAAATGCTTCGCCGAAAACATAAGCGCATCCATGCCGTCCACGGAGACAATTCTGCTCTCTACCTCTTCAAGCTGCCCATCCGCATCCAGACAGACTACATGCATATTATCTTCTCCTACGCCTTTTGGAATCGGAAGTGTGACTTCCACGCTCTGCTTACCCAGTCCGCTGATCGGAATCCCAGTCTGTGCATCCGTCATACTGATCTCGTACGCACACAGATTGTGCGGAAGCCTGTTACCGTATATTTTCTTATAAACATCGCCGATTTCAGCTTTAGCTTCTTCGCTGTCTGTGATTGTCAACACATAATTTTCTTCGGAGCCTTCCATCACTGCACCGGCCATGCCGTCCTGCGGTAATGAATAACTGTTAATCCGCACATCTATTCCCTCACGAACTTCCTCCTGAGGCACACTGCTTCCCAGTTCATCCGTACCTGCTTCCAACACATAAGTCTTGCCGTCTATGGTACAGGTCTCACCGGCTGCGGGTAAACTTCCGAAACCGCGTCTGCCGACGATACGCAGCGTACCGTCTTCTCCGCCCGCCGCTTCCTTCGTCATCTTACAGATTACGCCGATAAAACCGGCCTGTACATCATCCAGTACCGTATCCGCCAAATCACTTACGCTCTCAGGAACCACGGCGATCATATTTCCCTTAAAAGCCAGATTCCGATAGTCTTCTCTGTACACTTTCGTCGAAGCCTCCTCATAGGATAGCTGCGGTATCGCCTCTGACTCAAACACAATGACACCATTGCCCGTCGCCTTCTGTGTTCCCGTACTGTCGTAAGCACGCAGTCCGATCTTCTGAGCCGCCTCCGGAATATGTACCGTATTAATGGGACAACCCGCATAAGCCCTGTCACGAACTTCCTTTACATGATTGCCGCCCTCTATCGATGTAAGGTTACTGCAATTCTCAAAAGCAGCTTCACCGATCACTTCCACGCTGTCCGGCAAAATAACTCCGGTCACGTTTTTATTATTTCTAAATACTTCTGCCCCGATCTGCTTTACTCCCGAGGGAATGGAAACGACACCGCCGCTTCCCTTGTACGCCAGCACAATGCCGTCGCCCACAATCAGGAAATCTCCGCTGCCGCTCTGTTTCCACTCTGACAGCCACGGAGTTGCGGCAAATGCGGAAGCCGCAATATTACGCACACTGTTCGGGATGACCACATTAGTCAATCCATCGCAGTGATAGAATGCCGCATAACCGATCTCTTCCACACCATTCGGAATCTGCACGGATTGCAACGATGATCTCGCAAATGAAAACTCACCTATTCTGACTATTCCATCCGGAATATCAAAAGACGTCATGTCATCATCATAATATGCCTGCGCGGCAATCACGGAACCGTTCACTACGGTATACTTCGGGAAGGAACCACCCTTCGCATCACTCGACCCCGCAAGTCCCGGCACGGTATCGGTAGGTGTATCCTCCACCGGAGTACCTCCTATCGTCTCGCCCGTACTTCCCACATTAATCGTGGCGTTTGCGTTATCGATCAGGATAAAAGCCTCGCGGCCGATCACTCTCGTCTTGCCCTTAACCGCGTCATCCTCTTCTGCCTCCATCGCATTCATATGTGACACTTCATGATAATAATCTACCGGTGCCACAATCTGCGACGTATCGTCTTCACCGGATACATCATTTCCGCTTACGCTGTCAGTCCCCGGCGCTTCCTCATATTCCGACACTTCGATATCTTCCAGTTCCAGTGACTGCGCAAAGGTATTCGCTACAGAGCCGACTTCCGCCTGTATTTCCAGCCTCGTGCACCCATCGAATGCCGTGCTGTGAATCGTGCCTACAGAAGGCGGGATCTCGATTTCCCGCAGTCTGACACAGTCCTCAAAAGCTTTCATATCAATATTTTTGACAGAATAGGGAATATTAACTTCTTTCAGATTCTTACAGTTGGAAAAGGCATATGCGGAAATCTCCTTCACATTGCTGCTGATATTCACCTTCTCCAGATTATAGTCACCCCAAAATGCATACGGTTTAATCTTCACAACCGTAGACGGCATCGAATAGCTGTCGCCTCTCCTGCCTGCAAGCAGTTGATACAGCGTATTTCTGCCGTTCTTATTATAGATTGCTCCCTCATCACATGTAAATTGAGGATTACTGCTGTCGAAATGAACGTCCGACAGATTATAATCTCCCGCAAAAGCACCGTTACCCAGATCGCTCAGCCCGACTCCGACATTCACTTCCCTTAAGGACGGGCAGCCGCTGAAGGCCGCATTTCCTATCGTCTTTACCGAATCCGGAATCAAAACACTCGTAAGATTATTGCATCCGGTAAATGCCCCGGAGCCTATGACCTCCACGGAATCGCCGATCGTCACGTGCCTGATATTATCATTGCCCGCAAAAGCTCCGGCTTCTATCCGCTCGACGTAATTGGAAATAGACACGTCCTCAGCCGTGCCGTTGTATTTCACTAATGTCGTTCCATCCATCTGAAAATCAGATGCGGAAGAGGTCGGAGCCGCTTCCACATCTGATACAGGGATCTGTGTAACTGCCACTGCCGTAACAAGAAGCAGTATACCAATCAGATTTCTTACTTTCTTTCCCATAGGATTTCCTTTTATGCCGTTTTCACTTTAGCTGATTTATCCTTCTTCATGAACAGAATAATGGATAAACATGCCAGACCGAGGGATAAGAACCACTTCGGATGAATCGGATCTCCGGTCTTAGGTGTAGTATCCAGCATACCCTCTGTCAGATTTCCCGTGTCTACATAGACCGTGTACGGCGAAAAGTGCGAAGCCGTAAATCTGATACAAGGAACACCGTTTATCGTTGTAAAGTTCTCATTTAAATTCTCTAACTGATTACCGTTAACAACCGCACCGGCCATATTATTACCGCCATACGCCACCAGTGCATCCGGAATCGGAATCGTGATATCCACTGTAATTCCCGCAAGCTGGTCACCCGTAAGCTGATAGGTTCCTGTAGAATCCCACAAACTGATATCCATCGCATAATACAGGATGCTATCCAGACTGCCGTACTTGTTCGTCAGTGCTTCGGCTACCGCTCTGGTCGCCTCATCCGTCTCCGTAATCTTCACGATAAAGTTATCGGTCGTACCATTTGCATTGGCAGTTGCCAGATCCTTATTGGATATACCGGGCTTCGTGATATCCACACGCGTACTGCCGCTTCCGCCGGTGTTACCACCGCCATTACCGTTATTACCTGCATTCGCCGCCGGTGCCGTTGCTGCCACATAATTCGCTGTCACTGTCACATTACCCGCCGGCATCGTAAAGGTAGTAGCCGGCAGACTGACACTCGCCAGCGTAACCCCGTTAGACTCCGTCGTCCACTTCTGGAATACCATGCCCGCTGCAGGTTCGTTTGCCGCGATCACAACGGTAGCGCCCTGTGCATAGGTACCGCTTCCGCTGCCGTTTACGACTGTTACCGTAAAGCTTGCCGCCGTAGACGATGAGGTATTGGATGTGGATGATGTCGTGCTCGTCGAACTGCTGGACGATGATGTATTACTCGATGAGGATGAAGTACTTCCTCTCGATGTATTGGAACTTCCGCCGCTGGTAGAGCCTCTGCTCGTGTTCGTAGAACCGCCGCTCGTATTCGAGGAACCACCACTGGTCGCAACATCACGGTACAGTGCAATGATCGTCATATTGGCATCGATCGTCGTGTTCTCCGTCCAGTTATTACTCCACTGCAGGAACTCCTTGCCTTCCTTAGTGTGATCGGCGTATTGCGGAGCCTCCCATCCGAGATCCATAAAGCTGTTGTTCGGCTCTACGTAATACTTACCGTCAGCATCGTTCGAGTTACGTCCGCTCAATCTGTGTCCGTCTATTCCATCAAGGAACTCCACTACATATCTACCGTTAATCATGGAACCATCCGACTCATACTGTGCGATAAAGATGGTCATATCATCTGTAATCGGATCGTCTAGCGTCATACCGCCGGTGGTCTCCCAATGGCTGAATGTATACCCCGGTCTGTGACCTGCCTGCTTCAGAGTCTCCTCCTCCGGCGGTGCTGTCGCCTTGCTGCCACCCGTATCATGATCTACGATCTGGGTCGCGCCGACCTGCGTTCCGTCATAGTCATAGAACATAACACGGTAAGCATTCAACACTTCCACTTTCATGCCTTGACCTTCATACCGTTTTCCATAACGATATGCCGCAGAATCTTCGTAAGTGTAGATCGTCACATTCCGTTTCGGATCAAATGCCATATCCGCTATATCAACTTCCCGTCCGGGAATGGTTATTGACAACGGATGCGTCGCATTCGCTATACCACTGAAAGCATCATCTCTGATCTTATTAACAGTTCCCGGCAATTTTACATTAATCAGACTTAAACAATCCTTAAAGCAATTTTCCGGAATAATGCCCAATCCTTCCGCCGTTGAAAGATCAACTACTGATATTCCGTCACAGCCTTCAAAAGCACTCTCTGCGATCTCGGTTACGCTGCTGATCAGCCTGTCGGGATCCGGCGCTACGGAAGTCTTCTCCAGATTCTCATCACCTGTATTCGGTTTACCTCTGGTCATAAGGCATTCTATAATTCTATACTTCCCAGCATTATTCGCATCCTGCTCATAGATAATACCGTTCTCTGCCGGATATTTTTCATTGCCGACTACACTCGTCAGATTGCCGCATCCTCTGAAAGGAAGTACTCCGATCTCTTCAGCCTGACCAAGCACTACTCTCTCCAACTGCTCACAGCTGTCAAAAGCATAATCCGGTAATTTCTTAACAGTCGTCAGGATAACGCTCCTTAAATGATCGTTACCGTTCGGATTTTCCTCACGTTGATCACCTTCTGCATAATCCACGTAATAACCGCTGAACAATCCGGGGGTTGCACCGTTTGTTCTGCGTGTATACATATTGTTGCTGGCTGCCGTTCTCTTCTTTCTGATATATGTGTCATAATTGTCGCCGTTTGCCGTCGCATAAGCGCTGACATCAATAGAGTCCACGCCCGCCGGAACCACTACTTCCTGTGTTGCATTGATGAACGTCCATACTTTATCCGGAACCTTCTTATAATCAGGGAATGATTCATATTCAGGATCATTCAGATAACTCTCATAATTATCCATAAAGTTATATGGTGTCGCTTTAAAGTACGGTATCGGATTAGACACAGCCGCCTCTGCAACTATAGGCTCAAACAACAAATCAATTAAATATGCCTTTGCAGTATCTGTACCTGTACTTCCACTTGTCGGCAGATAACTTTTCCAAAATCCCGGTTCGCAGTAGTTCGGGTTAATCCAGGGACCGTATCTCTGCTCCAGTTCCTGATCATATTCAGCCTTCGCAATTACCAATCCGTTATCCAAAACAACCTGATCCTGATCCTGCTGCTTCGCATTCCAGATATAGGCATATTCTCTCCGCATCTGTTCCACGGCATCTCCGCTGTCATATACTGTATAGTAATAATAGTTCTCCATATCCTTACAGTAATCCCGCAGCTCTTCATCGAGATCGTTCACGTTCTCCACATCCAGATCACTGAACTTCGGATAATCTAACAGAGTGACTACCCCGCTCTTATCACACATTACCGTCAGATGCGTACCAACTTCGCTGTCCCACAGACTCTGATAGCACACGTTGATTGCAGGAAGATTGACATTATCCTGATCCTTCAATACATGTGACATATCTGTTGCCCACTCAAAAGGCGCATAATCTTCCGCGATATCTCCATGGAAGGTAAGCTGGCTTCCTGTGGTCACGAATGCACTGTCTTCCATCACCAGAGATTCATATCCCGCAGACGGTTTTGTGAAATATACATCATATAACTTCTTACATCCTGCAAATGCATCTCTGCCAATGTACGTCACGGAATCGCCGATCCGTACTTTCTCCAATATAGGCAGATCTCTAAACGCTCCGTCGGCAATCGTGCTGACAGACCGATTCTGTATTGTTATACTTTTGATTTTATTGCGCAGCTCCTTATTAGAGAAACATTCCGAACCAATACTCTTAATATCAAAATTACCGATCTTGCTCGGAATTACGATATCGACACTCTTCGCAGTAGAATCAATCAATGCACAGGAGATCAGTTCTCCGTCATTACCTGCACCATAGCGGTAACGGGTGCCATCCTCACTCTCCAAAGCCATCTCATAATAGGTCTTACCGCCGCTCTCATAGACATACGGAATACCGTTGCCATCATTTCTGACCGCATCCCAAGTACTTCTTCTGGGGTACGCCGGTCCGTCCGCATATAACTCCGGACCGTATACGCAGAACTCAGGATCCGTCACGTAACGGAATAAGCCTTCATCAAAGGTTGCCGTTCCACATTTCTCGGAAAATACGGCTTTCTTTAATCCAAAGCAGTTATAGAAAGTAGATTCCGGTATTTTCTTAGTATAATTCTGTATATTGACTTCCGTCAGATTCCTGTGGTTTGCAAGAACATAGTCGTCCATGTTGCTAAGTCCTTCACTCGGGAAAGAAAAGCTCTGCATGGAATCCCCGCTGGGTGACTGCACCGCGAAGCTTCCTTTACCAAGATTTTTAATCTTAGCCGTACCGAAATTGACTGTCGTCAGTCTGGTATCATCAAAAAATGCATAATCACCTATATCGCATTCACTGATTCTGTCATCAAATTTAATCTCGTTCAGACTCAGACAACTTGAAAAAGCACCATGTCCGATTGTCTTAAGCGTCCAAGGAAGCGAAAGCGGCGTATTGATGCCGGACATGCGGAAGGCTTCCGCCCCGATCGCATAAGTATCCGCCGTATCCGTGAAATGTATCTCCGTCAATTTCTGACAGCCATAAAACGCACGATTACCGATTATATCTGCATTACCGATCACCACGCTGGTAATTCCGGAATTCTCAAAGGCACTTTCGCCGATATACTGTACCTTATCGGAGAAATCGATCTGTCCCACATTCTGTACATTGTAGAACGCCTTATCGGCTATTATACTAATATAACGAACATCCAGCAGTACAAGGTAACCGTCCACATCCACATAACCGTAAGGGAGCTCCTCAGACTTCTCATCACTGTATGCTACATAGACGAGTTCGATGTTGTTCTGTCCGAGTCTCTGATCTGTGGCTGCTGTTAGTCTGTACTTCGTTCCCTTCAAAAGGTTGTTATGTTCACAGAAGAAATCAATCTGCTGATCGCTGTCCAAATCCAGAGCAGGTGTTTTTACCATATCATTCGGGGGATTTAAAGAAGGATTATTCGCGGCATAATACGCCTTAAATTCCTCCGTCTTCGTATTAAAATCTCTCTCAAAATATTTCTGGAAGAAGGCCACGGTCTTCTCATCCAATATCACAGCACCCGAAAGCGGATCGTAATCCAAGTAACTGTATGTAAGAGGATTGGTGGGATAAAACTGATTATCCGGTCTCAGATTGTCCATATACTCAATGCCGCAACTCTTCGGGTCTCCGTTTGCACCGAAATAATTGTTAAATTCCGTCGCCTTCACCACGAAATAATTTTTATTCGGCTGCAGACCGAGGTTTACGACATCTCTCGGGAAATAGTTATTATATCTGCACAGACGGCCGAACTGAGAAGTAATCGGCTCATACAAAAACTGCCATGTCAGCACGAGAGACTGGCCGTCCCGCACTACGATCTCCGTCTGCTCCAGATCAGGATACTCCCCTGTCACAGCCTCCACCAACTGCTCATCCGTATAATCCACATACTTATTAGACGTATTGTTACTGCCGGGATTTGGCACATACTCCGCCTCGGTTGCATCCACATACTGGATACCCGCATCGCCTCCGGTCGTGTCATCCGCTTCATCTGCCAGGTTCTCCGGTACCGGAATCGCTGCTACGGCGATCGCCGTAACCATCAATACTGCAGCGATACTGCGTCTCACTGTTCTTTTTAATCTTCTTTTTGATTTCTTCAATGCTGTCTTTTTTGCCATTACTCTTTCCTCATTCCCTTACACATTTTTATTTATGTAAAAAACTAATTTTCCTCCCGTACTCTCTTCGCCACTACCACGAACCTGCCATCTGCCTCGGAACTATCACAGGTAGACAATGTCAGGAGTTCGTCTCCGTAGCTTGCCGTCACTCCGGTGTCATAGAGTGACAGTGCTGCCATTTCCTGCATATTAGAGTCAAATTCCTTCTCTGATGCGGCGTCAAAGAACTGATAATACTTAAATACTACCTCATCCTCATTGTATATTCTCGACCGAAACACGTACATAACCTCGTATGTTCCCTTCTCGTAGATCGTGTCGAACTGAATTCGAGAATGCTTCTTACCGTATTCTTCGCTGCTGTATCGATTCAGGTTGCCGAACATCTTCCCCGATTTCATATGATGACCGTATATGATCAGATTCGTGTTCCTATGCACCACATCGCAGTCCTTATCCAGAAACAAGCTGCCGTTCTTATCATATTCCTGATTAAAATTGTGATCCAGATAATACTCGTTATTAGCCGTCTGCATAACCGGATAATCTATATTTGTATCGTCAATTTTCAGCCATCCGATTAGCTTTTTGTTCTTACTATATAAAGTTTGGTACTCCTCCAGCACCTCCAGTTCTATCGTCTCATCTTCAGAATAGTGGATTTCCCGAAAAAGACTTCCCGTCAGGGTGCTGTTCCCCTTACCTTTAAGTTCTGCAAGATTCTCATAATCCGCCTGGGTGCGATCGGAAAAATAATAATAAATCCCAAAATACCCGAAGCAAAGAACCGCCACAAATGAACATATGATAACCGCTAATTTACGGCGTTTTTCCCTTTTTTTCAGTTCATGGAGAATTTCCTTTTGCATCTCTTTATCAAATTCATCCAGAGATACTGTCTTCTCTTTTAAGGAAGTTTTTTCCCCAGTTCTTCGGGCTTCTTTTCGGGGACTTCCCGCCTTGCTCTTTTTCTTCTTTCCGGACGGGAGCCTGCTGTCCTTATTATATCCCTGCCGCTTATACTGCTCCGCCAGCTCATAGATCTCATCATCGAAATCATTACCGACAACCGTTTCAAAGCGATATACACCCGCTCCGATGTCGGCATACAGCGTAATTACTTCTCCCGGTTGCTCCATATTGACTTGTGTTTTGATTTTCTCAATCTTTGCCTGATCCCGCAGAGCCGCCTTATAATCTGCCTCTGTCCGAAATCTTCTGCCGGAAACTTCAAATCCCGCCATAGGGGACCCGCTCCTTTATCATAATAATATGTGCCCAATAACCCAATTTGACTTATTAGCATATAGTATAATTTTACTATATCTTGAGATTTATGCAAGTGTTTTGTCATAATTTACACAATTTCTCCAATTTGCACCATACCAAAACAGGACTCCCACCATGAGAGTCCTGCCCGTTAGGACTATAAACCAAAGAGTCCGAGTCCCTTTCCTTTGATCTTAAATGTAGCAGTCTTCGTACCACCGTAATTACCCAGTCCGCGGATCACCACTTTAGCCTTACCCTTGTTGATATTATTGCTGTAACTGCCTGCCACAATCTCAAACTCTTCCGGCTTTAAGGCTGTACCGTTTACTTCCACATAGACCACCTGCGGATCGGCTTTTGTATCAAGCTCGATCGCTTTGCCGGTATAGGTCTGGTCTTTTATGCTCACCTTAGCCTTCGTGATGCTCGCCGCAGTGATCCTGTAAGTTCCCGAAACTTCTCCGCTGTAATCCCTGCCCTTCGCCGTGATGGTCACATTAATCTTGGTTCCGGCCGGAATGATATCGTCCACACCCACCGGTTCTCCTGCCTTCTTGTAAGTTTTGCCAATAAGGGTCCTCTCGACATACGAGTATTCCATGTTCTTGTCATAGTCTTTGCCCGCCGCCAGTTTTTTACCATTCGTGTCTGTCACCTGAACAGTTGTCTTATAAATATTCTTCTTATTCTGATAAACCTTATCGGCGGCAGTTACCGTCATCTTGCCGATATCCTGCGTAGTAATCTCATACTCTTTTGTTGTGCTTCCGGTAAAGTTGCCTTTGCCTTTGATCGTCAGTACAGCCAGACTACCCGCTGCATTATTCTGTTTATATGCCAGTGTATAATCCGTGCCTGCCTTCAGGGTCTGACCACCAAATTTTACAACCGGCTCCGGCTTGCATCCGCCTTTCACGTAACTGTAAGACTTATCCAAACTAATCTTAACCCTGCTTATGTCATAGGCGGTAATCTTAAAGGTTTTCTTAATCTTTCCGCTGTACGCGTTCTTACCCGTAAATGTTGCGGTTGCGGTTCCCACCTTCACATTATTAGTGTACTCAACCTCATAATCCGTACCCTTCGTAAGCGTACGTGCTACTGTCTCACCGTTCGTTTTGACATTGACCGTCACAGTCTCCTTATCAGCGTAGATCGATTTGCCCGTATAAATTGGTGACATATTGCTAAACGAAAGCTCGACTTTCGCCTTATTCAAGGATGCAACCTCCGTAATCTTAAAGGTCACCCTCTTCGTACCAACATAATTTCCTTTTCCTACAACGACAGCGGTCGCAGTTCCGACATTCGTATTATTCTCATATCTTACGGTGTAATCCTCGTCCAGAGTCAATACCTTACTCTTCTCCTTGACCGTAAGCTGCGGTTTAATGGCAGCACCCGTATAAGTCTGATTTGGTATCTTTGCCACTGTAAGCTTCGATACCAATATGCCGTCCGTGATCGTAAACCGGAAAGTTCTTTCTCCTTTATAATTGCCGATACCGGACACAGTTAAAGTATACGTGCCAACATCCTTGTAGCTTGCCTCCTGATTGTCTGCATTCCGTATAATATAATCCTTGTTGACCGCAAGCTTCTTACCGTTCCACAATACTGTCGGAGCCGGTTTCTGTGCCTTCTTGCTGTTGTATGTTACAGCAACATCATCGATAATGACGTCTGTGTCACTTATATTCTTGGGCACAATCGTAAAGGTTCTCGTTACCTTGCCTTCATAATTACCCTTGCCCACGATAATAATTGACGGTGCCTTAGCCGCATTACGATCCGCCGCCTTCGTGTTGTTGGCATAGCTTATCGTGTAATCCTTCTTCTCCACAAGCCGCGTCTTATAATCATATACCCTGACCTCAGGCTTGATTGCCTTTCCGGTATAGGTATACTCCGAGACTTCCGTCATCCACAGTCCCTCCGGAATAATTCCGCTGCTGGGAATATCTTCCTCAGGCACTTCAGGCTCGTCACCTTCTCCGCCTGACAGCAAATCGATATAATAATAGAATTTCACCGTATCGCTATCCGGTTGTCCCTGCTTACGCGCATACGCCCAGATCACCGTAAATCCGTTCACCTTCACTTCGATCGGGTTACTATAGAGTGTATAGCGATTGCTTTCCTTGTCAGGTTTCGAGCTGTCCAACGTATAATAAATCTCGGCGCCCTCTGTCTCACAGGACAGTTTGATCGTCGTCCCGCGGCGCACACCGCTTCCGGTAGCAACACTTGCTGTCGGAACTGCCACTGCATCCCTCGCCGCATATTTCTCACGTACACTGACTTGCACTGTCACCCGCAGGGACACTTCGCCCGCATCAACTTCCGCCGGCAGAACCACGGTACCTCCCATTATAAAGGTCTGCTCCGCTTCATTCCGCGGACTGTATGAAGTGCCGTCTGTCGCTACTCTCTCCCACGCTACCGCAGCTGTTTCGTTTATCTCTGTCAGCTCGTTTTCTTCCGCGCCGATATTCCGCGTTACAATCTTCACTGTCTCCGGCAGTTCAATCTTATCGATAGACGTGCCGTTTTCCACATTGGTCACCGGTGCCGGTGCAATAATCCGAAGCAGGTTCCTCGTCGGAACGATCTCTTTCTCCACTACCGTCAAGGTACCCGTCTGATATGTAATCCTGTAGTTGGGGCCTGCATCTGCATCCGCCGCTACGATATCATATTTTCCTACCATATCGGTATTTTGAATATCACAAGTGAATCGCGGTTCTTTCAACAACGTATCGTCGTCCAACAGTCCCATCCCTTCAATCTCATAGGAATAATCACTCCGATCCGGCAGCCTATCTTCTGTCTTAATCTCCAGATCGCCCACCTTAATAACTATTGGTCGTTGGGCAATGCTGAACGAATACTCCATCGATCCCCGATACTTGTCAGTCTCCTCCGGTTTGGAGGTTGCGGTCACGGTAATCGTATATTCTCCGGCCGCGCTCGGCATACCATTCACGATGTCACCGGACGAATATGCCCTGCCGTTTGCCAGCGTTCCCTCAATACTGTACTCAAAATCAACCTTATCCGTGATGTCCGTATTCTCGACACCGCTCTGATTTAACACCACCTTCAGATTCTCTGTATTGCACACCACCGGAGTCCCGTCATACACTTTCGGCGACGGTGTTGTCGTAATACCGGATAGCGTGATACGGTCCTTCTCCAATACAGTCAGTATACCCGCCACGTGCTGGATCACATAATTCGGCCCCGCATATGCATTACGCGGTGTGATCGTATACTTTCCCGTCTTCTCCGTGTTAGAGATATCGCAGGTATATGACGGCTCCTTCGTGATTTCATCACCTTCCAGCAATCCCTCTATTTCATAATCAAATTCCGTCGGGATCTTATCGCCCTGCTTAATCTCCATATCCTTCGCCGTAAGTGTCACGGGTTTCTGGGTAATAGAAAAATCTCTCCTAAATTCGCCTCTGTACTTATCAGATATGACCACTACTTTCAGTGTATATGTGCCGGCCTCTTTCGGTGTACCAGTCTTATTCTCCGGACTATCCGGTCCGTTAATATCATTTGAAGTGTACAGTGTCCCATCCTTCTGTCCGCCCGAGATGCTGTACTGTAATTGTGATATCAGACTGGGAATTTCCGTCCCGGACGATGTCACCTTCACCTTACTGATATCACATACTATCGGCGTTCCGTCATATACTTTGTCGGACACGGTAATACCGGAAATCTCAACTGTCTCCTTACTTGCCACGGTAAGTGTTCCCTCCTGATAGCTGATGATATAATTAGCTCCTGCATCAGCGCCCGAAGCAGAAATCGTGTATTTGCCCGGCTTTGTCAGATTACCGTCTTCATCAGGTTCCACATCACATTCAATGGTCGGCTGTGGATTGATTGCGTCCCCTCTTACCAGAGTACCAACAATCATATAATCATTCGGCGTGTTTAAAACCGGTTTCGGATCGCCGATCTTTTTCGTTACATCCTTGGGCTTTATAGTAATTGGTCTCTGTTTAATAGAAAAAGAATAACTTTGTGAACCCGTATACTTGCCGTTTCCATCTTCCACTGTAACTGTAAGTGTATAATCTCCCGCTCTATTCGGCATTCCACTGCTGATACTATTAGACGTACTACCGCTGTTAGAATATACATCACCGTCCTTCATAGTACCCGAAATAGTGTATTTAAAATCAACCTGAGATGTAACGTCCTCATCTTTTTTTGAAGCCGATACTTCCTTAGGTACGACTGCCGTCAATGTACCACTAGCAATTGCCGCAGAGCCATCGTATGTTTTATTCGCCACTGCAATTCCTGAGATCGTAACCCTGACAGGTCCTGCCGGTTCCTCATCTTCATCCGCCTGTGCTGCCGATGCATTTGATTCAACTGCCTCAGGAGCACTATATACTTCCGCACTTTCCTCCTGGTTCTCAATCTGCGGTTCACCCTCCGGCACAGTACCCCGCTCCGGCTGTGTCTGTCCGTTTGTATCCGAATTCTCAACCACAGTCTCATCAGCTGCTGACGAATCCGCCACTGGCATCATATCTTCTGTTATTTCCAGATTTTCCTCCGCGTACAAGTTCCCTTCCTGCGCCGCCTGCACAGTAAGCATATTGATATCCATACTTCCTATGCAAACAGCCGCCGAAAGCAGCCATGCTGTCATCCTCATACGCTTTGTCCGAAATACTTTGCTCATTCCCAACACTCCTTTATCCTTATAGCAATACCAGATATAGATATACTTATACATATTTATTATACTCGAAACACAACCTGTTGTAAATTCTTCTTTTTCATATTTACCCACATTTCCTATATTTATATCATACATATTTACCTTTTATATTTGTATATACCATATTTATGTACTCTTCTCTCAGTCTGCAAGTTTGCCCCTCTCCTAAAATGCAGAGCAATATTAAAATTTGTAACACATACACGCCTCGCTCATAAGATAAACCATAAACAACATTTGGAGGAACAAATAAATGAGCGATTTATCAGCAACTCACTGCGGATGCAACAATAATAACACCAGTCTTTTCGGCGGCAACGGATGCGGTTCCTGGATCTGGATCCTGCTCCTCTTATCCTGCTGCGGAAACAACAATGATGGATGCGGATGCGACGGCGGCGGTTTCAGCCTCTTCGGTAATAACGGCGACAATGGCTGCTGCAACACATTGATCTGGTTATTGATCCTTTCCAGCTGCTGCGGTAACTAATCCATGAAACTCCCCTTTTACACATCTATTTGATTTCACATCTGGGAAATAGGCTCTTGCACTTTAGAGCCTATTTTTCTCACATGTGTCATATACTGTAGAGAAAAATCAGTGCACCATGGCATCAGAAAGGCATATCCTATGGCAGCTAAAAATGAAGAAGCAGCAAACGTTATGGCATTCGATGCCTTATACACTACCAACAATATTCAGAAATGGAAGGTTCTTCTCCCCTACATAGATCCCTCAATGCAGAAGCACATGGCGATCTATATTAAATATATGGAGTTGCAATACACAATGAGTTATGTCAGACGGCATCCTTTTCAGATCAGCGGATGCAGTATACCTTCCGATAAAAAGCCGGATCTGCGCGAGCTGTGCCGGCAATTATGTCTCTACTCTTCCCCCGAAGAAATCAGACAATTGGAACAGATGCAGAACATGTTACAGACCATGGAAACCATGCAGGAAATGTCTCAGACCATGTCTGCCCTGCAGGAAATCTTTCCCGATCTTTCCGCCGCATCGCATTTCGGGGATTTCGTTTCCTCCGAAAACACCAGTGATGCCGAAGCAGATTCGAAAGAATCAGCCGGTTTCGGTGATGCTGCACCGTTTTCCATGATGGATATGTTAACGAACATGCTCACACCGGAACAGAAGGCCATGTACGAAATGTTCCAGCAAAACACAGACACACAAGAGTCGTAATATTTTTTTCGTACAACCAAAAGCAGTCCTCGTTACAATTATATCGAAAAAGGATTCCGCACGGATCAGGCTATGATCTAAGCGGCAGAAAGGATGATATCATGACCGGAAACTGGATGGACGATCCGGCTGTCGCGCATATTGACAAAGCAAAGCTGGACTTTCTGCAGTCCCTTGTCTTCGAGAGCCAGTCTCTCACCAAGGAGCAGATGATGCCTTTCTTTATGGCGATCGCTAAAAGAGGCAGGGACAACCACATTTCTTTTACAAAGGAAGAGGTGGAAACAATCACCGCCACGATACGCAGTTATTCTACGCCGGAAGAACTGGATAAGATCGACAAATTAATGAAACTGAGTAAAAAATAACGCAAAAAAAAACGAGCTCTGCTCGTTTTTTTATTTCTGTACAATATTTACGATCCTGCCCGGAACATAAATCTCTTTTACGATCGTTCCTGTCAGCTTATCTGCAATGACCTCTTTCGCCTTTGCGATCACATCGTCTTTCGGATCATCTTTGCCGATGGCAAGGGTTGCCCTTGTCTTGCCGTTGATCTGTACCGCGATCTCTACCGTAGACTCTACAGTCTTGGCTTCATCGAACTCCGGCCATGTAGTCTGGTACACTCTGCCTTCAAATCCTACTCTCTGCCACAGTTCTTCTGTAATATGCGGCGCTACCGGATTCAACATCGTGATCAGTGTCTTAAACTCGCCCTTGGTCACGGAATTTTTCTTATAGAAATCATTGATGAGCGCCATCATTACAGCAATCGCCGTGTTATATTTCAGATTTTCAAAATCATTGCTGACTTTCTTGATTGTCTGATGCATCTTCGTCTCAAAATCTTTAGAATACTCCATATCATCCGTCAGAATATCCTGCAATTTCCAGACTCTCTCCAGGAAACGCCGGCAGCCCTTGACACCGTCTTCACTCCACCCTGCGCTTAATTCAAAAGCGCCGATAAACATTTCATAGGTTCTGAGTGTGTCTGCGCCATAATCTGTCACAATGTCATCGGGATTCACCACATTACCGAGGGATTTGGACATCTTAACTACCGGATGTTCCGCCATCTCTCCGTATTTTTCCTTAAGCGCCTCCCGTGCCGCCTTCTCACTGCCATGCTCCTGAAGCAGCTTCTCCTGTTCTTTCGCGGACAAATTCGCAAAATTATGAGGGTTCAGTCCGAGAATCATGCCATGAGATGTTCTCTTCGCATAAGGCTCGGGACAGGGAACCGCTTTCTGATCATAAAGGAACTTATGCCAGAATCTGGAATATAACAAATGCAATGTTGTATGCTCCATACCGCCGTTATACCAGTCCACCGGCATCCAGTATTCCAGAGCCTCTTTACTTGCAAGCGCCTCCGTATTATTCGGATCCGTATATCTTAAGAAGTACCACGAGGAACCTGCCCACTGAGGCATGGTATCTGTCTCTCTCTTCGCCGGACCGCCGCAACACGGACATGTGGTATTGACCCAATCAGTCATAAGCGCAAGCGGAGATTCTCCGGTGTCTGTAGGCATATAACTGTCCACCTCCGGAAGCTCCAGAGGCAGCTCACTTTCATCTATCGGTACATAACCGCATTTCTCGCAGTATACAATCGGAATAGGCTCACCCCAGTAGCGCTGTCTGGAAAATACCCAGTCCCTTAATTTAAAGTTCGTCTTAGCACAGCCGATGCCTTTCTCTTCCAAGAATGCGATCATCTTCGCTTTAGCTTCCTCCACGCCAAGTCCGCTGATAAAGCCGGAATTAACGATCGTACCTGTGGCCACATCCGTATATACTTCTTCCTGCACATCTCTGCCACCCGCAACAACCTCAATGATCGGCAGATCAAACTTCTTCGCAAACTCCCAGTCCCTCTCATCATGAGCCGGAACCGCCATGATCGCACCTGTACCGTAACTCATAAGTACATAATCGGAAACAAAAATCGGTATCTCCACGTCGCTGACCGGATTGACTGCCGTCAACCCGTCAATCTTAACGCCGGTCTTCTCCTTTGCCAGTTCCGCACGCTCGAAATCAGACTTTCTCGCCGCCTGCTCACGATAGGCTACGATTTCATCCCAGTTTTTAATATCCTCTTTATACTTATCCAGAAGCGGATGTTCCGGAGACATAACCATATACGTCACGCCGAACAGCGTATCACATCTGGTCGTGTATATACGCATCTTATCTTCTTTGCCTTTGATAATAAAATCAACTTCGGCACCGGTAGACTTACCGATCCAGTTCTTCTGAGAAACCTTCACCCTCTCTACATAGTCAACCGTGTCAAGTCCTTCGATCAGTTTGTCCGCATACTCTGTGATCTTAAGCATCCACTGGCTCTTCACCTTGCGAACAACCTCGGAACCGCATCGTTCACATACGCCGTTAACTACTTCCTCGTTGGCAAGCCCGACTTTGCAGGAGGTACACCAGTTGATCGGCATCTCGGATTTGTATGCCAGACCGGCCTTAAATAATTTCAGGAAAATCCACTGAGTCCACTTATAATAATTCGGATCTGTTGTGTTGACTTCCCTGTCCCAGTCAAAAGAATATCCAAGCGAGTGCAGCTGCCCTTTAAAACGCGCTACATTATTCTGTGTCACGATCTTCGGATGAATATGATTCTGAATCGCATAATTCTCCGTAGGAAGACCGAACGCATCCCATCCCATCGGATAGAGTACGTTATATCCCTGCATCCTTCTCTTTCTCGCCACAATATCAAGTGCGGTATAGGGTCTCGGATGCCCTACATGAAGTCCCTGTCCCGAAGGATATGGGAATTCCACCAACGCATAATATTTCGGTTTGGAATAATCATCAGAAGTCTTAAACGCCTTCTCATCATCCCATACTTTCTGCCACTTTGTCTCTACTTCTCTGTGATTGTAAACTTCTGCCATTTTATGACCATACCTTTCAGCTCCGCACCTTTTATACCGACCGGGTTTACGGAGCAAATCTAGCAAACAAACTTGCTCGTTATATCCACGCTTAATATTTTATTATACTGAATGAATTTGTCAAGCGGATTGCATAACAATCTTTTCTCCCAATAGAAACAGGGCGTGTCAACCACGCCCCGTTCCTATTATAGACCCTTCTCTATCGCTATAGTCGGATCATATAGCATCCCGCGAGACATTCCCCTAAGCCTCGCTTCCGGCCTCCGCTACCTTATTAGCTCTCGCAGCAACTTCCTTCTCTTGTACATCGCTGGGAGCCTGTTCATATCTGGCAAACTCATATTTATATGTGCCGCGTCCACCAGTCATGGAGCGCAGGTCAGTGCAATAACCATTCAGACATGCCACCGGAATATCCGCCTCGACGACAGTCTTGCCGTCCCCGGCCGGATTCATGCCGAGAACGCGTCCTCTTCTCTTATTCAGATCACCCATCACATCACCGGTATAGGAATCCGGTACAGTCACCTGCAAATTAGCGATCGGCTCAAGGAGTACCGGTCCCGCCTCCATGAANCCCTTCTTAAACGCCTGAATNGTCGCCATCTTAAAGGCCATCTCGGAAGAATCTACCGGATGATAAGATCCATCATAAAGTATCGCTTTGACNCCCACTACCGGATATGCTGCGAGCGGTCCGCTGCTCACGGAATCCTGCAGTCCCTTCTCNACAGCCGGGAAATAGTTCTTAGGCACTGCTCCGCCTACTACNTCCTGTTCAAACACATAAGCNGACTCCAAGTCTCCCGATGCCTCGAAGCGCATCTTAACATGACCGTANTGTCCGTGTCCTCCGGATTGTTTCTTATANTTATACTCTACATCGGACTTCTTCCTGATCGTCTCTCTGTAAGCNATCTTCGGATCAGACAGTTCAATTTCTGCTTTATACTCGTTGAGNAGCCTGCTGGCAATNACATCCAGATGCAGATCNCCCATGCCGTANAGCANTGTCTGCTTNTTCTCCGCATCATTGACGATCCATAAAGTCTGATCTTCATGTTTCATCTTCTGCAGNGCCTGTGCCACCTTATCCACNTCACCCTTATTCTTAGCTCTGTACCGCTTATATGTATAAGGTGTGGANATCTCTGTCTTACCGTACCGGATAATTCTCGCCTTNGTAGACAGTGTATTNCCCGTTCTTGCCGCCGTCAGCTTTGCGATNGCGCCGATATCNCCGGCATGCAGTTCTTTNACCTCAATAGGCTTATTNCCCTGCAGNACATAGAGNTTATTNATCTTCTCCTCGACCTCTTTNTCNTCATTATAGATCGTATCGTCATTCTTNAACACACCGGAGCACACTTTAATCAGNGAATACTTGCCGATAAAAGGATCCACGATGGTNTTGAAAATATATGCGGACTTCGGTTTGGAAAAGTCGTAGTTCGCCTGGAAGATCTCATTACTCTTCAGGTCGATTCCCGCAAGTTCACGGTTCTCCGGGCTGGGCATATATTTCACGATATCATCCAGCAATGTGTAGATACCCTGACACAACACATTNGANCCCATAGACATGGGAACNATACTNCCGTCCATGACATTGCTGCGAAGAGCTGCTCTGATCTCCGCCTCGGAGAAGCTGTCCCCGTTAAAATACCGTTCCATAAAATCTTCGCTNGTCTCNGCTACGGCTTCCATCAATGTGTCTCTGCAAAGNTGCAGATTAGCCTTACTGTATTCCGGCATCTCGCACTCTACAACTTCCTTGCCTTCCCAACGGTATGCCTGCTCGGTNATGACATTGATATATCCCACAAATTTCTCATTCTCACGGATCGGGAGATGGAACGGNGCCAGTTTCTTACCGTATTTGNCAGTCATATCCTCCACTACCTGACGGAACGATGCGTTATCGATATCCATATCCGTTACAAATACAAATCTGGGAAGCTTGTATTTATCNCACAGTTCCCATGCCTTCTCTGTGCCNACTTCCATGCCNGCCTTACCGGACACTACNATAANNGCCGCATCAGCCGCGCCNACTGCNTCTTCNACTTCTCCGACAAAATCAAAGAAACCGGGTGTATCCAGTACATTGATCTTNACATCTTCCCATTCGATCGGAACAACAGATGTCGCAATGGATATCTGGCGCTTCTGCTCTTCTTTNCCGAAATCGCTTACCGTATTGCCGTCATCTACTTTGCCCATTCTGGAAGTGATACCGGACAGGTAAGCCATCGCTTCCACCAGACTGGTCTTACCACAGCCGCCATGCCCCAGCAAAACCACATTACGAATCTTATCCGTTGTGTAAATATTCATTTTTTGCAATCCTCCAGTTCTGTTATTCACTTATGATTGGGCAAATTGTTCTNTTTGACTTATTCCCAAGCACAAATTGTAAGTATATTTTACTAAATTTCTTTATAAATTACAATATCAATTATGCGAAATGTATAATAAAAGTTAATTTGCTTNGNAAGNTAGNTTGGNGAAATTTGGTTTGAAANCTCGAAANNGNGTNAAAAAATTNCANGATTACTCNAANCNGTCCGCACAGAGGGANGTGCTGGGTATTGGTTGGATNTAAANAACAGTAACANGTTCANTTNTNNGNTTCNCNCTTGTAGCATNATNNNNGANATGTTATACTATANACGAATTTTGAAGCNGNCGGAGACAGTATATCTGANCCCGNCTGCATATTTTCTACANNTNTANANCAAGNANATTATATATTATTNNAAACANAGAAAGGCTGCTATAATTATGAACACTCTTACCTGTGGTTTTATCGGACTTGGATTGATCGGCGGTTCCATTGCCAAAGCNATCCGTNACGCTGTTCCGGACGCACGTATCNTCGCATATGATGTCAACGAANCTTCCCTGCTTCTTGCACACAAAGAGCATGTGGTCGATACGATCTGTTCCGCCATAGACGACTCTTTCAGTNCCTGCGANTATATATTCCTATGTGCGCCGGTTGCACATAATGATGATAATCTTCTCATTTTAAAGAAGTATTTGTCTGCTGAAACNATCCTGACNGATGTCGGAAGCGTTAAGACAGGCATACACAGGCANATNGAATCATTGGGATTACAGGATCANTTTATCGGCGGACANCCCATGACCGGATCGGAGCGNTTNGGNTATCAGAATTCTAACGCTTCNCTTCTGGAAAATGCTTATTATATTCTGACTCCCTCCGATACCGTNGCTAAGGGCAAACTGGCCGGATACCGAGAGCTGGTGGAATCCATCGGNGCGATCCCGCTTATATTAAACTGCGAAGAACANGACTATGTAACTGCCGCCATCTCCCATCTTCCTCACGTAATCGCNTCCTCTCTGGTCAATCTGGTCAGNAGCTGCGATTCCGAAGAAGGNATCATGAAGATGATTGCTGCCGGCGGATTCAANGATATCACAAGAATCGCNTCNTCTTCTCCTACNATGTGGCANCAAATCTGCCTGACAAATACGGATAATATNTCGAAGCTTCTGAAACTTTATATAAAGTANCTCACNGAGATATCNGACCGNCTCGACANNCGATCCGCNGATTCACTGTATGACTTNTTTGANACAGCGAGAAATTATCGNGAATCTTTCATCANCACCTCCAGCGGACCCATCAAGGAGGAGTANGTTATCACGGTAGATATTGCAGATAAACCNGGTGCCATNGCCGCNATTGCCTCGNTGCTCTCCATGCACGATGTGAGTATCAAGAATATCGGAATCAACCATAACAGAGAGCTCGCCGAAGGCGCGCTGCGCATTGANTTCTATGACAAGAACGCCATCGAGCAGGCNATCCAAATTATGACNAAACANGGATATCCGATTCATACNAAAAAATAAGAAAAAAATTGAGCTACGCTCNATTGCGAGATTTNCTTCGCAAACTCGTGCTTAANCGANCAACNTTCTAANAGATAAGNNNNCGNGCAAGCNNNNTT
>JAAUZY010000037.1:81326-110846 GCA_014804355.1 Lachnospiraceae bacterium
ANNGTCAANATTANATTCAAGATGACAGNTTNACCAACAGCCTGTTCAGGAAATAGGAAATNACCATACANGTGATNCCNGCCAGACTNCCGTACCAGTTGAGCGCCACATCTGACATNTGAAAATGTCTTCCGTCAATATATTGTTTATANTACTCCGTATAATANGCCAATACATAGCAGACAAATCCGGCTCCCAACACTCCGATGATCCGAAAATATCTTCTGAACACCACCATACTGACAAAGGCCATNACNANTCCCACTACAAAAAACAGTCCCAGATGAGCCCCGTACCGAATGATCCGACTGACAGTCTTAATCTGTTCNTGTGTCGGNTTGTCAAANATACTTNCNGNNANCTGCTCTGCNACTTTCATCGTCACACTGGTTGANTGCTCACCNTTCTGAAATGAAACGACCATAACAAAATATAAAAGCAATATAAGTCCTAAGAACGATGCCGCAATTACGACAATCTCCAGCCACAGNCCGGTATGTCTTTCCTGNTTCATTNCAATACNCTTTCCTTATGCTTCCATGTCTTCTATCGTACCGTATGTCTCAATCCTGCTGGCATCGATCTCNGACATGCCGATAAATATCGCGCCGTAGATATACATGCCGTTCTCTCCGGGATCNACGCGAACGATCTCNAGGAAACAATGCAGNACTTCCTTCGTCCATATTGTCAGAAAACATTCATACACGGCGCCTACTTGAAGACCTGCNTCACACTGAAATCCGACTCCNGTTTTGGACACNTCNTGAATCTCTATNTTTACCTCTTGGTTTATCTCCTCGGAATATCCGCTTCTNTCCATTCGTTTNATNAANAGTTTCGCGGACAGCNCCATACGNTTGTTTTTTCTTCTTTCCTCCATANTCCCCTTCTCTTCCTCCTNTGTAATCAATAATATAGCCNCTTAAGCCAAACTGTGTANNAACAGACGGCCGCATCCCCAAAGCGGCTNTGCAGATATNNANANTTNCATATTACATTATTTGGCTTTTTTTGTAAAGGAATCTGTAATAAACATCGCGTCNCCGAAACTGAAAAACCGATACNGCTCCNTNATCGCTTCNNCGTAAGCCTGCAGCACATTCTCTCTTCCGGCCAGTGCGGAAACAAGCATCACGAGNGTGGANTCCGGCAGATGNAAATTAGTAATCAGGCAGTCCAGAACCTTAAAACGATANCCCGGATAGATAAAGATTTCCGTGTTGCCGCAGCANGCTTCCANNGTTCCGTCCGGTTTNGCCGCGCTCTCGACCGTGCGGCAGCTCGTNGTACCCACNCATATGACNCGATGNCCTTCCGCCTTGGCACGATTGATCTTCTCNGCCGCNTCTGCCGTTACCTGATAATATTCGGAATGCATATGATGCTCCAGNATATTATCCGCCTTGACCGGACGGAANGTNCCGAGCCCTACNTGCAGNGTCACATAGGCAGTCTCCACNCCTTTNTCCTCNATNTGTCTGAGCAGNTCNTNCGTAAAATGNAGCCCGGCAGTNGGCGCTGCCGCGGAGCCNTCGTATTTNGCATAGACGGTCTGGTAACGGTTCTTATNCTGTAATTTATGNGTTATNTAAGGAGGCAGCGGCATCTCNCCGANCCGGTCCAACACCTCCTCGAAAATCCCCTCATANGAGAACCGGATCAAACGNTTCCCCTCTTCCACCACTTCAAGTACCTCCGCATGTAAGGAACCGTTACCGAATGTAATTCTTGTTCCCGGCTTTGCTTTTTTNCCCGGCTTNACCANNGTTTCCCAGACATCATTCTCTTTTCTTTTTAANAGCAGAACCTCTATCGCCGCNCCGGTATCNTCNTTCACACCCATGAGTCTCGCNGGAAGTACCTTAGTGTTATTTAAGACCAGACAATCGCCCGGTCTTAAATAATCAATAATCTCTTTAAAAATATGATGTTCTGTTCTGCCGCTTATCTTNTCNAGCATCAACAACCGCGAACCCGAACGNTCCTCCAANGGGTCCTGCGCAATCAGCTCCTCCGGCAGTTCAAAATAAAAATCTGATTTTTTTATTGTCTCCATATATTNTANNTTCCNTTTTCANNTGAAAGTTACTGTTTGCNTGTTANNATGTACAGANTGCAACNCNCAANCTTTTNCTACAGATCGGCATGCTTCAAAAACGCNACATATCCTCTCTTNGCCTCATATACATCCGCCTTGCTGGTCGCTTCCCANGGCGCATGCATATTCAGTACNGCCACACCGCTGTCGATTACGTTCATGCCGTAAAGCGCCAGAATATATGCGATGGTGCCGCCGCCGCCCAAGTCTACTTTGCCGAGCTCNGCCGTCTGGAAATTCACATTTTCCTTCTCAAAAATTGCCCGGATATGNCCCAGATACTCCGCNTTGGCATCATTGGAGCCNGACTTNCCTCTTGCACCNGTAAACTTATTAAATACCATGCCGCCNCCGAGATANGCCACATTTTTCTTATCAAAGCTGGANGCATAAGTGGGATCAAANGCGCTGCTTACATCCGANGAAAGCATACAGGAATGNGCCAGNCATCTGCGCANNTTCAGTTCGCTGTACTCTCCNGTCAGATTCATCACCTCAGCCACTGCGTTCTCAAAGAACTTAGACTGCATGCCGGTGGCGCCGACGCTGCCGATTTCCTCCTTGTCTACCAGAATACAGCAGGCGGTGCGGTCACTGCTNGTAACCTCCAGCATTGCTTTCATGGAAGTAAAAGCACACACTCTGTCATCCTGTCCGTAGCCTANGATCATGCTNCTGTCAAANCCNGCCTCCCTCGTTCTGCCTGCCGGAACCACTTCCAGCTCTGCGGAGATAAAGTCCTCNTCTTCGATATCATAAGATTTCTGTAAGATCTCGAGGATGCCATTTTTTACGGNCTCCTTATCGNNNGANTTTTCTTCNTTATCTTCCTCATCCTTGTTCTTTGCATTNTTTCCTTTTTTCTCGATCACCAGCGGTTTATTGCCNATGATAATNTCTAATGCNTCTCCCTCGATNACCTTNTTCGCCTTCTTCTCCAGCTGCTCGTTTGCCAGATGNATCAACAGATCGGATACGAAGAATACNGGATCGTCNTCGTTCTCNCCTACATTAATTTCTANCGTAGTGCCGTCCTTCTTCACCACAACNCCATGAATGGCAAGCGGAATCGTCACCCACTGATATTTCTTTACACCGCCGTAATAATGGGTATCCAGATATGCGAAACCACCGTCTTCNTAGAGNGGATTCTGCTTAATATCAAGACGCGGCGAATCNATGTGCGCGCCCAATATATTNATNCCGTCNGTCATCTTCTCCTTACCGATCNGAAACATGACAATNGATTTATTCATCCATACGGAATATACTTTATCGCCCGTCTTCANNTTNGCACCGGATTTAANCANTGNCTCCAGNTCCTGATATCCTGCCTGNTCAATCGTNTTCACGATCCNGTCGATACACTCCCGCTCCGTCTTGCCGTTATCCAGAAANTCCATATACTCCCGNGCAAAAGCNTCCACTTCNTTNAGCTGTTTCTCGTTATAAGTTTCCCACGTATTCTTNTGTTCCATAATNACACCCACTTTCTTTATTTTNATGTAAAAAATATTATATTACTATTATGACCTAAGCTCAATCCCCATNCCNTCCAGTCCGTTCAGAATCTTCTTCATAGNCGCAGACACATCCGCTTCCTCCAGAGTCCTGTCTTTAGCCCGGAANGTGATAGAGTACGCCACNGACTTATAGCCGTCCTTAATCTGATCGCCCTCATAGATATCGAACAATTGATAATCCTCCAGGATCTTACCGCCCCGCTGTGCGATAACCGCTTCGATCTGTCCCACCATGATCTCCTTGGGCACTACCATGCTGATATCTCTGGACACCGCCGGGTACTTGGCGATTCCCTCGTACTTACGGTCAAAAGTCGCATACGGTATGACTTCCGGCATATCCAGCACGGCCACATAAGCTTTCGTCTTCATATCATAATTATCGCATACTTCCGGATGCACCTCGCCGAGATAACCGAGCGTTTTTCCGTCATAGATAATATTCGCCTGCCTTCCGGGGTGCAGGAAGTTTTTACCTGCCTTGGGATCGTAAGTGATTTTTCCCTTCACGCCGATGCTGTCGAAGAATTCCTCCACCACTCCTTTCATCACGAAGAAATCACAATCGCCGTACATGCCGAGCGTAAACTGCATTCTCTCCTCCGGCAGCTCTGTCAGCGGCAATGCCTTCGGACGATAAATATTCCCAAGTTCATAAAGGCGTACATCTTTATTTCTCCGATTATAATTCGTTGCCAGGCTGGTCAGCATACCGTTTAAGGAAACCGTTCTCATGATGGAGAAATCTTCCCCCAGCGGATTGGATATGGTGATTGCCTGACGGGCAGGATCATCCGCATCCAAGAGCAGCTTATCAAACACCTTCGGGCTCTCGAAAGAATAGCACATTCCCTGAGAGAAACCACAGTATTCGGCGATATCCCGCGCCTTCTGCTCGATGCGAAGCTTAAACGGAAGTTTACCTGTCGTCGCCTCTCCGGTAGGCAGCGTGGTAGGGATCTTGTCATAACCGTAGAAACGCGCCACCTCTTCCGCGATATCGCAGCGTCTGAGCAGATCCTGCCGGAATGTGGGAACGGTCAGTTCATTGGTTGCCGGATCATACTCTACCTCTATCATCTTAAAGATATCCAACATTTCCTCTTTCGATACATCGGTTCCTAACAGTTTATTATATTGCTCCGGTTCAAAAGGCAGTACTACCTTATCTTTCATAGCACCGTGCACATCCACGATACCACCGACCACTTCACCGCAGCCCAGTTCTTCAATCAACTGGCAGGCTCTGTTGATGGCTGCCTCCGCATTATAAGGGTCCAGTCCTTTCTCGAATTTACCCGACGCATCCGTGCGCAGCCCGATCCGCTTAGCTGACTTACGGATGTTGGCACCATTGAAAGTTGCCGCCTCGAACAGCACTGTCTTCACGTCATCGGTAATCATAGAATTCTCTCCGCCCATAATACCGGCAAGTCCGACTTCCTTCTCGGCATCGCAGATCATCAGCACATCGGAATCCAGATTTCTGTCCTGTCCGTCTAATGTACGGAATACATCTCCGTCTTTGGCACGGCGCACGATAATCTTATGTCCCGCAATGGTATCCAGATCATATGCATGCATGGGCTGTCCGTACTCTTCCATCACATAGTTGGTAATATCTACCAGATTGTTGATCGGACGGATACCGCTCGCCGCCAGACGTCTCTGCATCCATTTGGGCGAAGGCCCGATCTTAATATTTTTACATACTCTTGCACAATATCTGGGACACAGATCCATATCCTGCACTTCTACGGATATATAATCCTCTACCTTCTCGCTGTTACCCTGCACTTTAACCTCGGGCGGATAGAACGGCTTGCGGAACGTTGCCGCCGCCTCCCTTGCAATACCGATCACACTGTAGCAATCCACACGATTGGAGGTAACCTCATACTCGAAGACCGTATCTCTTAATCCAAGCGCCTCGACGGCATCACTGCCTACTTCCACGTCCTCTTTAAAAATATAAATTCCGAGTTCCGGCGCTTCAGGGTACATATTTCTGTCGGAACCAAGCTCCTCGATGGAACACATCATGCCATTAGAAGGCACGCCGCGCAGCTTACCAGCCTTGATCGCAATCCCATCCTCCGGAAGCGGTCCGCCGTCATGCCCGCCTGCCACTTTACCGCCGTCCAATACGACCGGTACCTTATCGCCCTCTTTGACATTAGGTGCGCCGGTCACGATCTGAATCACTTCGGAACCGATATTGACCTGACAGACGATCAGCTTATCCGCATCGGGATGTTTCTCAATCTTCTCAATCTGACCAACCACGATCTTCTCTAAATTTTTATCCAGCCTGCTATAGCCCTCCACCTTAGTTCCTGATAGTGTCATAGCATCCATATATTCCTGATCCGTGCACTCTAAATCGGGCACATACGCCTTGATCCATGATAATGCTGTATTCATTATTTTCCTCCATTCCGAAACGTTTATCATCCGATCCATATAGCATACCGCCATACAATCCCTTAACGCTTCTTTCCATACATTACACTTTATTCCGCTTATAATTGCTTATACAAATGATCAGAACTGCTTCAGAAAGCGAATATCATTCTCATACAGCAGCCTCATGTCATCGATTTCGTATTTCAGCAAGGCGATACGCTCCAGTCCTACGCCAAAAGCAAATCCGGTATACTGCTCCGGATCGATGCCGCTCATCTCCAGCACATGGGGATGCACCATACCGCAGCCTAGGATTTCGATCCAGCCTTCACCCTTACAGAAACGACAGCCCTTACCTCCGCATTTAAAGCAGCTCACATCCATCTCCGCACTGGGTTCCGTGAACGGGAAATGATGCGGTCTGAACTTAACCTTCGTATCTTCTCCGAACAGTTCTCTTGCGAACTCAGCCAGCGTCCCTTTTAAGTCAGCAAAGGTAATATTCTTATCAATAACCAGTCCCTCGATCTGGTGGAACGAAGGGGAATGGGTCGCATCTACTTCATCGGAACGGAATACACGTCCGGGAGCAATCATGCGGATAGGCAGTTTTCCTTTTTCCATCTCATGCACCTGTGTAGATGAGGTCTGTGTTCTGAGCAGGATATCTCCGGTGATATAGAAAGTGTCCTGTTCGTCCTTCGCCGGATGATCGGCAGGAATGTTCAGTGCTTCAAAATTGTAATAGTCTTTCTCGACTTCCGGTCCTTCTACAACCTCGTAGCCCATACCGATGAATATCCTCTCCGCCTCCTCCAGAGCAATGGTATTGGGGTGGCGGTGCCCCACATTGTTCTTCTTCGCCGGCAGCGTCACATCGATGACTTCCTTCTTCATCTTCGCTTCCCTGACAGCCTTCTCCATCTTCTTCACGGATTCTTCCAGTACGCGCTCGATCTCTTCTCTCGTCTCATTGACAAGCTGTCCTACCTTCGGTCTCTCCTCCGGTGCGACATCCTTCATGCTCTTAAGCACGGCTGTCAATTCTCCCTTTTTGCCAAGGTAATTGACCCTCACTTCATTCAGTTTCTCCAGCGCATCACTCGTCTCAATCTGGCGCAGTGCTTCTGCCTTGATCTGTTCTAACTTTTCTTTCATTGCTGCTCTCCTTTTTCATGAATTTCGTAGATTTTCTGACTTTTGCTGCGTATACAAACAAAAAACCCATGCGCACACAATGCACATGGGACGAAATAAATCCGCGATACCACCCAGTTTCCTGTCCCGCTGCCATCATAGATATTATTACATACTCTAAGCATAATAGGACAGACACCTCATTCGGCGTAACGTGCCGTAACGTTCCGGACTACTGTTTTCACCCGGACGGCTCCGGTGGGAAATTCAAAAAATCATCTGAACCTGAGGAAACTTACAGCCGATGATCTCCTCTCTCTGTCGGAAAATGATTTTCTACTGACACCTTCACTGCCTTTATCATTGTAATTTACTATGTCCAATTACGAACCTACTGACATTTTAGTGACTTTTGGCTGACTTGTCAAGCCATCCAAACAGAAATTTATACACCGGTCCGAAATAACGATTAATGTGTGCCCCGATCAGCAGAATATACATAAGCAGGTAAAACCAGATCATCATAATGACCACTGTAGTCAATCCTCCATATGTACCGAACCCGTTGAAATGATCCACGTATACGGCGAAGAAAAACGATGCCGCACTCCACATAACTGCTGAAAAAGCAGCTCCCGGAATCTGACTCTTGAAACGCATCTTGTTATTCGGTACATAAGCATATATTAATGCAAAGATAAGCGTCAGTATCCCCCATGAAAACAGGAAACGAAAATGCATGACAAACTGCATCACTATATGCAGCGGCGGAATATCCGCAAGTAAAAAATTCACAATCACATTGCCGAATACCATAACAAACAGTGCCAGAATCATTGCAATTAAAATAATTACCGTATAAATACATGCGATAAACCGCAGCACAAAGTAATTACGCCGTTCTTCAAAATCATTCACCGCATTCAGTCCGTGGATCAATGCAAGCATGGCTTTGGACGCAGACCAGATCGTGACGATCGCAAATATAGTAATGGTCCCCGCCGACCTTGCATACACATCCGACACTATACTGATAACCAATGCATTCATGGCATCCGGCGTAAACTGTGTAATAGCGTTAATCAGATTCTCCTCCGTAAGCGTCGTGTAGGGCAGAATTGCGCATAATGCCATCAACAGCGGGATCATGGACAGAAAGAGGAAGAATGCTGTGCTCGCCGCAAATGCAGCTATGTTCTTCTTCGTCATCTGCCAACTGAAATCTCGAAATATATAATATAATCTATAGATTGTTCTCATAACTCACCTGACTTATTCCATCCGGAACATCGCCATTTTCCTCGTCATATTTGCCTACATCCATTGTATCTACAAATCAGCCGTCCGATCGGAATCTGTCAACTCGCACCCCTGAAAAAAGAATTCCAGAATCTGACTGTAGGAACTGCCTTCTTCGCCAAGCGCCTTGGCGCCATTCTGAGACATCCCCACCCCATGACCGTATCCTCCGCCAATCAACGTATATCCTATCATATTTCCCTCTTTTTGACCAGCTTCTATTATGAAAAAACCACTGGGAAGAAGTGTGGGCAGAATCGTTACACTTCCATCCTGTTTCACAATCTCGCTCTTTGTATCACATAATATATAGCGGATATTATACTCCGAAAGGATCTTGTAGGTACCTTGATCCGTCACGATCAGCAATTCCTCCGCCACACCGCCCGCACCGCGTTTTGCAATACTCATCTCCATAATTTTACCCAGTTTCTCAACAGTCTGGGATACATAATACTCACCTTCGGTCTTTGTCAGAACCGAGGCGGGACTGACTGCATAACGATCCCGGATACGCGACAGCATCACTTCCTCATCGATCTCTTCTACCGTATAAGTCCATCGATACCAAGGTTGTGTATATTCAAAATCCGCCTCATTCGTTGTTGTGATAAACTGCCGGAAGTTCTCTTCGTCCCTCAAGCTGTCTGCTGTTTCATTATTCCTCACGTTCTCTTGATCCTGTGCGTCTTCCTCCTCTTCTAAACCCAATGCAGCATATGTATCACGATTGATTTCAACCGCGCGCAAGTATGAGATATCCCCCTCACTTCCCGATTTCCAGACAGCCGCATCCGTACCGATGCCGCAGGACGTGGAATAATAATAATTCTGTGCCGGTTCATCCTGATAGGTCAACAGCACACCGTCCGTCTCCTTAACTGCTGTCGTGGTCGCCGCGTTCTCCCTGCAGTTATGATACACCTGATAAGCTGTGGTATCGTCCACATGAGCTCCGACCTCAGGAAGTCCCGCCCGCAGGATGTAGCGATATGCATATGTTCTGGCACATACCGCCTGCGCTTTGAGCGATTCCGCCGGATAAGAAGCGGGCATCTCGCTGGGTACTACTGCATACAGATATTCCTCTAAGGGGAGTTCATTGATCAGAACCATTCCTTGCTCATTCCGGTAACACTCGATAATTCCACGATAAGCGTTATCCTCCTTACTGATTCCCTCAATATTTAGTAATATCTTATCCGTCAGCGCGGCACAGCGGTAACTTCTGCGTTCTCCCACCGCCAGATTCTTCTCCTCTATCTGCATAGTCTCTCCGTCCACCACCAGTTCCACCCTGTCATAGTAATTGCTATTCTTCGCAGTATTCTTAAGGAGCACCCGAATCCTGTCAGCAGTCTCCTGTTCGGACACAAGGCACGCACACACTTTGCCTCGCTCAATCACATAATCAGTATCTGCATAGCCGATTCTTAAATCTGCACACGTAAGAGTCTCCATACTCCCGTAGAGCTTATACACTTCTATACCCTCTGAGAGCGGATAGACACCGCTGCCTTCTATTTCCAACGCTTCCTTAGATACCCAGAGCAATTTACCATGTACTTTCTCTGATTTTTCACGGGCTTTGACTACCCTGCCATCCCGAACAACCAGATCGGCAATCTGCTCCCGTTTAACCACTTGATCTGCCATAACCGTAAAATATGTCTGCTGATAGAAGCAATCCATCGTTCCTTCTGCCGCCTCCGTAACCCAGACATTCTTAAGTTCATATTCACCCGGAACCACCTCCGAAACTGCCAGCAGATCATTTTCCTTTACATAGACCTTCATCTCTCGCAGCTGATTCTTTTCAAATTCATCGGAGAGATAATGATACGGCATCCTGTTATTCCCATTTACAATATATGCCTCTTTCGCATCCGTATCGGTCTTTAACAGAAAGAGATCTGTCTCCCAGATAGAAGACTCCGCATCCAGATAGGCAAGCATGATTCGATACGCCGCGTACCAATCTGTCTTCAACATCTCATGTTCCGGTTCATAACGCTTCTCATACTCCGGCAGGTCGGACACTTTGTCCTGCAATGCCTGTCTGATCGCCACATACATCCCGTATGTCAGATTATGCGTATCTTCTTGCGTTATCTCTGACATATTGATACCTAACGCATCTAACAGAATCTCCGCATCCTGTACGGCAATTTTGTCACCTTCAGGAGGCTCCTGCTTCCTTTCCCTCCTGCCGAGCAGAATACAGAGCATAAACAGCAGACCGAAAAAAATCAAGGACAGTTTTATAAGTAATTTTATATCATACTTTATTTCTCTCTTCATATTCTCATCCCATGTCAGTCTCTATGTATAATCAACCTGCATTGTTTGCAGACACAAAGCGCAAACATAGAATAGAAAATATCGCCAATCCTATGTTTAATCTATATATACACAATAGTCCTGCCGACTATTACTCATACTTTCCTCCGGAACCGACCTAATACAAAAGCAGCCGTATCAAACGACTGCTTTTTGTCTTTAGTATTGCCCGAAATGCCGAATCTTGTATTTTGACTCCTAGCTAAGCTAGGTGGGTAACCGCAACCACACTTCTGCCTTCCACTGCATAAGGCCTTATTAGCCGGAGGCCTGACATCCACGTGGCAATATAGGAATCCCGTTTAAAGTATCTGTAGGTTCAAAATAACAAGACTTTGTCGCACATTTCAGGTTACTTTTATTATATCCGAGATATTGACATATTACAACCGGATTTTATCTTTCTTGTGCAAAAAAATCAGACTTGCTTGAAACGACTCACCTCATCATTCAGGCGCCTTGAAATCTCCTGATTACCTGTCGTCTCCTGTTGGATTTCACCGATTGCCGCTGCCAGCGTCACAATATTATCCGCAACACTGGTAACACCATTGGCATTATCCTCCACCACGGTAGAGATATCGCTGATACCGGAATTCATTGCCTCCATCGTCTGGTGGATATCTTCCGTATTAACTGCAAATACAGATAATATCTCATTGACGCTGTCAGCATCTTTCTCATATTGTTCTACTACCTCTACAAAATCATCATAATCCTTCATAACATTTTTATCAATAAATTCAAGGATCTCTCCGGCATTTCTGGCAAGTCTCTCTACGGCTTCCGTCACAATATCACTGATATTCTGGATATTATTGGCAGTCTGCGCGCTGCTGTCCGCCAGTGCCCTGATTTCTCCTGCCACAACCGCAAAGCCTTTACCAGCTTCCCCGACTCTCGCCGCCTCAATCGACGCATTTAAGGACAACAGGTTTGTCTGGCTGGTGATCGCCAATATTTCTTTAGTCATCTCATTGATCTGCTGAACACTCCGGCTGTCATCCAACGCTTTTCGCAGGCTTCCACGGATCTCCTCAATGGTACTGTTTGTATTTTCCTTACCTTCCACGGTTCTGCGGTACATTGTATTCGCATGTTCCTTAATATTCTGTACAAGATCAACACCATCTTTAACACGGCTGTCCATCTGCTGAATTTCACCCAGCACTTCATTGCTTCCCGTAGCAAGCTGCCCAAGCGTAGCAGAAATCTCCTCCATGCTTGCCGCCATCTGTTCCATAGCCGCAGATACGTTGCTGACATTCTCATTGGAATCCATGACCTGGCCCATAACGCTCTCTACGGACCGCTCCATATTACCGGATTCCTCTTTCAGCTTTCTGATAATGCCCTGAAGCTGCTCCATGAAATGGTTAATACCGGAAGCCATCTGTCCGATCTCATCACGGGTGTGAACCGGTATTCTCTCTGTAAGGTCACCCTCTCTGGCGTCGATCTTCCCAGTGATATCTTTAAGCGACGCACCCGATACCTTCGCAGGTTTCACGACCGTACGGGAAACATTCACCGTCGTAGCCGCCGCAATAAGGACAAACACGACCATAAGAATATAGTTGAATGTAACTGTGCCGTTGATCCTGATCTCACTGTGTCTCATAGCATAATCCGCTTTTTGTGTCATAAGCTCTTCGTACGTATTCTTAGCTTCCTCTACCGGTGTCTTCACGGATAGAATATTGTTGACCATATCCCAGACACCCTCGTCATCACCGGCCGCTGCTTTATCGTAAATCTGATTGGCATAATCCAAAAAGGCGTCCATAACACCCTGATAAGATTCGTAAGCCGCAATCAATTCCGCATCACCGGAAGCAGAACTTAATGCATGCACCTCTTCCATATAATTGCTCGTATTCTGTATGACACCCTGAAGCTGTCCGACCAGTGTTTCTCTCTGCTCCGTGTCTTTCTTGAGATAAATCAGATTAGCGTACAACTGAACCTGCTGATAAGAAGAGGATGTATCACCGATTGATTTCTCCAGCTTCATATACACGTTTCCCAAATTTTCATTGTAGTCACGAATGACTCCCAAAGCCATTCCATCGAGAACAACCGTCAGCACATACAAAATCCCGAGAATTGCCAGTGCAGTATAAATTTTAAATCCGATTTTGTTTTTCATTGCCTTTCCCTCCAAGTATTGTTTTCGGCGTATCTCCAGTTACGCAAAACAATTTGGAAACCGAGGATTATCGCTATGAATCATTATAGCACAATCATTTCTGAAATAGAATAATATTTTCTCTTTCGACATTAACTTCCAACATTACTTAAGTCTCTGTCACCCCTCCTCTGTCAGCATCTTCACCGGCTCCACCTTCCGCACCCGATAGGCACACAGAAACGACATTCCCGCAGATACTGCCATGATAATAGCCACAGAAAGAACAAGCCACCCTGTATGAACCGTCAGGCTGCTCTGCACGATTCCTGCCGAACCAAGACATACCTCCAACAAAGGATTTAGCAGATACACAGACATAACTGCCCCGAGTATGGCTCCCACAAGAAAAACCGGCAGACTGCTCATCTGAATCTGTAGGATCAGCTCCCCTGTAGTGAACCCCAGTGCCTTATAGACGCCGTACTGCTTCCACTCCCTGGTGATTTTCGTCTTCACAAGCAGAATGATGGTCAGCATGACAATCACAACAGTAATGGTGACAAATACCGCACATAGGATCGTCATTGCCGCCTTGACGGATGTAAGGACAATCTCCATATTCTTGTGAAGATCCGTAATGTCCAAATCGGGAAATTCTGCCCTGATCTTCTTCTCGATCTGCTCATATGCACAATCTTCTTCCGTGTAAATACGAATCTGATTGACCACAGAACTGCCGTTGATCCTCGCAGCGCCTCCCATTGTCATGGTTGCCTTCAGTCCCAAATTTTCCATCTGCTGGCTGACACCTGAAATCATATAGTCTTTCTTCTCCTGATCGCCCTCCACATAAATAATATCACCGACCTTCACGCCAAGCTGTTCTGCCACATTCGCAGTCACTACAATCTCATTGTCATATTTCGGCCGACGCCCTTCTACGAGCACAGTATATTCGTTCTGCTCCGGATCTTTCCAGAAATCGCAGGTTATCACAATCTGTTCCTCACCAGCAGTCAGTTTCACGCTGCGGTTATCATAATACAAGACTTTCCTGACCTCATCCCACGTTTCCATCTGCTTCCCTGCTTCTTCTATTCCCGATCCACTCAATAATACTGTTCCTAATTCCACTCCCATCATCTCTATAAGTGCCTGATTATCCGAACCGAAATTCTGCATCAGTGCAAACCCGATACTGCTGGCAAATCCGAGCATCGCCACAACACCCATAATCGCCGCATTTTTCCTTTTCTCACCCAGTATGTTTTTGATACCTAAAGCAAGCGGCTGTGGCAGAGGGCATTTGACAAGGGGTATGGGATTGCCGCGGAAATTATGCGTTTTGATCCCGCCGCGGAGCGCTTCCAGTATTTCTATCCTGCCATAGATCCTGCCGGAAAGCATAGTAACCAAAAGAACCACTACATTCACAAGCACAAATACCGACACTGCCGTAGAACTGTCATAAGGCTGGTTCCACCTAAGCCCGATGAGAGAAGACACAAGCGTTCCCACCGTCTTATTCAAGAGACCACCCACAATCAGCCCTAAACATGCTCCTGTCACCGACAGCAGAAGCATTTCTGTACAGGTACTTCCCATTAACTGCCACTTCGTATAACCGGAAGTCATAAGGATTCCCAAATTCTTCAGATTGCCGTCTATGAAATTCTTAATACTGCACCATGCAATGATCAGCGCGATACAGATCAGAATCACCGAGAAAGCAAGCATGATACCCATACCGATATTTGACAGAAACGAGACGCCTACTTTCATCGTCTCGATATTGATCGCCAGATTCATATAGTCCGCAAGCTCCGGCACCTCCTGCGACAGCCTGCCCGACATCTCGGCGGCAAAATCCCGCGAACTGATCCTATCGTCGATCTTCATCTTGTAGATATAGGTGATCATCTCCCGCACTTTCGATTCCGCATCAAGAATATCCTTGTAACATTCTTCTGTGATATAACATCGGAATACACTGATATTAAGCGGTGTCGAAAACAACGAATCTTCCACAAATCCGCCCACTTCAAACTCATACTCCGTATCTCCCAGAGCCAGATATAAATGATCTCCCTCGGCAATATTCTCTCCTGCCTTCATATAGTAAGGCAATAATATAGTCTGATATTTCTTACCATCCCCGACATCCGGAATCTTACAAACTTCTCTCACTGCTTCAATAGGTTCGATCAGAAAAGCTGTCTCCTTCTCTTCCGTACCTTCCTTATGGTACTTTGCCGTCAGTTCCACACCTTCCGAATATTCTATCTGCCTTATATTCTCCATACTGTTCAGAACCGACTTGATCTCCCCGGTCTTAGGACATGGCGAAGCGAAGAAAACATCTGCCGTATTCACCTCATCGCATACCGTGTCGATCACCTGAGGTGTGAGCCTTAAAACCGAAATACTGATATACAAAAGCAGTGTGGAGAGCATGATCAAAATGATCAGCGTAATCACATCACTTTTCTTTTTCACAAGATTACTGCGGGCAATAAATAACATTCTATACATACTTACCACCCCATTTCCTGTAAAAAGCCGCGCAGCATGTCATGCCGTTTCCTGTCTCCGCTCCGGTATGTTCCGAGGTCGAGTTCTCCGGTAATGACACCGTCTTTTAAATATAAAATGCGATTCCCTCTTCTGGCGGACCGCATATCATGAGTTACCATGACGATGGTCTGCCCGTTCTCATGGAACTCCGTCATCACATCCAGCACATTCTCCGTATTATGGGAATTCAACGCCCCTGTAGGTTCATCGGCAAACAATATCTGCGGTTCGTTGATCAGTCCTCGTACGATCGCCACTCTCTGCGCCTCCCCACCGGAAAGCTGTGTCGGGAACTTATGAAAAACTTCCTCTGTCAATCCCACTGCCAGAAGAAGTTCTTTCGCCCGCGCTGCGATTCGTTTCCTGTTCTTGCTTACAAGCAGTCCGCTCACCATAATATTGTCCAGCACATCCATGGTATCATTCAGATAATTCTGCTGGAAGACGAATCCGCAATGATTTCTGCGAAATACCGCCAGCTTGTCATTACTGTATTTAGAGATATCTTCTCCCTCGTACATGACCTGTCCCAGCGTCGGTCTGTCGATTCCGGACATTGAGTAGAGCATGGTACTCTTTCCAGAACCGGAACTGCCCATGACAACCGCAAAATCACCTTCCCTGATTTCCAGATTAAGATTCCGCAGGACATGCTGCTGCACACTGCCGTTGGAAAAAGTTTTGCATAAATCTTTAGCCTGTAAAATTGTTTTCATTTCACCATTACCTCCCATCTGCATACAAGTATAGCGGGAGTCAGAGCAAAAATCTTTTCCCATTCCCTGTCTGTTTCTTAACTGTTTCTAAAAAATCGTTCTTCGCTCGATTGCGAGCTTTGCTTCGCAAACTCTAAGTTCGCAAAAATCTACACCTTATGTAAAAATAACTCCACCACAAATCCATCCTCGTTATAACATCCTATCTCTCCGTCCATTTGCATCATGAAATTATCGGCAAGATACAGTCCCAGACCGGAGCCGGACTTTCCTTCCGTGTTGCTTCCTCTGTAGAATTTCTCCTTAATTAACGCAAGTTCATCTTCTGTGGTACCCTGCCCGAAATCTCTGATCTTAATTATGATACCTTCTGCGTTTTCAATGAATCGCACCTTTACTTCCGTTCCTGCATATTTATAGGAATTATTTATAATGTTATCTAACACCTGCTGTAATCTCAATTTATCAAAGTACAACAGACATTCCGGGATATCGTTTTCCAGCGTGATCTGTCCGTAATATTTGAAGTCATGAAACATCTCCGGAATGATGAGCGAGCTCTCTTCTATCGGTTCTACCTTAAGTACTTCCAATTCCTCCATCGTCGCGTGAAACATATTGCCTACCAGATTGTCAATCATCTCCGCCTTACCTGCAATGACGCCAATCTTACGAAGCGTATCTTCCTTCTGTTCTGTCACCTGCATAACCTCACAGGTTGCCTTGATGGTTGCCACCGGTGTCTTAATGTCGTGGGAAAGCTCTGCAATCAGTTCTTTCTTACTGATATTCGCCTGATACTCACTTTCCCTTGCCCGTTTCAACTCCTGCCGCATCAAATCAAAACTCTCCGTAAATACACCGAAGAAATTATTCTTACGGATGGGTAACGCCAGTTCCAGATCGCCCTTGGCCACCTGTGCTGCAAACTCCCGCAATATGCGAAACGGCCTGATGTAATTCAGATATAACATCAGCAGTACCACGTATATTAATAGTAAAAGAAGTATCCCGAATACAACCACTTCCCATTGCATCCTGTGCCGCAGTATATCATAACGTTCCTGCTTCGTCTGCCAGACTGCCTTGCCCGCAAACACATCTTCCGGTGCGTCACCTATAGAATTATCATTTACATATAAATCCATGATCATACTGTTAACCATCATGTACTCATTCAATCTGCCCTGATAATCCTCATCTGCCGTGAAGAGCAGGCTGCACCCGTGCTCTTTTTCGATCACTTCCCTCGTAGTCCCCTTTTCCAGCTCATTTTCGATCGTTCTTACTTCCCCGTTATACCAGACCATGTCCGGAATACATTCTTCACCGTCTTTCTGCATCTGTGTGACCGTAATCATAATAAAAGCGAGAATACATATGGTAATTCCCGCTGTGATCTGTCTGATTTTCATTTATGAATTCCACCTTATTTTTCTTTTATATCAAATATATATCCCGTTCCCCACACAGTCTTGATCAATTCCGGTTCGTTCGGATTTTCTTCCAATTTCTCCCGCAGTCTGCGGATATGAACATTCAGCGTGCCGTCACTATAGAAAGAATCTCCCCATACTGTCTCGAACAAAACGTCCTTCGTCACAATCGTGCCTCGATGATCAAACAGGCAGGAAAACAGCTTAAATTCTTTTGCTTTAAGCTGCACTTCCCGCTCGCCCACACTCACCCTCATGGTTGCCTCGTCCAGCCGGATCTTACCGCAACTCTTAATTTGACGCTCCCTGTGTCCCTCATCCGGCTCCGTCTGTTCCTCTTTATTGAAATCTGTCCCCGCCATGATACTCGTGTTCACGCGTTTCAACACAGCCTTCACCTTCGCCAAAAGCACGCTTAAGGTATACGGCTTCTTAATATAATCATCACCGCCGATGTTTAATGCCACCAATATATCTTCATCGCTCTGTCTCGCACTGATAAAAAGAATCGGAATGTTCGAAATATCCCTGATTTTCTTACACAGTTGAAACCCGCTTTCCTCACGCAGGTTAATGTCTAACAAAATCAAGTCAAAACTGTGCGCATCCATCATCTGCTCACATCCCTTAGACGTATCTGTCCAAACGGCGGACACATCAAATAGATTAAAATATTCACAGGTCATCTGTGCCAATTCTTTTTCATCATCTACGATCAGGCAGTTATAGTGCATTTACTTTCTCCCAAAACAGATTATTTTGCTGTTATCTTTTTCTCTCCTTCTCACGGTACATAAGAGCATCTGCCTCTCCTAGCAGTCTGTCAAAAGACGCCTTGCCCTCAGACGAATGCGCGGCACCGACACTCGCAGATATCTCGCGGAAATTCTCTTCTTTCGCATAGGTCTGATCAACCAGTTCTTCAATCCATTTTCTTGTCTTTTCGATCTCCTGCTCCGTACGTTCTCCTTCCATAGCAATCAGGAATTCATCCCCGCCGGTTCTTGCAATCAGAGCCTCCGGCATATTGTTTCGAAGCACATCGGCCGTAAGCACGAGAACACGGTCCCCTTCCTGATGTCCATAAGTATCATTTATACTTTTAAATTTATTCAGATCAATACCGAATATCGTCAGAGGTCCCTCGTCCATCTGATCGATATACTCATATACGTATCTTCTGTTATAGAGTCCTGTCAGGAAATCCGTATTCGCATTTTTAATGATCATCTGCTCATATATCCGTTCCTGTGTTACATCAATGGCAACACCGCTCGTCCCCATAACGCTCCCATCTAAATCAAACAGCGGGGACTTATAGGTCTTTAACTGTCTCATGCTGTCCCCAATCTTAACATTCTCATCGAAAACACAGGTCTGTCTCTTTTCCATGACCTCATATTCCGACTCCATACAGATAAATTCTCCCTTGGCGTACTCCTCCGGATCAATATCCCAGATATAGTAATGTCCACGTCCTTGTATCTGTTCCATGGTCTTGTTAACAGCCTTACAGAAGTAGTCGTTTACCTTCATGTGGGCGCCTTCCTTATCCTTAAACCAGACCAGATGCGGAACGCTGTTAATCATGGTATCCAAATAATTTCTGTTCTGCCAGAAGTCCTTACTCATCTTATAGTTCTCCTGCCATTTACCAAACCGAAACCGCACCTCTTCATCGGAGAGCGGCAGCGTCCATATATCAGTAACATCCAAAGACAGCTGCCTGTCCGCCGTCTCCGTATTCTTTGTGCTCTTCTGTGCCATGAGTGTATGAATCTGCTCTTTTTGTGCAAGCAGAATCAGTTCTGCTTCTTTTTTCTTATGAGCAGACAGAACGTTAAGAATTTGTTCCGCATCCATTCCGCTCAAATCTATTACGATTACATCCGCCTGCTCCACCCGTGCTTCTTCCGGCTTCGCACTTTCCGTAAATTCATGCGTAAAATGCGGAAGCGGCGGCATTTCTTTCAAATTTTTAAATAAATGATCCGATTCCCCTATTAGATAAAAGCATACTTTGCAATGATACATAGTAATCCCTCCGTACATCATATATCCCTTTTGTCTTAGTTATAATTATATAGAAGTTCCATAGTATTTACAATGCGTAAATCGAGTAGTGGATATTCTGCATATATAAAGTTCCTTCCAGTAGAAATCTGGAAACAGACGCAAAACAAGGGGTATTAATCATACCCCTTGTCAATTATAATCCTTTCAGACAATTATTTATTACCAGCTCAGTGCATGTTAATTACTGAACGCGCCATAATAAAAACCGTACATGTGGTGCTTTTTATAACTGAGGTCCGGCTGCAACTAAAGCCTTACCTGCATCGTTGCCTTCATATTTTGCAAAATTCTTAACGAATCTCTGTGCCAGATCCTTAGCTTTTGTCTCCCACTCAGAAGCGTCCGCATAAGTATCACGAGGATCAAGAATATTTGTATCAACACCCGGAAGTTCTGTCGGAACCTCAAAGTTGAAGTAAGGAATCTTCTTTGTAGGTGCATTCAGAATATCACCATTCAGGATTGCATCGATGATACCACGGGTATCTTTAATGGTAATACGTTTACCGGTACCATTCCAACCGGTATTTACCAGATATGCCTTAGCGCCGTTCTGTTCCATCTTCTTAACAAGCTCTTCGCCGTATTTTGTCGGATGAAGTTCCAAAAATGCCTGACCAAAACAAGCGGAGAAGGTAGGTGTAGGCTCTGTGATACCACGCTCTGTACCAGCAAGCTTAGCTGTGAAACCGGACAGGAAATAGTACTGTGTCTGCTCCGGTGTCAGGATAGATACAGGAGGAAGTACTCCGAAAGCATCTGCAGACAGGAAGATTACATTCTTAGCTGCCGGTGCAGAAGATACCGGACGAACAATATTCTTAATATGATTGATCGGATAAGATACACGTGTATTTTCTGTTACGCTCTTATCTTTGAAATCGATCTTGCCCTCAGCATCCAATGTTACGTTCTCAAGAAGCGCATCACGCTTGATTGCATTGTAAATGTCAGGCTCTGACTCTTTATCCAGATCGATAACCTTTGCATAGCAACCGCCCTCGAAGTTGAACACACCATTGTCATCCCAGCCGTGCTCATCATCACCGATCAAAAGACGCTTAGGATCTGTTGACAATGTTGTCTTACCTGTACCGGAAAGACCGAAGAAGATAGCGGTGTTCTCGCCATTCATATCTGTGTTTGCGGAGCAGTGCATGGAAGCGATGCCCTTTAACGGCAGATAGTAATTCATCATGGAGAACATACCTTTCTTCATTTCTCCACCGTACCAAGTGTTAAGAATAACCTGCTCGCGGCTTGTAATGTTGAAGACAACAGCTGTCTCAGAATTGAGACCTAACTCTTTATAGTTCTCTACCTTAGCCTTGGATGCATTGTAAACAACGAAATCCGGCTCGAAGTTCTTGAGTTCTTCTTCTGTAGGCTGGATAAACATATTCTTAACGAAATGAGCCTGCCATGCTACCTCAACGATGAAACGGATAGCCATACGTGTATCTTTGTTTGCTCCGCAGAATGCATCTACAACAAAAAGTCTCTTGTTAGAGAGTTCCTTAATCGCCAGATCCTTAACTGCGTTCCATGTTTCCTGTGAAGCCGGATGGTTATCATTCTTATATTCATCAGAAGTCCACCATACAGTATCTTTGGAATTATCATCCATTACAATAAACTTATCTTTAGGAGAACGTCCCGTATAGATACCGGTCATTACGTTCACAGCGCCAAGTTCGCTCACCTGTCCTTTTTCATAACCTTCCAAGTCAGCTTTGGTCTCTTCTTCAAATAATGCATCAAAAGAAGGATTGTACACAATTTCTGTGGTTCCGGTAATACCGTACTTGCTTAAATTGATTTCTGCCATTTTACTTTTAACCTCTTTTCTTTAATATTTGTCTTCATATGTAGGGAAATAAATTCTCCCTGCAAAATGAACATGTTTTACGCCTATAACATATTATATATATTTAGGGGATAAAATCAATAAAAATCATCTAAAAAATTCTACTATTGTAACATTTTTCCTAAAAAACCGGTTTTATTTTAATCCTGCAGCAGCCCGACTGCCCTTGATGTACCGATCCTGTCACATCCTTCCGCCATAAACGCCTCCAGATCTTCCAGTGTGGAAATACCGCCCGCCGCCTTGATCTTAACGTCCTCTCCGATATACTGTTTAAAAAGACGGATATCTTCTATTGTAGCGCCGCCTGTTCCGAAACCGGTGGATGTCTTGATATAGTCCGCCCCGGCGTTAGTTACCGCCTTACACATAGCGATTTTCTCTTCCTCCGTCAGATAGCAGGTCTCGATAATCACTTTCAAAACATGATCCCTGCAGACTTCCCTGAGTGCGCGGATCTCCTGTTCCACCGCATCGTACATACCGTTCTTCACATGGCTGATATTGATCACCATATCGATCTCTCGGGCACCGTCAGCGATTGCCTGTCTCGTCTCTGCAATCTTAGCCTCCGTCACCGAATATCCCAGCGGAAAACCTACCACCGTACAGATATTTATCTTATCCCCGTAAGTGTCATGAATCCGCTTAATGTATGTGGGCGGCACACAGACGGAAGCCGTCTCATTTGCAAGCGCCTCATCACACAGCTTCACGATATCCTCCCACGTGGCATAAGCCTTCAACTGGGTGTGATCCACACGTTTTAATATTTCTGTTTTATCCATACTTTATATCTGCTCCTCTCTGCCGCTGTACTTTTCACATTATTGTAATACGATTCTTACAAAAATTCCAGTCAAAGTAAAACTTTCATATTAACCGTACAAGAACCGGTATTTTAAATATATGAACAATCTTTGAATAATGTTAAATCTTTCTTAAATAAATGTTTTTTCTTGTCTCGTGCTTTTTATTCATGTTATGATAATGTAGTATGAGTATGAAAATGAAGATGAGAATGTTGAAGAAGATGGAAGGAGGCACCCATTCATGGAACAAAATAACAGCTTTTCTGAAATTACACCTGAGATCATACGACTTGCAGACATGAGCGCGCAAGCCGGTATTATAGATACCGAATTATTCACAAAATATGATGTTAAGCGCGGACTGCGCGATTTAAACGGTAAAGGCGTTCTGGCGGGACTTACCAACATTTCCGATGTGCGCGCAAATAAAATTGTAGACGGCGTACAGGTTCCCACCCACGGAAAACTCTTCTACCGCGGCTATAATGTCAAAGACCTTGTTGAAGGATTTGCCGCAGAGGACCGCTTCGGATTCGAAGAAGTGTCCTATCTGCTTCTCTTTAACAAGCTGCCGGACCGTAAAGAGCTGGAGGAGTTCTCCCGCCTGTTATCGGGTTACCGCTCCCTGCCAACCAGTTTCGTACGCGATATTATCATGAAGGCGCCCAGCAACGACATGATGAATACGCTTGCAAGAAGTGTGCTTACGCTCTATTCCTATGACGACAGGGCGGACGATACTTCCCTGCCTAACGTACTGCGTCAGTGTCTGCAGTTGATTGCTCTGTTCCCTATGCTGTCCATCTACGGATATCAGGCATACAGTCATTATCATAACGGAGAGAGTCTTTACATACATCAGCCCCGGCCGGAACTGTCTAACGCGGAAAATATCCTGCATATTCTGCGTCCCGACAGTAAGTATACGCCATTGGAGGCTAAGATACTGGACATTGCCCTGATCCTGCATATGGAACATGGTGGCGGTAACAACTCCAGTTTCACGACCCATGTTGTCACTTCCTCACTGACGGATACCTACTCGGTCATCGCCGCTGCAATCGGATCACTGAAAGGTCCCCGGCACGGCGGCGCCAACATTAAGGTTGTCCGGATGTTCGAGGAAATGAAACAGAAAATCAGCGACTGGAGCGATGAGGGACAAGTTGCAGATTATTTGACGAAGCTGCTGCACAAAGAGGCCTTTGATCATGCTGGTCTTATCTACGGTGTAGGACATGCCGTATATTCCAAATCCGATCCACGTGCCGTAATTTTTAAATCATTTGTGGAAAAGCTCTCCGAGGAAAAGGGGCTGCATAATGAATTTGCACTCTACTCTCTTGTGGAACGTCTGGCACCGGAAATCATCTCCAGAGAACGTCCCATCTACAAGGGTGTCAATGTAAACGTGGACTTCTATTCCGGTTTCGTATACAACATGCTTAATCTGCCGATGGAACTCTATACGCCGATTTTTGCCATTGCCAGAATCGTTGGCTGGAGTGCGCATCGCATGGAAGAGCTTGCTAACAACGGCAAGATTATCAGACCGGCCTACAAAACGATCTGCACCGAAAGAGAATATGTCAACATAGATAAAAGAGAGGCCTGACAGGTCTCTCTTTTAATATCTGCTAACTTTTCCGCATATCTTCTATCTATTCTTCTGATTGTTTCGCTGATCTATATACAGTTTGCGTCCCCGCATAAAAGAAAATGTATATATTGCAAGCGCCAGCAGAATCATTGCAATGCCGATCCACGTAAGCTGTATGGCATGAATATAATAATCATTGACCAGATGAATTACGGAAGCCAATATAATCATCACACCCGCTAACAAAATCTTCTTGTACATATAGTCAATGAATCCTACCTTATCCCTGATGTCATTCTCATTGGTATTCTTGCTGAGCATAACATTCGCTGCAATGTTGCCTTTGTGTTTAGCCATGACTGCACTATAGATCAGATAAATCCCGCTTGCCAAAAAGAGGAAATCTATCATTCCACCCATTCCCATCGTGTTTATTCCTCCGTTTTCCAGACTGCTTCAACTCTCTCTAAGAGTAACTGCGGCTCAATGGGCTTCCTGATGAAATCTATCGCCCCAAGTGCAATCCCACGCTCTTCGCTCTCCTGTTCGGTATCTGCCGTTAAGAGCATCACCGGAACTGCAGCCGTTTTGGGATCTTTCTTCATATGCTGCAATACCTCGTATCCATCCATCTCATGCATACGGATATCTAACAGCACAAGGTCCGGTATCCCGGTTTGCAGACATTCCAAAGCTTCTCTGCCGGATTTCACCATAGTCACTTGATATTGATTCCTTAAAATCAACTCTTCACATTTTAAATTAGTGGCCACATCGTCAACTAATAATATATGCTTCTTCACTATGAGACAATTCCCAGAAAACGCTTTACAGCCGCTTTCATTTCTGTCTTGTCACACACGTTGTCATGAATCACCGGTGCGGTTCTGATCTCTTCGATCGCACGCGGCACATCTATATTACCAATCTTACTAAGCTCGTCCGCCAGATCAAAATCGGACATCGCATCATATTTACCGTCAATCGCGTTCATAACATTTCTTGTAAACTTAAACGGACTCGCCGTTGCGACAATCACTGTCTTTGTCTCATCTTTTGTGTCCGTCATATATTTCTGATACACCGCGCTTGCCACTGCCGTATGCGGATCCAGCACATAACCGGTATTCTCATACATCTCCCGTATCCTTCCTGCGGTCTCTTTCTCATCGGCATAACCGCCGTAGAAATCTGCAAGCTGTACTCTCATCTGTTCGGAAATCTCATAACAGCCAGTTGCAGTAAGCGCAGCCATAAGCTCTGCATTCTTAGCCGTATCATTCCCGGCGATCCGGTAGATCAAACGTTCCAGATTACTGGAAATCAGAATATCCATCGAGGGTGAACTGGTCAATATGAACTCTCTGTTACGGTCGTATTTACCTGTGACAAAGAAATCATACAATACTTTATTCTCATTGGAAGCACAGATCAGCTTGCCGATCGGTATCCCCATATTCTTGGCATAAAACGCCGCCAGAATATTGCCAAAGTTACCGGTGGGCACCACCACGTTGATCTTCTCACCGTCCGCGACCTTACCTTCCTCCAACAGTTTCGCATAAACATATACATAATAGACTACCTGCGGTACGAGCCGTCCGATATTGATGGAATTGGCAGAAGAAAACTGCATTCCGGCTGCTGCCATCTCCTGTTCCAGCTCCCGGTCATTAAAGAGCTTCTTCACACCTGTCTGTGCATCATCAAAATTGCCGTGAACCCCAACCACGAAAGTATTATCTTCCTTCTGGGTCACCATCTGCTTCTCCTGAATGGGACTCACGCCGTTCTTAGGATAAAATACGATGATCTTCGTCCCTTCTACACCAGCAAAACCTGCCAGTGCCGCCTTGCCGGTATCACCCGACGTCGCTGTCAGAATGACAATGTCATTCTCTACATGATTCTTCTTGGCAGCGGTAATCATCAAATGCGGCAGGATCGATAACGCCATATCCTTAAAAGCAATCGTGGCGCCATGGAACAGTTCCAGATAATATGTACCCTCCGCCTGTGTAATCGGTGCGATCACATCCGTATCAAACTTGGAATCATAAGCGCGGCTGATACACCCCTTCAACTCATCTTCCGTAAAGTCCGTCAAAAAAAGTTTCATCACTTCATAAGCAATATCCTGATAAGATTTCCCGGCCAACTCATGTACGGGACACGCAAGCTCGGGAATATGATCCGGCACGAATAAGCCGCCATCCTCTGATAACCCTTTCAAGATCGCCTGCGAAGCCGTAACCTTCTTCTCAGCGTTTCTCGTACTACTGTATAATACTTCCATTTTATCCGACCATGCCTTTCATCAATCTCCGACACCATGCAGCATATGCATGGTGCCTTCTGAACAGTAACGTTTTATTCTGACCCATTGTATCACACAATCTTCCACTGCGCAACGTTTCAAATTTTCATTGTCCGGGTACAGCTCAATTTGTTACTGGAAAAATTCATGGCTTCCGTAGGTAAACAACCTTGTCAGTTTCCTGTCAAACCACTGTAATTTCTCGGAATCCGCCTTCTCTCTGGCGCAGAAATACAGCGCTCCCTGCGAGATATCCTCGCCGTACAAAGCACGCTCCACCGCTTTCTTCGTGTCCGCGCTTACCTTAACGCTCTGGTATCTGCCGTCAACCGTGGGTGAAAACTGTGCTACTCCCTGTTCTCTCTGCATCACGACATCCCACACCGTATCCGGAAAATTCTCATTGTTGACCCTGTTCAGAACAACATTGGCAACCAAAAGTTTGCCGTCCTGATCCTCTCCGCCTGCCTCCGCTTCCACGATCCGCATAAGCGCTTCCTGATCCTTGTCCGACAATTGATACTTCACAGTCTGTTCCAATACTTCATAATCCACAACCCGCTGTCCGGATGACACGTTGGAGATCATTTCCATAAAACTGCGCTTGTCCTCCGCCATGCTCTCATTCAGATATTCTATTCGAAATGCAGGCTTGGCCGCAATCCGGTTAATCTTGAGTTCTCTGGCACACACGCACGAAGATAATAACGCCATGCCCGCCAGCATAAACCCTGTGATATATTTCCTGTACATTTTTCCTCCGATTTCCGATAAGGTATTCCGGCAGCCGCCCTGCGGCGCGTTACCAATTTGGTTCCATGTTTATATTCTATACAGGAAAAAGGAAAAATATTTCTGAATTTGTTTTTTTTCTCAAAAATGGTACAATCATTAAAAGGGAGGAATCGTATGGAAAAGCAGTTACCCGGCGTATATACGGCTAAACGAAAGGACCAGACCGTCTACTATCGCGCCTCATTAACTTATCGCAATAAGCATATCAGTCTGGGAAGCTATGACTGCGCCGCAGATGCACATCAGGCATATGTACTCGCCGGCTCCCTGCTAAATGACTCTTCCGTCACAATCAGTCACTATCAGCCGGACTCCCCTCTTTCTTTTCCGAAATGGGTAAGTCTGCTTAATTATCGGGACAACGGCATTTATTTTGCTACACCGATCTATATTCGACCCAAATTTTTCTATTATTATTTCTCACTCTCGGATTTTTTTATCTTTGATCTGGAAGATTTGTTCTATTACTCTACCCGCCGAATTTCCCGCCGTGGAGGGCACTACTTCGTGGCAGATTACGGCATGCAGATCAATATCATGAGCCGCTACGGTATTAAGAATTATGCCGTGGAGGGCAGAGATTACCGTTTCCGCAACGGAAACAACCAGGATATGCGCTATGAAAATGTGGAGATCATCAATCGGTATAACGGTGTAAACGCCATATCTATTGACGGCAAGACCCGGTATCAGGTAAAAATACACGTAAAGGGCAATATAACCGTAGGCACCTACGACTCTGAGACGGAAGCGGCGATCGCCTATAACAAAGCAGCTGACCTGCTCAAAAAAGCCGGCGTAGACAAGGCCTACACCCCCAATTACATGGAAGGGATGTCGCCTGCCGCCTACGCCGACTTATATGCTTCTATTAAGATATCCGCGGGGGTCAGACACTACCGCTGTGAATAACCGATAAAACAGATGTTAAGGTTCGCGTCTCCCGTTATGCCGTTGACCACACCTTTCGTAGAGTACTGCCACATCGCATACTGATACGGATAATCCGGTATGTCTATTTCCTGCGCCAGCCACACGTCATAATCCTGTAGTTTCGCAAGGTCGATTTCCTTGATCAGCCATTCCTTATCTCCGTAGAACATCGGCACATAGCCTGCCGCTTTCACGCCCTCCAGAAAAGATACGGCCACAGAAGTGCGGTCTTCTCTGCTCAACCCGTCTATTCTCGCCTCATCATTGCTCACAAACTCCATGTCAAACACTACAGGATATTTGACATTTCCTTTGTAGGGATCCAGATTTTGAACCACGAAATTTGCTTCCTGTATTGCTTCATCCTGATTAATCGCCTGAGAATAAAAGTAAACGCCGATATCCAGCCCTGCCGCAATAGCACCTTCTATATTTGCCTTAAAGTTCTCGTCCAGAGTGATCTGTCCGGTACTGTATCCTCGCCCGCCCAGACGAATCATCACATAATCGACACCTGCCGCTTTGAGTCCCGAAAAATTAACTTTTCCGGTCTGTTTGGAGATATCCACACCCACATAGGAGAGCTTCCTTCCGTTCTCCATATAGCGTTTCAATCCAGCCTTCTCTTCCATCTTTGTAAAATCATAAGTGTTCTTTGTCAGATACGGACTGATCAGCACCCACTCATCTTTACCGTCCGGTGTCGTGACCAAGGTGTGCTTGCCGTCCGTGGAAGGATCGTCCTGCACCTCCTGTTCCTTCTGCTGCTGTTCCTGCCGTTCTTTCTCCGCTTTATCTGCAAAAGTGGATTTCGCCGGCTTACTCGGTTCTGTCGGCTTCTCCGGTCCTGTCTCTTCTTCGTCTACCGGATACATATCCCAGAAGTCCAGATCCTCCGCCCGCAGCTTGCGGCCCGCCGCCTCCGTCTGCGCGGCTTCCTCTGTTGCAGCTTCTTGTTCCGCGGCTTCCTCCTGACGCTGCTGTATTTCTTTGATATAATCGCTTCCGCTTCTTTTCTTATCGTTGACCTTAAACAGCGAAACTAATAAGATCAACACGAATGCGGTCACACCGATTGCCATATAGAATACGGATGGTCCGGAACCGCCGGATTCTTCCTCACCGGGTAATCTCATATTTTTATCCCTTCCTATGCAGGACACGCTTGTGTCCGTATATCGTTATCATTATCTATTTCGTGCAGTCTGTCGCTGCACCAACCCTTATATACTTTATTTATGTTATCATGTTATGGGCAATTTGACAAATTGAAAAATGTTCCGGTTGCGGCTATACTATGAAGCATAGGAGGTAACTCAGAAACATGAATCCAAAACTGAATCGATTTCTTTTTATATGGATCAAAATATCTGCTATATTATCTGTTATCCTGTTATCCGGCTGTGGGCGTACAGCTGAACCCGTCTCTAAGACCGGCTTCTATCTTGATACCGTGG